>CAVRNW010000001.1:0-71535 GCA_963722665.1 uncultured Flavobacteriaceae bacterium
AATTTGGCTAGCAGCTAAACTAAAATCCAAAGCAGCTCGTTCGGCTTCATTAAAAGCAGGATGGGTTCTATAGTCCCAAACATTGTCTAACTGTACCTGTTCTGCTCCATAACGCTCTGCAGCTCGAATAGCATGTGCCTGACAGTATCTGCAACCAGCAGAATTACTGCTAACCCAGGCTATCATTCGTTTCAATGCAGAAGTCACCCGACCTTCGTTGGCCATTACCGCTTTATTTAAGTTAATAAAAGCTTTACTTATTGCCGGACGACGTTGCATTGTCAAGTACTGAATTCGGACAAAATCCAAGGGTTTCATTAAAGAATTGGGCTAATTCTTTGGTCTCTAGATCGTGGTCTGAAGGTAATGGTGAAACAAGTGCCATATGTTACAAAATTTTATGTTTATTAGTCGTATTTTTGCACCTTCAATTAACAAAATTATTTCTACATATGACTAATATAATCACTACTGAATGGATAAGGGATATGGTTTTTGAATCAGATAACCCCAGTAAACATAAATTATCTATTGATTCTGATAAAGAATTTGGAGGAACCAATTCAGGATTAAGACCTAAAGCTTTAATGTTAACCTCTCTCGCCGGTTGTTCCGGACTTGATGTTGTGTCTCTTTTAAAGAAAATGAAAGTTGAAATAGATGGTTTTAAGATTGTTACTGCTGGAGAATTAACAGATGAACATCCTAAATATTATCATAAAGTCAAAGTTGATTACCATTTCTACGGAAAAGAATTGAACGAAAAGAAAATCGAAAAAGCAGTAAATTTATCTATAGATCGATATTGTGGTGTATTCGAAATGTTCCGTCAGTTTGCTAAAATGGACACAGAAATTCATTTACACAAAAAATAGTATTTTGTCATTCTGAACGAAAGGGAGAATCTCATATTGAGATGTTTTGACAAGCTCAACATGACATTATTTTTATATTTTTAGCATTGGAATTTTATTCTCATAAGGAATTATGCGCTGGACACTCAAGCCAAAACCAGATAAAAATAAGGTAAAACAATTGCAGGAATCACTACAAGTAGATGAAACCATTGCATCACTTTTAGTGCAACGAGGTATTGAATCATACGAAGAAGCAAAACATTTTTTCAGACCAAGTTTAGATGATTTGCATGATCCATTCCTGATGAAAGATATGGATAAAGCAGTTGCCAGAGTAGAGCTTGCTATTGTCAATAATGAAAACATTCTGGTTTATGGTGATTATGATGTCGATGGAACTACTGCCGTATCTTTAGTATCCTCTTATTTATTAAGTAAATATCCGAATGTTGCCACTTATATTCCGGATAGATATGATGAAGGTTATGGCATATCTTTTAAAGGAATCGATTTTGCAAACGACAATGATTTTTCCCTAATAATTGCTCTAGATTGCGGCATCAAAGCCATTGATAAAGTTAAATATGCATCGGAAAAAAGGATAGATTTTATTATTTGTGATCATCACAGACCCGGAGACAATATTCCGGATGCAGTTGCCGTTTTAGACCCAAAGCGAAATGATTGCGAGTATCCATATAAGGAATTATGTGGTTGCGGAGTTGGTTTTAAGCTTATTCAGGCATTGGCTTCAACAGATGGTAAGACAACTGAAGATCTAGTTGAATATTTAGACTTAGTTGCCACTGCAATTGGAGCTGATATTGTTCCAATTACTGGAGAAAACAGAGTATTGGCCTATTTTGGATTGCAAGTTATTAATGAAGCTCCCAGAACAGGATTTAAGGCCATTCTAGATCAGGTTAAAAAGGACACCTTAACAGTTACTGATGTTGTTTTTATTATTGCTCCAAGGATAAATGCTGCCGGACGAATGAAACATGGTCAATATGCAGTAAATCTGTTAACGGAAACCAATTTAGAAAAGGCAATTCAATTCGCAGAAGAAATAGAAGCATTTAACACAGACAGAAGAGATGCAGATAAAAGAATTACGGAAGAAGCTTTACAGCAAATTGAAGAACAAAAAGAACAGGAGAACTTTACTACTGTTGTATATGATGAATCTTGGCATAAAGGCGTTATTGGTATTGTGGCTTCTCGATTAATCGAGACCTATTACAGGCCAACTTTAGTATTTACCAAAAGCGGTGAAAAGCTCGCCGCATCTGCAAGATCCGTAAAAGGTTTCGATGTCTATAATGCTTTAGAAGCTTGTAGAGAACATCTGGAACAGTTTGGAGGTCATAAATATGCTGCCGGATTAACTCTTAAAGAAGAAAATTACGAAGCCTTCAAATTAGCATTTGAGAGTATTGTGTCTGCCACAATCGAAAATCATATGTTAACTCCGGAGATTACAATTGATACTGAAATCACTTTGGATCAAATCACACCTAAATTTTACAGGATCTTAAGTCAGTTTGCACCTTTTGGGCCGGGAAATATGACGCCTGTTTTTATGACTTCAGATTTAAAGGATACAGGTTATGGTAAATGTGTTGGTGAGGATGATAAACATTTAAGAGTCACTGCAACTCAAAACAAAACAAAATTAGTTGGAATTGGTTTTGGGTTAGGACATAAAAAAGCCATAATTTCCAACAAAAAAACTTTTCAAGCTGCATATTCCATTGATGAAAACCATTGGAATGGAGAAGTTTCACTTCAATTAAAATTCAGAGACATTAAAGCGTAATCCTATAAATGGCAAAAAAAGACCCTTACTCAGCTCTACGATTTAAGGAATTCAATATTTTTTTGGTCGTAAGATTTGTTTTGGTCTTTGCCTGGTCCATGCAATTCATAGTCATTGAATGGGAAGTATACACATTGACCAAAGATCCGTTATCACTGGGTATAATAGGTTTAATGGAAATTATTCCTGCCTTTACAATGGCATTATTTGCGGGACATATTGTAGATCAAAATGAGAAACGAAATCTGTTGGCCTTATGTATCTCTGCCTTTTCATTGATCAGTTTGGGGTTGTTCTTACTGACTTGGCCGGAAATAGTTTCGGATTGGTCTACTAATACCATATTATACTCCATTTATGCATTAGTATTCTTTGGTGGTTTTCTGCGCTCTTTTTTCGGACCAACCATATTCTCTTTGATTGCATTAATTGTCCCAAAACGCATCTATCCTAATGCTGCAACCTGGAGCAGTTCTACCTGGCAAATGGCTTCGGTTTTAGGACCAGCAACGGCAGGTGTTGCAATCAATTGGATTGGTGTTCATTGGACCTTATGTGTCGTTTTTGGATTGGTCATGTTTGCTCTTCTTGTTGTATTTCAGATAAAGAAAAAACCAATTTTAAACCCAAACATTGGAGAACCTGTTGTGAAAAGCTTAAAGGAAGGTGTCAAATTTGTATTTAAGACTAAAGCTATTTTAGGAGCATTGACATTGGATATGATTGCAGTATTATTTGGTGGAGCAATAGCTCTCTTACCTATTTATGCTCAGGACATTTTAAAAGTAGGCTCAGAAGGATTTGGAGCATTACGAGCAGCTCCAGCAGTTGGAGCTTTTTTAACTATGTTGGTGACAGCCTATATCCCGATAAGTAGAAACGCAGGAATGAAATTATTAGGAGCTATTTTTGGTTTCGGAATTTGTATCATCGTTTTCGGATTATCATCAATATTCTGGATTTCTCTTCTGGCCCTGTTCTTTAGCGGTGTTACTGATGGTGTTTCAATGGTAATCAGGCAAACCATTTTGCAATTAAAAACCCCAGATAATATGCGAGGTCGTGTAGCTTCTGTAAACTCAATGTTTGTTGGCTCCTCTAACGAATTGGGCGCTTTTGAAAGTGGGTTAACCGCAAAACTAATGGGAACTGTTACTGCAGTTGTGTTTGGTGGAACAATGACTTTAATTACTGTTGTAACAACCGGAATTGTTTTGCCGTCATTTAGAAAATTAGATCTTACTAAGGATTTGGAAGATCACGAGAACGACAATCAATAAGTCTTTAACTCGAAACTTTCACCATCAAAAACTCCATATGTGTAATATGATATCCAATCGCCAAGATTGATGTATTTTGAGTTTTTATTGAGGTCGATATTTAACGGTAAATGTCTATGTCCAAATACGAAATAGTCCCTGTGTTTTTCTTCTAATTTCTTTTTTGAGTATTGCACTAACCATTCGTTTTCGTCTCCAAGGAATTTCACATCTTCTTCTCCCGAAATAAGTCTGTTTTTTACTGAAAAATATTGAGCTAATCTAACACCTATATCGGGATGTAACCACTTGAAGAACCATTTGGCAACAGGATTAGTAAACACTTTTTTCATGCGTTTGAAACCCTTGTCTCCAGGCCCTAAACCATCTCCATGGCCAATTAAAAATATTTTGTCATTAAAACTGAATTCCTTTGGTTCATGATAAACGGGAATATTCAGCTCTTCTTCAAAATAGCCGTTCATCCAAAGGTCGTGATTGCCTACAAAATAATAGATAGGGATTCCGGAATCACTTATTTCAGCCAATTTCCCGAATGTTCTGGTAAATCCTTTTGGAACTACTGTTTTATACTCAAACCAAAAATCAAACAGATCACCTAAAAGGAAAATAGCGGCAGCATCTTGCTTTATTTCATCAAGCCATATAACGAACTTTTCTTCGCGAGGAAAGGATTTTTCCTTTGTTGGAGCTCCTAAATGATTATCTGAAGCGAAATAGACCTTTTTTCCTTTTGGGATTTGCATTATATATATTTTTAATACCTAGTAGGTTTATAAAACCTACTAGGTGTTATATAATTACTCTAATATTAATTCTCCTATTAAATCAATCTTGATTTTTCTTATTTCATGAACGTATTTAAAATTATCTATATCTCCAAACATATTAATCACTTCTTTTCTTTTTAAAAGGGTTGGTTTATCTGAAATCAGTGATTGATAAGAAGAATATTTATAATTTTTGTATTCAGCTAAATTATGATGACTAGGATTTGTATTGATATAAATGATTAAATTTCTTAAATATTCCTCATTCTTAATGGCTATTCTCTTGGGGTGTTTTTGAAACAAACTTCCTGTCCTATTATATTTTTTGTTTATTGCTTTGGTATAAGCATTAAATAAATTAGAAAATGGTTGATATATATTGTCTTTGTATTTTGTTAAAAATGTTTTATCATCTTTAATCCTAAAGATCAAATGAAAATGATTTGGTAATAAACAATAACTATAAAAATCTGCAATTGATGATAAGTGCCTTTTAATTAATTCTAAAAAATAAAAGTAATTCTCCTCCTCAAAAAAAACAACTCCATTGTTGTTTCCTCTATTATAAAAATGATAATATTGAGACTGTTTTAAAGGCTCTAATTGCATTGTTTTGAAATCTAGACCTGGTAGGTTTTTAAAACCTACCAGGTCTTGTTTTTATTTATTATCACTCGCATACCACTCTGCAAATGATGTATCTGTTTCTCGAAGTTTTAGCGAGTGTAATTTTATATTTTCTGGCAATCTACTCTTTATCTTCCTAGCAAAGTCTATCACCATCATTTCACTTGTTGGCTGATAATTAACCAACAAAACATTGTGGCCTCTATCTTCCAATTCTTTTGCTAATTCTACATGAGGTGTGTTTTTATTAAATACTGTAGCGTGGTCAAACACATTCACAATTTCTTCTTTCACGATCTTTTTAAGGTCGCCAAAATCGATTACCATTCCGAATTTTACGTTTGACGAATTAGAAATAGGTTTGCCAATGACAGTTACTGCAAGTTTGTAACTATGGCCATGTACATTTCTGCATTTTCCATCATAACCATACAATGCATGCCCGGTTTCAAAGCTGAATTCTTTTGTAATTCGAATGTTGCTCATTATCGTTTTTTGTTTCTGTTGATTACATAAATAACAATTAAAACTATAGCCAAAATCAGAAATAATCCGTTGCCTCTAAAAAATTTAAAAAATTCCATTTATTCGTCGTATTTACTTTTTTGTTTTTTATTGTAACTGTATATTAAATAGGCTAGAGCAACTAATAATATAAATGGTAACATTCCACCAATAAACACTCCAATTTCATAACCACTATCCGGAGCATTTTTGATCTTTTCCTCTATATCGACTTGTTGTAATAGAATTACCGGAGAGTTCATTATTTTTTAATTTGCTTTAAAGCGTTTTTAGTAAATTCTGAAAGGACCAATTTTCCTGAAATTTCAGCTCGCTCTATCAATAGTTCTTCCCAATGATCTGTGTTTTCCCAAAGGATCTTTTTCATTTGAGTTAAGGCTTCCTGATTGTATGATGCCAGCTTTTTAGCTAAAAAATCCACTTCTTTATCTAGTTCTTTAATAGTATCAAAAACTTCGGCATACAATCCTTTCTCTTTTGCCCAATAAGCGTTTTTCCATTCGGTTGCATTTAAGGATAATTCAGATAATGCAGATTTTCCTATTTTACGTTCTACTGCCGGAGCAATAACAAACGGGCCAATACCTATGGTAAGTTCGGATAGTTTAATAGATGAATTTACAGTTGCTAATACATAATCACAGGCACTTGTTAACCCAACACCCCCACCAACTGCTTTTCCTTGAACGCGACCAATAATTAGTTTAGAACAGGTTCTCATCGCATTGATCGCATGGGCAAATCCACTAAACAATATTTTTCCTTCAGATAAATTTGTAATTGCCATTAATTCGTCAAAAGAAGCACCAGCGCAAAATGCACGTTCTCCCTCACTTTTCAATACAATTACATGAACATCTTTGTTAACAGATAATTCATTAAGGGTATCGGTTAATCTGACCAATAATTGAGCAGGAAATGAATTTCCGGCTGGATGCCCAAACTCAATAACGGCAATATGGTTATTAATGATGGTAGAAAGGTTTCCGTTTTGACCAGTTGAAGACATTTATAGTTAAATTTTATCAAAAATACAGAAACTAATTTAAGGTTGATGCTAGATAATTAATTTTCGTCAGTTTGAGTGCTAAATCTCTGATATGATGTATCGAAAACAAGAAGATTTAATGTACTATATCGCTTCTCGATACAAAATTCTTTTCAGAATTTCACTCGAAGTGACAACATTATGATTAAACTTTATTCACCATATTAGTTGGCGTGAGCAAAGTTTCTTCTAAATTCATAGAGAAGCGGAATTCCTCTGGCAATCATCCAGAATGTTATGGCTATAAAAATAGCGTATAGCTTATAGTCCAGGCTATCTAACCAAAACAATATTGGAATGAAAACTAAAAATGTGGCAAATAATAAGACATTACGAAGGAATTTCATTCTTCCCAGACCTTTGAAAACACTGTCAAAAATAAAGGCAACTGCACAAATAGGCTGCATGGCTAAAACCAGCCAGAAAACCTTATAAAATTCTTTTAAAACCTCTGGATCTTTGGTAAATAATGTTCCCAGGGGATAATATAGCAATGCGCCAACTAATGCGAGAATTGCGCCAATTACGATTCCATATCTGATGAGTTTATTGTTTAATCGCATCAATAACTTATAATCCTTTGCCCCATAAAGTTTCCCTGACAAAATATTACCGGCACTAGCATAACCATCGATAATAAATGCACTAAGAAACCAAAGGTTAATGGCTATGGTATAAGCTGCAATGTACTGTTTCCCATAGCTTGTTGCAAAGGCACTGGCGAAATAGAGTGTAACATTTAAAGCAAGTGTGCGAACAAACAAATTGAGGATCATCAATAAAAATTTCTTTATTTCCTTGTTGAAAGGAAAAGTTATTAGCAGTGGTATGCTTGTCTTTTTTAATATAAAATAGATTGCCAGTAAAGCCATCAATAATTGAGAAGCAACACTGGCATATGCAGCCCCTTTTATATCCATAGGATCTATATAACCCTCAATACCATATACAAGAATAAAATCCAGAATTATATTCGCAGCAGCTCCAATAATGGCTATTATCATTGGGTAAAATGTATTTTGTAGCCCCCTAAAAGCCCCAAAAACGGCCATGGTAAATAAAGTGAAAGGGAATCCAAACACTCGTATTTTATAATAAACTACACTATAATCTAGAATTAAATCTGATGCATTATAAAGTTTGAATATTTGTTCAGCAAATGGAAAGGTTGCAAATATTATTATAATACTTAATGATGTGATGATGAAAATTGCTTGAGCAGGAAGATTTTTTACTTCATCTAGTTTGTTGGCTCCTAAATATTGGGAAACTATAGAAGAGATAGCACTTCTGGTTTGTCCCAGCACCCAAATTAACATAGAAATAAATGCTCCAACTATACCAACAGCAGCAAGTGATTCGGTTGCGTTTATATCAATATTGCCTATTATGGCAATATCTGTAATAGACAGAATAGGTTCAGACACCCCGGAAATTAGCGCTGGAATTGCCAGTTTACTTATATTTTTAAAGGATATGCTTGAGCTCACAATATTAGTTCGTAACAATGAAAAGGATACTCACTTTGTTTAGGGAAATATATATCTCCTAGTTTTTTATAGCCACGAAGTTCGTAAAATAATTGGTTTCTTTTGTTTTGTGAGAAAAGGTATCTAATCTTATGGATATATAATTATTTTCTATTGCAAACTGTTCGGCGTAGTCCATTAATTGTTGAGCAGAACCTTGTCCTTGATAAACAGGATGAATAGCCAGACGATGGATATAAATGTTATTTTCATTTTTTGTAAGCCATTTAACATCTTCATACTCCTTATCCATTAAAACAGAAATGGCTACACAACCAACAATAATATTATTAATTTCAAGAACATATAGTTCATTCCTTTTGACATCGTTTTCAAAAGCAGTGCTATTCGGATAATGATCATTCCATTGATAAATATCATCATCAACCATCTTTTTTGCACATGCTTTTGTGATAATTAGAATGCTATCGATGTCGGATAGAGTTCCTTTTCTAATCATTTTTTAATTAGAATTAATAAAAGATAAAATGGATTTCACTACTAATTTCAATTCTTTGGACAGCCTTTTAAATTTCCATGGATGTTGGGTGCCAAAAACATGGTTCGCACCTTCAATTATTTTTAACTTGCTTTTAGGATTCCATTTATGCAGATTTTTCGCTTCGTCAATTGAAACGGAAGTGTCATTATCTCCATGAATAATAAGATGAGGTATCTTTAAATTGGAAGTTGCTCGCTTTATATCAAGACGCTCTTTATTTTGTTCAAAATCCTCAAAGAACTGATAAAAATGAGGCATATTTTGTTTTGTCCTACCATTTATTACGTAGTAAACTCCATCTTTTTTCCATGTATCAAAAGCTTCACCTTTAGGGAAACGGTTTTCATAATCACATACTCCAGCTAACGAAACTACATTTGTTATTCGCGAATCTTCCTCTGCTTTAATAGTGACAATTCCACCACCGCGACTGTGGCCCAGTAAAGTAATGTTTGAGGTGTCGAAGTTTTTATTGGAGTTGTAATTTTCAATAGACCAATTAATAACAGAATCAAGATCATCAAGTTCTTTTGTGTAATTATTGTTCCCAAAAGCTTCTAAATCAGGAAAATCTATAGGTTGCTCAATAGTTCCTCCGTTAAAAGAGAAATTGAACTTGATAAAACAAAATCCGTTTTTTGCGAATTCCTGACCCATTTGGTTCCAGGCTCCCCAATCTTTAAAGCCTTTATATCCATGACAGAACAGTATGACGGGCTTAGGAGTATTATTTTTTTGGTAATAGATGTCAGTCAATATTGGCCTACCATGGCTCCCTGGTATAATAATGTTATTTGTTATATTCATTTAAACATCTTTTTCAATAAAATCAACCTCAGGATTGCAGATCTCTAAAATTAATTTTTTTAGTTCAACAAAATAATTGTCTAAAATTTCTTGAGTTATGTTTGAATCTTTATTACGGCTATTTTTAGAGTCTTTTTTAGAAAATTTTAAAAAACCATTATTTAGGTTTTTAAATGAAATGACACCAGCTTCCACAGGAGTTGTAAATTGCATTTTTCTATTCATTAAATAAGCATACGATAATATTTGATGCGGTTTGCTGTATCTGTCATAGTCAGAATTTATATCTTCCCAATCAACAACATTTACTTTACTCTCATCTACTTTGCCTGTTTTATAGTCTATGATCCTTATTGTCCCATTGAATTCATCAACTCTGTCTATTTTTCCTGTTAAATAAACTGGAAAGTCAAGTTCCGGAATATCTAATTGTATCTTATTATCTTCTGATTCAATCTCCAGAATTTTAATTTGATTCCCTTGTTTTAAAGTTTCAATTTCCAGATCTATAAAATTTATAATATAGCGTTTGGCAATTTCAAAGATAATGAGGTTTTTGCCGCTTTTCAGATCACCTTCTTTATAAAATTCTTTAAAATAGTGAGTAATCGTTTTCTCAATTTTTGATTTTAATGTTTTTAAGTCATCTACAGTTAAGTATTTGCCCTTCAAAGGCTCATAAAAAACTTCTAAGGTTTTATGGATCACAGTACCCAAGGTATTTAATGCCACGGTTTCTTCTACGTCTTCATATTGTGAAACTTTTAATATTTTTCTATAATAGAATTCAACTGGGTTTCTGATATAACTTGTTAATGATGAAGGCGAAAACCCTTTTTCTGCAACTTCCCTTATTTTAACCATCACAGCATCTGTTTTATTTATTTTATTGGGAGTTATGTTAAATGAAGGAACGTTAGGAGAAACAAGAATATGTTTTATTTTATGAATTCCCTCAACTTCCAGTTGGGTTATAAATCGGCTTTTCTCTCCTCCTTTAAATGCATCAGGCTCAGTGTTATAAAGGATATAAACATTTTTAGCCCGTTGTATTAATCTAAAAAAGTGATAGGAATATACAGCATCTTTTTCCTTAAATGTTGGCAGGCCATTTTCTATTTTGACATCAAAAGGAATAAAAGAATTGCCTTTTTTTCCAGACGGTAGGATGCCTTCATTAACAGAGGAGATAATAACAGTCTCAAAATCTAATACTCTGGATTCAAGCATGCCCATTAACTGGAGACCTTGCAATGGCTCACCTTTAAAATCTAAATTCTCGTTACTTAATAACTCCATATAAACAGTGTAAAGAGTCTTTATATCTAAAACAAAGTTATAATTGCTAATCAAGTTTTTGAGCTGATTAAAAACCTCATAAAAACGGAATAAATATTCCAGAGATAATAGGTTTCCCCTTTTATCTAGAGATAAATGTGTTTTAATTTTTAGAATCAGTTTCAAAAAATTGTTAACAGCTATTGATGGGTCATTACGCCAGCTATAAAATAGGAGAGTGATTAATTCAGATTTTTCCGGAGCCAGTTTTATTAATCTATCCAGTGAAACGTATATTAAATTGTTAGTTTGGATATAATCAATGATTACTTTTATATAATCTGTTTTATTTTCAACAAATAGAGGTCTTAAAAATTGATGAGTTAGAATTTCTTGAATGACCTTATTATAAATCCCTCCTTTTTGCTCATTTTTATGATGCAATAACAAGCTTTCAAAAAGAGTAGATAAAGGAGTAGCTCTCAAAGGAAGTCCCATAGTAATATTGAGGGCTTTAACGCTCTCGGGTAATGAATTTATTACAGGAGCTAACAGTGTTTCATCTCCTAGAATAAGAGCTGTTTTAAATAGATCAGGATCTTCTTTATTTAATTTATCAAGAAGAGTTCCCATATATTTAGCCTGCCCCACATTTTTTGGAATTCCTATGACTTTAATATTTTTTGGTTTGGAGTAATTATCACTTATCCAATTAAAAGGATTTTTAGAAAAATATTTCCAGTTATTTCTATGTTGTCGTGCAAATAATCCGGCGTCATGAATTGGACTATTTATAAAATACTCATCAACATCCCAATAGATATTAGCTAAGTTATTTTGTAATAATTCCTGAATAATTATTTCTTCAGCGGAATTCAATGCATTGAAGCCTAAAAATACATGTTGTTTTGTGGAATTGCTCTGAATATAATTTTCCAAATTTTCAACGGCTTCTCTATAAATTAGCCCTTGATACCCAATCTTATTTTGTTTTAATGTTTCCGAAAACAGGTTGTATAAGGAATAAAGTTTTTTCCAAAATGACAGATAATTTTTTACCAGTTCGGTTTGTTCTGTAACCAAAGACCAATGTTCAATATCTTTAATTTCACTTAGATAATTAAAGATCTTTTCCGGGTCAATTAAAAACCGATCTATTTCATTAAAGTCCTGTAATAAGATTTGGGCCCATTTAGAAAAAGAATCAAATCCTTCAATTTCCCGGCCCTTTTCTAATTTAGAATAAACACTGTAAAACTCGAACAGCAGTTGAATATTTGGAATTTTTCTTAATTGGGATAGCTCTTCTATAAATTCTTCAATACTTATAATTTCAGGAGCAAAAATGGATTTATCAAGAGATTTGCTTAATTCATATTTTAGAAAAATACCAGCACGTTTGTTGGGAAGGATAAATGTGAGTTCAGAGATTTCTTGATCTCTTGATTTTAAATCAGTAAGGACTTCAGAAATAAAACTTATCATTGAATAAAAATAAAAAACGCTTCGGATATCCGAAGCGTTTTTTTAATATTTAAATTTTAGCTTTACTTAATTACTTTTTAAGTTTTACTTCAACACGTCTGTTATTTTTCTTACCAGCTCTTGTCGCGTTAGTATCGATTGGATAATCTTCACCAAATCCGATAGCAGTTAATCTTGCTGAATCAATACCATTCTCAACTAGATATGCCATAACAGCATTTGCTCTAGAATCTGACAATCCTTGGTTAAGAGTTTTGCTACCGTCACTATCAGTATGACCTTCAATTGTGAAATTAGCTTGTGGATACTCTTTCAAGATAGCAGTGATCGCTTGTAAAACAGGCATTGTAGCTTTTTGGAAAGATGCCTTACCTGAGTCAAATAAGATAGTTTTGGCATAGCTATTTAAAGTAGCCATTACTTCAGGAGTTGGAACAACTTCAGGGCAACCATTATTAGCAACAGTTCCAGGTTCGTTAGGACACTTATCGTCTTTGTCTAGAACACCATCTTTATCAGTATCAGCCCAAGGACAACCATCGTTTGCTGCTGGACCTGCTTCTTTAGGACACTTATCTTTAGCGTCAGTTACTCCATCACCGTCAGCATCTGGACAACCTTTAAGAGCTTTTAAACCAGCAACTGTAGGACAATCATCATTTTTATCAATAACACCGTCACCGTCAGTATCAGGACAACCGTTGAACTCAGCTTTACCAGCTGCGTTAGGACAATCATCTTTACTATCTTCGATACCATCACCGTCAGCATCAGGACAACCATTGAAGGCTTCTAAACCGAATACTTCCGGACATGCATCTTTAGTGTCATATATACCGTCACCATCTGTATCTTTTCCACCGAAGTTAACAGCTAATCCAAGAGTGTGTTGGAAATGTTTTGGTAAATAATCTTCAAATGAATGTTTGTAAGTAGATTGAAGACCTATAGCAATATTTTCTGTAAACCAGAAATTTAAACCTAAAGATCCATTCAATGTACCTGCGCCTATGTCATCAACCCAAGTGTAACCACCACCTACTCCAAGAACAGGCTCAAGTTTTTTAGAGTTAATAGCATCAGCAAATGAATATTTTACTGCACCATCTATAGCATAATATGATAAATCATTAGCAGCAGCATCACCAATTTTATCAATCTTGTTGATAGAACCTCCAACGGCTAGTGAAAAATTATCATTTAAATACTTGGAAACAGAAATTGTTGACAAAGAAGGCAGAATGTTGTAATGATCAGCGACATTAAAATACTCATCAAAATATCCTCCTAATGGAGCATCTTCACCAGTTGGGTATATGTCAACTGCATTTACTCCAAAACTTATTTGCCATGGATTGTTCTCGTTTTGTGCATTAACGTTACTTAAACCGAACATTAGTAAAGTAACTAATAATAATCTGCTAAGATTTTTCATATTCAAAAAATTTATTTTTAAGTGTTAATTATGGACAAAAATAAGTTGTTATATCTTATTAACAAAGACAAATATAGAAAAATATTGTAAAAACATTGTTTTAAACACTGTAAACAGTGGATTTTATATAATATTTAATGCCTTTCCGACCTTTTTAAAGGCCGAAATAGCCATATTCAATTGTTGTTGATCATGTGCCGCCGACAATTGTACGCGAATCCTTGCCTTTTCCCTTGGAACAACAGGAAAAAAGAAGCCAATAACATATATTCCTTCTTTAAGAAGCATTTTTGCCATTTTTTGAGCTAGTTTGGCATCGTAAAGCATAACAGGGACAATAGCCGAATCCCCATCAATTATATCAAACCCCGCTTCTTTCATACCTTTTTTAAAATAATTTGTATTCCATTCTAATTTATCGCGTAAGGAAGTATCGTTTTTAAGCATATCAAAAACTTTAATTGATGCTCCAACAATGGCCGGCGCTAAAGAGTTTGAAAATAAATAAGGTCTGGATCGCTGACGAAGCATTTCAATAATTTCTTTTTTCCCTGTAGTATAACCTCCCATAGCCCCTCCCAAGAGCTTTGCCAAGTGTTCCAGTAATAATGTCAATCTGCCCCATAACACCTTTTTCTTCTAAGGTTCCTCTTCCTGTTTTACCAATGAATCCTGCTGAATGGCACTCATCGATCATTACTAAAGAATCATATTTATCGGCCAATGCACAAATTTTATCTAATGGCGCCACTATTCCATCCATTGAGAATACTCCATCTGTTACAATAATTTTAAACCTGGCGTCATTTTTATTCGCTTCAATTAATTGTTTTTCCAAATCCTGCATATCACTGTTTTGATACCTGTAACGCGCCGCTTTACACAATCTAACGCCATCAATTATTGAAGCGTGATTAAGAGAATCAGAAATAATGGCATCTTCTGCCCCAAAAAGTGGTTCAAAAACTCCACCATTTGCATCAAATGCTGCTGCATATAAAATAGTGTCCTCTGTGCCATAAAATTCAGCTATTTTATGTTCCAATTCTTTATGAATGTCCTGAGTGCCACAAATAAAGCGAACAGACGACATTCCAAAACCATGTGTATCCATAGTGTCCTTGGCGGCTTGTATAACATCTGGGTGAGATGATAGCCCAAGATAGTTGTTTGCACAAAAGTTTAAAACGGTCTCGCCTGTTGTAAGTGTAATTTCGGTACCCTGAGGAGAAGATATTATGCGCTCTTCTTTAAAAAGCCCGCTGTTTTTTATGTCTTTAAGCTCTTCCTTTAAGTGATTTTTTAATTTACTATACATCTTTGAAATATTTTATACAAATTTAGTGGGTTTGCAAACAATAATCAGCACTCAACAACTGTTATATTTTCATTTGTGTAAATAAGTATTTTTTTAATTGTTTTATAGCCTATTTGATTCAATGCTTCTTGATAATCGTTTAGCTGTTCTTGGTATTTAGGATTGGGAAGACCAGTTTTATAATCAATGAGTATGGCTGTATTATTTTTATTGATCACTACTCTATCAGGCCGAAATATTTTCCCTTCACTAGTGATGATTTCTCTTTCATTATAGGAGGTTTGATCTTGAGTATAATAATCTATTAAATTTGGATGGGAAACAATATTCATTACCGTCTCATGCAATTCTTTTTTTTGAGCATTATTGATTATTCCATTATTTAAATGATCTTGAAGTACATAGGATACATCTTTTGGAGTATAAATGTTTGACATTATTTGATGTATAAGATTTCCTCGTTCGATAGCCTCTTTTTGTCTGGTGTCCCAAAGCAAACCTGAATTGGTAATAACATTAATATTGTGAGAACTTGCAGATGTTGAAATGAATTCTTCCTGAATGATTGAACTCACTGTTTGCTCCTTTCTTTTTAGTTGTTTTTTTGTCCCGATAGCTATCGGGGTGCCAAATGAGAAATGCAATTTACTATCATCCCATGAACCTATCGACTTAATGTAATTAATTATGAGTCCCGAATACGATTTCAGGTTTTCGTCACCTTTTGAATTAATATCATTTTTACCAATAATGTATAATTGCTCAATAGCTCTTGTTAAGGCAACATATAGGAGGTTGACATTGTCTAATTCTAATTCAGCCTGATGATCATGATATATTTCAGATCCATATTGGCTATAAGCTTCAATGTCTTTATTTAAATTTATAAAGGTTTCGCTGAATCCGTTATATTCATCGGGATCTATTTTAAACCAGCATTTAGATTCTTTTTCTTTGTAAATATCCAAATCTGCAAAAGGAAATATTACAATAGGAAATTCCAATCCTTTAGCCTTATGGATGGTCATTATTTGGACCGCATTCTGACCTTCCGGAGAAACAATGCTCAATTTGTCCTTTTTTGTATCCCAATAGTTAAGAAATCCAATAAAACTGGGTTGTTTTCCCTGAGAGTAGTTTAACACTTCGTCTAAAAAGAATTGAATATATGCATCGGCTTTTTTTACAAGGTTAAAAGTTCTTAAAACATACTCAACAGATTCGTAAATTGACAAATGCTTAAACTTGACAAAATCAAATTCTTGTAATTCTTTAAAAAAAGAGGTAGGATCCAATTTGATAAAAGTTTCAAAAAAATCATGTTTATTCTTAATATCTCTCGAATTAGCTATGTAATTTAATATTTCAACTTTCAATTCATAATTGTCAGGATGGATCGTTAATCGCATAACATTAATGATGAAACGAATCTCGGGTGAGCGGTCCAAAAGTAAAGTCTCTGATGAAATGATAGGAATACCTTGATTGCTCAGGACATCGGCAATTGCAATTCCCTCTAAACCTTTTCTTACTAGAATACAGATATCCTTAAGTTCATAGCCGAGATTTAATATAGTTTGAATAGTCTCTAAAACTTTTAAACTATATACTTCATTTCGATCATCTTCCTTATTAATATCCAATAAAGTGATATCAACTAAACCATCATATTTGTTATCAGATTCTTGACGGCATTTGGAATAAATAGTCGCATATTCAGGATTGTCAAATACAATACCAGATAAATATTTAAAAAAGACGTTGTTAAAGTTGACAATCTGTTTACAACTTCTATAATTTACCGGAAGATCCTTGACCTTTTGTTTGACAGGAAATGGTTGATCCTTTTCATTAAAAAGAGCAATGAATTGTTCCGCTTTACCTCCTCGCCATCTGTAGATCGCTTGTTTTGCATCACCTACTATCATTGCGGAACCTTTTTCTGACGATAAGGAGTTTTCTAGCAACGGAATCAAATTGAACCATTGCAGCTCAGAAGTATCCTGGAATTCATCAATAAAATAGTGCTTGTATTTCTCCCCAATACGTTCATAAATAAAAGGTATAGGTTGATTTTTAATTTCATTGCTTATAATGGAATTGAATTCTGAGATCAATAATATATTCTGCTCCTCTTTTATAAGATTTAATTCTTTATTAATTGCATTCAAAACAGTCAACGGAGTTAAATTCTGATAAATATTTTTCAAGAATTTATATTCGAAAACCAGCAGTTTAATGCTTAAAAAAGATGATTCTATTTGTGGCAAAATATTATCAATAGCGGAGGCTTTATCTGCAGGAAGAGTTTTAGTATAAATATTTTTATTTTCAGCTAAATTATTTTCAAGCTGATTATCATAAATCCTGTTAAGATCTAAAGAAGCTATTTTTTTAAAATGATTTGGAAGTGTACTTCTTGAAAAATCACTGTGCGTCAATCCAGACACCTCAATTAGGGTTAGTATAGTTTTCGCTTTATCAATTATTTTTAACTCTAAAACTGATGTTTTTTCAAGCACATTTTTTCTTAGTAATTTAAAATCAGCAAGAGATTTTAATTCTAAATTGTCAAGGTGTGCAACATGGTTTTCATTGACTAAAAGTTTAGCAACTCTGTTGAGGTCAAAACTAATATCCCAGCTTTTGTCATCATCTGTTTTTTCCAGGGCAAATTCCACTAAAATTTTTGTCAATTCTTTATTGAACCCAGTCTTGGAGATTAGATTGTCTACGGCTTGATTAAGTAATCTGTCTGTATCCAGATCAACTTCAAAATTCTGTGGCAGTTTTAAATCGTGGGCAAAAGTTCTGATTATTTTATGATTAAATCTGTCGATTGTACTAATATCAAAGGCCCCATAATTGTGAAGGATGGTTTCAAGGATCTTTTTTGATTTATTGTGGACTAAATCCTTGTTCATATTTAGATCTTTACATATATCTAAAAACATACTGTGAGGCTTTTCAAGAATGTCTTTATCAGAAAATAATTTTAACATCTCAAGGATACGTTCTTTCATTTCACCAACAGCTTTATTGGTAAAAGTCATGGCCAGAATTTGACGAAATTTAAATATGTTCTCAGATTCAAATAAAATTATCAAATATTCCTTAACCAAAGTATAGGTTTTACCGCTGCCTGCAGAGGCATTAAAAATTTTAAATGAAGAGAAAGTTGACAAAAGATTATTTTTATACCAAAATAAGTAATCTTAATATATTCTTAAGATAATTTTTAAACCTTTATTGTAAATTTGAGGAAATAAGTATTAACAACTAAAAATTAAAAATATGGCTTTTGAATTACCTAAATTAAAATATGCATATGACGCTTTAGAGCCTCATATAGATGCTCGTACAATGGAGATACATTATACTAAGCACCATCAAGGGTACACTAATAATTTAAATAATGCAATCAAAGGAACCAAATTAGAAGGCAAATCTATTGAGCAAATCCTTTCAGATCTTGATATGAAAAATAAGGCTGTGAGAAACAATGGAGGAGGTTTTTATAATCACCGTTTATATTGGGATGTAATGAACCCGGAAGGGAAAGGACGATTATCGGGTGAACTCAAGGATGCCATTGAAGCTGCATTTGGATCTTTTGAAGGGTTTAAAGATATATTTAGCAAAGCGGCTGCTACTCAGTTTGGTTCTGGGTGGGCTTGGTTGTGTGTCCATAAAGGAGGAAAGGTAGAAGTATGTTCAACACCAAACCAAGATAATCCTTTGATGCCGGGAGTTACATGCGAAGCTACGCCTATTTTAGGAATAGATGTTTGGGAGCATGCCTATTATTTACACTATCAAAACAGACGTCCTGACTATATAGAAGCATTTTTTAATGTTATTAACTGGAATGAAGTTGAAAGACGTTACGCTGAAGCGAAATAAGTTAGATTAAAGCGAAATAATAAAGACGAGCATTTTTGTTCGTCTTTTTTTTACGTTGGTTTGAAAAATGGCCAAAATAAAAAAGGTGAACGAAAGTTCACCTTTTTTGCCCCAAATCTACCATGAACTTAACCTACTTATGTTATGGTGATGCTAATATAAGGTGCTTTATTAAATATCATTTAATTTATTAGACAAACTACTTATAAATTAGTCAATGTGAGAAATAATGGAATTAGATGAGAGTTAGAATTGATACGGGTGTAAAATAAAAAAAGGTAAACAAGAGTTTACCTTTTTTTGCCCCAAATCTACCATGAACTTAACCTACTTATGTTATGGTGATGCTAATATAACACAGCTTTAATAAAGACTACGAATCTTTTAGACAAAATACACTTTTATTAGATAAAGTGTAAAACCTGTAAGTATTTGTAAGAAATATCTTAGTATTAATAGGCGCGTTCCTTGTTCCCTTCATAAAAATTTATGAATGCTCTGTTGACAACCCTATTACCTCCATTGGTTGGGTAATTACCCGTAAAATACCAGTCTCCCAGATTTTTAGGACATGCTTTATTTAAATTTGGAACTGTTTGAAAAATTACTTTTACCTCCGCATTGATATCCTCAGTACAGATCAGATTAGATATTTTGGTCGATATATCTTCATCTGTAAACTCATCATATAACTCTTTTACAAAATTGATTACATCAGCATCTTCTAAGTGCTCTTGTGCCTTGCACTTATTATAGACTTCTTCAACTTTATTGTATTTATTCATATCCTTTAATAAAGACAACATGGCTCTAAAGGCAATGAGATCTTCTAATCGTGCCATATCTATACCATAGCAATCGGGATAACGAATTTGAGGCGCAGAAGAAACCACTATTATTTTTTTAGGGTGTAATCTGTCTAGTATCTTAATTATACTCTTCTTTAATGTTGTACCTCGTACAATACTATCATCTATTATTACCAAATTATCGTTGGGTTTCACTACTCCATAAGTAACATCATAAACGTGAGCTACCAGATCGTCACGACTGCTGTCTTCAGTTATAAAGGTCCTTAATTTCACATCTTTAACTGCAATTTTCTCAATTCTAGGTCTTTGAGCCAAAATTTCTGTTACTTTTTCAGCAGACAGACTTCGCTTTCCTTTAAGAATTGCATTTGTTTTTTGTTGGTTGAGATAGTCTTCAACTGTTTCTGTCATACCATAAAAAGAAGTTTCAGCAGTGTTAGGGATAAATGAAAAGACTGTGTTTTTTATATCGTAATTGATTGCTTCTAGTACTTTAGGAACTATTAGCTTACCCAGTTCTTTACGCTCCTTATAAATTTCAGCATCACTACCTCGGGAAAAATAGATGCGTTCAAAAGAGCAGGCCTTTCTTTCAAGTGGTTTAAGTATTTTTTTTATGGATGTTTCTCCTGATTTTTTAGTAATTATGGCGTGCCCCGGTTTTAGTTCAACAACATCTTTAAATGCTACATTGAAGACTGTTTGAATAACCGGTCTTTCCGAAGCAACAACCACTACTTCATCATTTTTGTAATAATAGGCTGGTCTTATTCCGGAAGGATCTCTCAAAACAAACGAATCACCATGACCTAATAATCCGGCTATTGCATAACCACCATCCCAATTTTTTGCTGCTTTTTGCAATATTTTTGCAACATTTAAGCGATTGGCAATAAGAGGAGAACATTCATTTTTGTTATAGCCTTCTTTTTTTAGGGCCTTGTAAATTTTACTAACAGAATCATCCAGGAAATGACCTATCTTTTCCATAACAGTTATAGTGTCTGTGTATTCTTTTGGGTGTTGTCCCAGATCAACAAGGTTTTTAAACAGTTCCTTAACATTGGTCATATTAAAATTGCCTGCTAGTATAAGATTTCTGTGCATCCAGTTATTTTGTCTTAAGAACGGGTGAACACTTTCTACACTATTTTTTCCAAAAGTGCCGTACCTGACATGCCCTAGCAATAACTCACCAATGTAAGGGATATTATCTTTTTGTAAAGCGACATCATTTATATATTCAGGATGCTCACTAAACTCTTTATTGACTCGTTCATTGATCTGATCGAATATATCCTGAATTGGCTGTTGTTCAACAGACCGGACACGGCTAATATATCGTTGTCCAGGTTGAACATCCAGTTTGATGCTTGCAAATCCAGCACCATCCTGTCCACGGTTATGCTGTTTTTCCATCATTAAGTACATTTTATTGACTCCGTAAAATGCACTGCCATATTTTTCTTTGTAAAAATCTAAAGGCTTTAGAAGTCTGATAAGAGCAATTCCGCACTCATGTTTTATTGCATCACTCATGGTTTTTTACTATTAATTTAAAATAAAAACGCGCTCATTATGGAGCGCGTTTTTTTATGATAATTCAATCTCAAATTGAGTCAAGTTTTTAAATTGTTTTAATCGATTCAGAACATCATCTTTGTTAAGGTCGATCATTCTTTCTGTACCGAATCTTTCTACGCAAAAGGAGGCTAAGGTAGAACCATATATTAGGGCATTTTTCATATTCTCAAATGAGAAGTCATTTGTTGCAGCAAGATATCCGGAAAATCCTCCGGCAAATGTATCTCCTGCTCCAGTAGGATCAAAAACTTCCTCTAATGGTAAGGCAGGTGCAAAAAACACATTTTCATTATTAAACAAGAGGGCTCCATGTTCTCCTTTTTTGATCACCACATACTTAGGCCCCATTTCTTGAATTTTTCTTGCAGCGACAACTAAGGAATATTCACCACTCAATTGTCTCGCTTCTGCATCATTAATAGTGATGACATCAATCTTCTTAATCACTTTATGCAAGTCATCTAAAGCATTATCCATCCAGAAATTCATAGTATCCAATACAATAAGGCCTGGCTTCACATTCATTTGCTCAATAACATCAAACTGTACTAATGGATGTAAATTTCCAAGCATAACCACTTTGGCATCTTTGTAATCTCCGGGGACCTTAGGTTTAAAATCGGCCAAGACGTTAAGCTCTGTTGCCAATGTATCTCTGGAATTCATATCATTATGGTATAATCCACTCCAAAAGAAAGTTTTTCCATCCTTTACAATTTCGATTCCGGAAATATCGATGTTCTTTTTTGATAACAGATTTAAATATTTCTCAGGGAAATCTCCCCCAACCACAGAAATAATTGAGGAATCTACATCAAATTGGGATGCAGCCAATCCAATAAAGGTTGCAGCGCCTCCAAGAATTTTATCGGTTTTTCCGAAGGGAGTTTCAATAGCGTCAAAGGCAACTGTCCCGACTATAACTAATTTATTCATAATTGGAGGTCATATTTTTTGTGCAAACTTACGCAAAATAAATTCTGTATAAAAGTAATGAAACAGGATGCAGAGTTCTATTATTTTCTTCCAAAATCAGCAGGTATTTCACCCCAAGCCCTGGTTTCCCATTTAACTATTGTTGTTGTATATGAATGGTTATTCAACCAATTCACAGCCCTGTCAACAAGATCAAACAATGATCTATTGTGATCTGTCCTTTTTAATTTGGTATTACAGGTTTTTTTCTTGACCCAACTTAAAGCTGTTTTTGAATCGGTATAAATAATTTTATCACTCTTTTTTTGTTTTAAAAAGGCTAACCCATGAACTAGCGCCAGGAATTCACCAATGTTATTTGTGCCTTCTTCAAACGGGCCTTGTTTGAAGAGAACTTTTTTTGTCTTGGTATCTACACCGCGGTATTCCATCTTTCCCGGGTTTCCACTTGAGGCTGCATCCACTGCAATGGAATTTAAATTAGGGGCACCTATTTTTTTGAGAAGATCTTCACTCAATTCACTTTTGAACTTCGATTTACTCACATAATCCTTATATTTATTTTTTAAGGCAGTTTTAGCAGCCTCAAATGTTGCAAAGGATTTGTACTGTGCTCCTTTATAATCTTTGATCTGTGCTTTGCAATCATTCCAGGATTCAAATACTCCGGTATGATGACCTTTCCAGACGGCATAGTATTTTTTCTTTGGTTTACCCATTGTCTGGGAATAAAATGGAATTAACAACTTTTGGAAAATGGTTCATTTCCAGTTCATGAATTTTTTTGGCAATATCTTCCGGCGTATCATTGGGTTCTACAGGACATGTTGTTTGAAAAATAATAGAGCCTTCATCATAATTTTCGTTCACATAGTGAATTGTAATACCTGTTTCGGCCTCTTTATTGTCCACAACTGCCTTATGAACATTCATTCCATACATACCTTTACCTCCGTATTTAGGCAACAAGGCAGGATGGATATTAATTATCCTATTGGAAAATTCAGAAATAATAGTTTGAGGGATTTTCCATAGGAATCCGGCAAGGATAATTAGATCCGGATTTGAGATCTTTAAAATATTTAAAACATCAGGAGTTTTTGAAAAAGCTATTCTATTGAAACATAAAGCACTTACATTTAGACTTTTACATCTGTCTAAAACTTTGGCACGAGGATTGTTAGTCAATACTTGAATAACAGACACATTATCTCTGTTTTGAAAAAACTTTATTAAATTTTCAGCATTAGATCCGCTTCCGGACGCAAAAATTATAACCCGTTTCATTTTCAGCTAATAATGTTAAGATTATTCAAAAACAAAAAAAAGAATAATTATTAACAATTAGAAGGTAAATAGGAATTACTTTAGCTTAAATTTATTAAATTACAGATACATTTTTAAACTAAAGGTGAGTTTTAAAATAAAGTTTTTTATTTTTGCCTCCTAATTAAACTTAAAATTAAAAAATTATGTCAGACATTGCATCAAGAGTAAAAGCGATTATCGTAGACAAATTAGGCGTAGATGAGAATGAAGTTGTAAGTGAAGCTAGCTTTACTAACGACTTAGGAGCCGATTCATTAGACACTGTTGAGTTAATCATGGAATTTGAAAAAGAATTTGATATTCAAATCCCGGACGATCAAGCAGAGAACATCGCAACAGTTGGTCAAGCAATTTCATATATTGAAAACGCAAAATAAGTAACATATTTTTATGGAATTAAAGCGAGTAGTAGTTACCGGATTAGGTGCTCTTACCCCAATTGGCAATACCAAAGACGAATTTTGGGATGGTCTAAAAAATGGTAAAAGTGGAGCTGGTCCAATAACTTATTTTGATGCTGAAAAGTTCAAAACAAAATTCGCTTGTGAACTAAAAAACTTTGACGCGACTGCTTTTTTTGACAGAAAAGAAGTTCGTAAAATGGACAAGTTTACCCAATACGCTTTAGTCGCATCGGATGAGGCTATTATCGACTCTAAATTAGATCTTGATAAAGTAAATAAAATGCGAGTAGGTGTTATTTGGGGTGCAGGAATAGGTGGTTTGGAGACATTTCAGAATGAAGTTCTAAACTTTGCAGCTGGAGATGGGACTCCAAGATTCAACCCGTTTTTTATTCCTAAAATGATAGCAGATATTGCACCAGGGAACATATCTATAAGATATGGTTTTATGGGACCCAATTATACTACAGTTTCTGCATGCGCCTCCGCGGCAAATGCCATGATAGATGCCCTCAATTACATACGCTTGGGACATTGTGATGTTATTGTAACAGGAGGTAGTGAGGCAGCAGTAACTCTGGCAGGGATGGGTGGTTTTAATGCCATGCATGCGCTGTCTACAAGAAATGAAAGTCCTGAAACAGCTTCCAGACCGTTTGATGCGACCAGAGACGGTTTTGTCTTAGGCGAAGGCGCTGGATCTATAATTCTTGAAGAATATGAGCATGCTAAGGCAAGAGGGGCGAAAATTTATGCCGAATTTGTTGGAGGAGGTTTATCCTCTGATGCATATCATATGACCGCGCCTCATCCGGATGGTATTGGAGTAGTTGCAGTTATGAAAAATTGTTTAGAGGATGCTGGTCTAAATTCTGAAGATGTTGATGCTATTAATACCCATGGAACAGCAACTTCTTTAGGTGATGTCGCTGAGTTAAAAGCCATATCGGAAGTTTTTGGTGATCATGCCAAGGATATTAATATCAATTCTACCAAATCCATGACCGGGCATTTATTGGGTGCAGCCGGAGCGATTGAAGCCATTGCTTCTATCTTATCCATGCAGTATGGAATAGTCCCACCTACAATAAATCATTCAACAGTAGACGAAAATATTGATCCCGAGTTGAATTTAACATTAAACAAGGCTCAAAAAAGAGACGTTAAAGTTGTTATGAGTAATACATTTGGTTTTGGAGGACACAATGCCTGTGTACTATTTAAAAAAATAGATTAAATTTTGAATGAACTTCATTCGTAACATATTTAAATCCCGTCCTCGTAAGGACGGGATTTTTTTTATTAATTTAAACAAAACACTCGGTTTTAAGCCTACCAATATCCAGTTTTATCACAAGGCTTTTACACATCGTTCCATGAATATCAGGGACAAGCATGGTAATGCCATCAATTATGAAAGATTGGAATTTTTGGGTGACGCCATGTTAGGTGCCGTAGTGGCACTGCATCTGTTTAAAGAGGTGCCTAAAGGCAACGAAGGTTATCTTACAAAAATGCGATCTAAAATTGTAAGTAGAGAACATCTTAACGAATTGGGAAAGGAATTGAACTTAATAGACTTCATTGAAAGTAAAATTCCTAAAAACAGTTTTGGAGATAATGTTCATGGTAATCTTTTTGAAGCTTTAATTGGGGCAATATTTTTAGACAAAGGCTATGCGCAATGTGAGAAATTTATATTTAAAACGGTTATAATACCACACGTAGATATTGAATTATTGGAGGGAAAAGTAATAAGCTATAAAAGCCTGCTAATTGAATGGTGTCAAAAAGAGAAGAAGACGTTTTATTACGATGTTTATGAAGATTCCGGGAATGACAACCAAAAACATTTTTCAGTAAAATTATCAATAGATGATAAAGTGGTATCAAAAGCCAGAGCAACCTCAAAGAAAAAGGCTGAAGAAAAAGCATCAAAAAGAGCCTATTTCGTTTTTCAGAGAAGAATTGACAAGGACCTTTAGCAACTTTGTCAATTTTTAAGATTTCTTGTAATAATCTCAAACGTTTTCGTATCAAAGAATAGCAATTTCCTTAAAATGGTATTTGTTTAATATGCTATATTTACAAGAATATTTCAGAGAATGAATAGACATAAAATTTTAATTGATGATTTTGATGAATGCGATCCCTTTGTTTTGATCGCCATTCATTCTGCTTTGGAAGATTATCGCTTAGCTTTTATGTTGAATTATAATCTGAATTTAAAACTAAAACGAAACAAAGAAGACCTGGATTATGGCAAAGCGAAATATTCCATGTTTGAATGGGAAGATACTAGTCAACTTATTACCTGGACTTTGGTATCTAACATATGTAAAATAGAAGAGGGGATCGAGAATTACACATCATCATTATTTAGTAATGAAGGAAGCATCCTAAAAACATATAATTTGATTCCTGAGTATAAATCATCAAATTATATTCTTAAGATCATGCATCAAACAGATTTTTTCAGAGAGCAAGAAATAATTGATAAATTGTTATCAATTCAGCAAATAGTTACAGCATATTCGGTTCAAACCGAAAGTTTAAAGTCAAAAACCAACCTAATTTTTAACTAATGGGAACCACTAACAGAAAGAAAACAAAGATTGTAGCCACACTTGGACCGGCAACCAGTAAAAAGGAGACTCTTCTGGCAATGATGGATGAGGGTGTAAATGTATTTAGGATTAATTTTTCCCATGCAGATTATAAGGATGTTCAGGAGAAGGTCAAAATGATCAGGGAATTAAACATTGAACATGAGCATAATACTGCAATATTAGCGGATTTACAAGGCCCAAAACTAAGAGTGGGCGTAATGAAGGATGAAGTAGTGGTAAATGAAGGCGATGAAATTATATTTGCTACCGGCGAAAAATTTGAAGGCACAAAAGACCGTGTTTATATGACTTATGATAGATTTCCTCAAGACGCCAAACCAGGGGAGAGAATCTTATTAGATGATGGTAAACTTATTTTTGAAGTCGTTAATACGGATAAAAAGAGTGAAGTCAAAGCAAAAGTAATACAAGGCGGTCCACTGAAATCTAAAAAAGGGGTTAACCTCCCGAACACAGATATTTCTCAGCCTGCCCTTACAGAAAAAGATATAGAAGATGCCATTTTCGCAATTGGACTGGAAGTTGATTGGATAGCACTTTCTTTTGTTCGCCATGCTGAAGATCTTATGGAATTACAGGAAATCATTAAAAAACATAGTAAATATAAGATTCCGATTATTGCTAAAATTGAAAAACCGGAAGCTGTAAAGAATATAGATAAAATTGTATCCTATTGTGATGGATTGATGGTTGCACGAGGAGATCTTGGTGTCGAAGTTCCGGCAGAAGAAGTGCCTTTAATTCAAAAGCAACTTGTATTAAGAGCGAAACGAGCAAGAATCCCTGTAATCATTGCAACACAAATGATGGAATCCATGATCAATAGTTTGACACCTACAAGGGCTGAGGTTAACGATGTCGCCAACTCTGTAATGGATGGCGCCGATGCCGTTATGTTGTCCGGAGAAACATCGGTAGGGAGTTATCCGGTACAGGTAATAGAAAGAATGTCGAGTATTATTAAAAAGGTTGAAAATTCATCATTAATCCATGTACCTCAATTACCACCTCATATACGAACTAACAGGTATATTACTAAATCTGTTTGTTATCATGCGGCTCTTATGGCCAATGAAATGAAAGCAAAAGCCATATCAACCTTAACAAATAGTGGTTACACCGCTTTTCAAATTTCGGCATGGAGACCGGATGCACATATTTTGGTATTCTCTTCAAACAGAAGAATCCTTACACAGTTGAATTTACTTTGGGGAGTTAAGGCTTTCTATTATGACAAGTTTGTAAGTACTGATGAAACTATAGAAGATGTTAATGCCTTGGCATGTAAAAAAGGGTATTTGGAGGTTGGAGACATGCTTGTCAGCTTAGCAGCAATGCCTATACAGGATAAAGGAATGGTTAACACCTTAAGGATAACTGAAATTAGTACATGTAGCTTCTAAAAATCGAATTCAAGCTGAACGCTAATGCTCTTCTCTTTGATTTTCTTTGATATTCTTTCAGTATTTAAATTGGAAATTGAAATACCTAATAGCCTTACAGAATTGTTTAGTTTTTCCTGATATAACAATTCTTTGGCCAGATTCAATATTAAGGCTTTGTCGTTTATAAAAAAGGGTACAGTCTTACTTCTGGTCTGTAAGGTAAAATCGCTATATTTTATTTTAAGAGTTATTGTTTTTCCCGAAACTTTACTTTTTTGAAGTCGTCTTTGAAACCTCATCTGCAATATGATCTAATTTTTCGAGCATAAAGATCTCAGAAGACAAATTATTGCTAAAAGTCCTTTCGGCAGCCAGAGATTTACGTATTCTGTTAGGTTTGACCTCACTTTCGTGAATGCCTCGAACAACATAATAATAGTATTGACCAGACTTCCCGAATTGAGCAATTAAAAATTCCAGAGATTTCTCTTTTAGGTCTTTCCCTGTGAAGATTCCAAGCTGATACATTTTTTCAGCAGTTACTTTTCCAACTCCGTAAAATTTTCTGATGTCCAATCCTTCCAAAAAAGGTATAACATCTTTAGGATTTACAGTTTTTTGACCATTAGGTTTATTGTAATCGCTTGCTACTTTGGCAACAAACTTATTAATGGAAATACCAGCCGATGCGGTTAATCCAAGTTCATTAAAAATGCGTTCTCGTATTTCCTTCGCAATTAAAGTGGCACTTGGGTTTCCTTTTTTGTTTTCCGTTACATCAAGATAAGCCTCATCTAAGGAAAGTGGTTCGACCAAATCAGTATATTCCAGAAAAACAGACCTTATCTTTTTTGAAATTTCTCCATATCTTTCAAATCGGGGTTTAACAAAAATTAATTCCGGACACAACCTTTTTGCCTGCAAGCCACTCATAGCACTTCTGACTCCAAATTTCCTTGCTTCATAGCTTGCAGCACTAACAACACCTCGCTTTTCACTACCTCCTACAGCTACTGATTTGCCTCTTAAATCAGGATTATCCAATTGTTCAACAGAGGCATAAAATGCATCCATATCAATATGAATAATTTTTCTAATAATTAAAGACTCAGACATCATGTAAAAATATAATATCTTTATCAAAGAGATTATACTTATGAAGAAAACAGCCATTATAGTTGGTGCAACCGGACTTACCGGGGGCTTGTTGTTAGACAGGTTATTACAAGATGACAGATATGAAACTATTAAATTATTTAGCAGAAGGCCCTGCAAAATGGACCATACAAAAATCGAAGAACATTTGGTTGATGTTCTTGAATTAGATAAATATAGTGAGCTTTTTACGGCTGATGAGGTTTTTTGCTGTATTGGTACGACCAATTCAAAAACACCTGACAAAGATTTATATCTAAAAATCGATTACGGTATTCCGGTAACCATAGCGAAGTTATGTGTCAAAAAACATATAGAAACCTTGATGGTTATCTCGGCTATGGGAGCTAATAAAAACAGTAAGATATTCTATAACAGAACCAAAGGTAAAATGGAGGAAGCTGTTTTACAGGAAAAAATCAGGAATATGTATATACTGCAGCCTTCTTTAATTGGAGGAAACAGAGCCGAAAAAAGAACAGGAGAAAAAATAGCCAAAACTGTAATGAAGGTCGTTAATCTATTTTTAGCTGGAAGTTTAAAAAAGTATCGTTCTATTCATCCAAAAACAATTGTAAATACAATGGTTTGGCTGGCCAATAATGATTATAATTCCGGAAGAATTCCTTCTGATGAAATTCAAAAGATTTCAGATAATAAATATTCGAGACTGAACGGAAAGTTTTGATGGCCTTCAATAATTTTTATAATAAAAAAGCGCAACCTCCCGATTGCCTTCGGGATTGGTTGCGCTTTTTGTTTGATCTACTGATTAATTTATTTATTCTATGATCACTTTTTTATCAATAGTCTGATTGCTGTCATTAGTAAGGCTGACAATATATACACCAGAACTTAAGCTGGAAACATCTAAACCGTTGTCTAGAGTTTGACTACTTAAATTACCATAATTTCTTATGTTTTGACCAAGCATATTAGTTAAGCTTAATTTATTGGCCTGAGTTGCCAATCCTTTAACATACAATTTGTGCTCATTGTTATTCACAAAGATCAATGTATTATCAGTATTAAAATCATTTGTATCTAAAGTTGTTGCTTTAAATACAATGTCAAAACGATCTGTATCTTCACCACTTACATCACTTGTGAAATTGTAAGCTCCTGTTCTAAGATCGAATTCAGTATTAGTCAGGTTGTCCTTAATAAATATAGCTTGATCTTCAGGGATGTTTTTAATTTCAAGTATTTCAAGAGAATAGTTGTAGGTTCCTGTACTGTTAAATACAAGGTCTACAACCTTATCATCTGTAATAGGTGAATACGATTGAATGACCATTTTCTCATCATTTAAATAACTATTCATATCATCATCCTGAGGATCGATGGTTCTGGAATCATAATCCATAATCGTAACCATCTGTCGTTTGTTCACTAAAACCTAAAACAAAATTTCTTTTGTTTCCATTGGAAACGGTTAATTCCAAGCGGATGATTCCCATAGAATTATTTTCACTTGTTACTGTTTGATTATCAGCATTTGAATTTCTAAAGAAAATAGAATTGTTTGCAGGGTTACCATCGGTATCACTTTCTTTAATAAACACACGCTGACTATTATTAAACTCAATATAGCCAGTTTCTTTAATAACTTCAACAAAGAATCCTTGTGCCTACCGGAATATATTGTGAGGGTATTTTTACTAGAGCGGATACATCTGGATCAGAGGTCGTTCCATTGGTAAGCTGGACTGCCTCTACCAGCTATATTAATGGTTCCATAACCACCTTCGTATTCTGCTAAATAATGACTTGCACCAGACCATTGTTCCCATAAGTATATTGTACCGTCAGCTATCACTTCACCATCTACCTGTAACAGGATTATTATCAGCAATAAACTTTCTGGCATCCAATGCAGAAGGGTATGGATTACCTACTAAAGAAGTTGTCAAAGTTTCATCATGCAAACTTTCTTCGCCTCCATGTCTCATCTTCGAAAGCATCACTTACATCTCTTGCCTCGACTAAAATAACACCATTGTTAGGTTTGCCAACAAACGTGTATTGCTGTTCATCAGCAGGATCACTTGAACTATGGATACCTTTTTGTGTATAACCAACTCCAGGCGCAATCACAGTATCTTCTGTTATTCGCTGCCAATTGTAATAGGTTTGTCCATTTTGGAAAGTGTATAACCAGTATTGACTTATTAGTCCGTCTGCTTGATATGCAGGTGTAAAGTTAAATCCACTTATACCACCACCATCTTTTATGTTTTTTAGTTTATAGTTTGCTTCAGTATCATTTCCTGCAACAGGAGAACTCCAGTAGTTGTACCAATAGTAATTTAAATTTCCTTCTTGTCTTCGCAATAGTTTTCCAGTTGGACCTGTTACTAATTCACTATTAACTGTCTGAACTAGTTGCGAATCATCTTGCAGATCGATAGTTCCGTTAAGACCTAGGTACCATCCGTTCTGAAGTTGAAAGTCTTGGTCAATCTTGATCTTCGAGTCCAATGGTTAACTTTGCACCGTCTTCTATTAATAAACCATAAGATTTTATATCAGCATCATGATCAACTAGATGACCTTCATTAATTCGGAAAATAGCCCAGTCTTTAATTGAAGGATCTGTAATATCCCAAACATCTCCATTTTTCCATACAGCCACATCACTCCAATCACCATTACCTTTTGTTTCATAAGGAATCGGTGATGTTTGTTCCTGAATACTATTTATATTATATAAAGTCGCATTTCTGTCATAGCTAGAAGCATCAAACGTTTGACCTCCTGTAATAACATTCATATTATAATAAGCTTGAAGGTTTCCCCAAGGAATAGTTGTTCCGTTGTCAAAGTTTGTGATATCTCTTGGCACAACAGTTCCTTTAACGAAATTACCAGTAGTATTTTGTTCAATTTCCTGGAATACCATTTGTTGCAGTTGGTCTTCTGTTAGTGCAACATCAAACACACGAACTTCATCAATAGATCCTTTAAAGATATTCAGAATCTGTTAAGGAATTTTTACCTATAGTCAATTTGTCACCACTATTTGAACTTAATAAGCCCGAAATGGATTCGCTTGATTCTCTAGCGCCATTAACATATATTACCAGTCCATTTGATTGATCATAAACGGCTGCTACATGAATCCATTTATTCAAAATCTAAAGTCGTTTGAAAGGGAATAAGAATCTCCATTAAGCCCTACTTCTAATTCATTGACATCATCAACAAACATATTAAAATTATCTTGCCCAGCAACAAATCCATCTAGTCCTCAAAATTAGGGTCAGATAACTTGATCCATGCCATAATTGAGGCAGCAGAATTACCATTCAGTATTTGTGCACTATCCAAATAGTCATCTATACCGTCAAAATCTATTGTAGCAGCACCAAATGAGACTGCATCACGATAATCAACATCACCACCATCATTCACGTCACCATCCGTATCTGGTAAATCGGTTGTGGGATTATTGATTTCATCATTAACATCTAGAGGGTCAATTCTGTAATGGTCTGTCGCCTTCAAATGCATCATCTAATCCATCACCATCAGTATCTGTTCCTAAATTTGCAGGCGTATAATCGATTCCATTTTCATCTATATCCGGAGTTCCATCATTATCAGATCGGTATCAAGAAAATCAAATATTCCGTCACCATCTGTGTCTAGTATAACAAGACCAGAACCATATGCAGTATCAACACCATATCCATTTTCATTTTCAGGATCATAACTTATGTTTCCACTCGGTAGGAGTGTACCCTAAAGTTGGTCTGAGCTTCTACATTATCAGGAATACCATCATTATCAGAATCAATGTCTACTTCATTATTAATGACCATCACCATCGGTATCTTCTCCAGTTAAAATTGTTAAGGTTGGTGCTTTATAATCAAAAATATCACATTGAGTAAATGACATTGAATACAGTCGTGTTTCAGCTTAGTACTTGCAACATCTCTTTTCAAGCTGCATACTTATGTCAAAATAATCATTTTCGTCAACTTCATCATGGCATCCAGTTTAAACTGGAAATAAGATCTTAAAATAGTTTCAGTAGAAAATCCACCATAAGTAACTGTTCCAGCTGTAATTCCCACACTGCCATCCCCATAATCGTCTTGTGTCAACGAGGTTGGATTGTCAACACCGTATGCCGAAGGATTATAATATCTTACTGATTCCTGAAATGTAGTTAGTTCCATCACAATCCCAGGTAGTTCCACCAATACTAAATAAGGTTTGAGTAGGATTCGTGTTAGTATCATCATTTGGATCGTCGGGATCATTATCTACTAAAGTAAACCTGAATGTTATACCAGGCACCAAAGTAGGGTCTCCAGTATTATTAAAATTAATAAGTGTTTGTAACGATGTGTCAACATTTACATCGTCATTATCTAGGTCAATTAGGGTTGCATTATCTAGTTTCAATAATTTTAACCAATACATCATAACCTTCAGTTGCATTCGAAAATCTATAAACAGCTCCTACCTGTCCAGCAACTCCACTTTCTGGCAGTGGTGATCAGAATTACCATCAGTGCCACTTAAAAATACTAAGTGCAGGAACCTGGCAATTAAATTCATCAGTATTTAATCCTTCTAGCCGTATCCAGAATACCATCATTATCGTCATCCTGATCCACAAAATCAATTACACCATCTTGATCCGTATCAGGAAAATCACAGTTTATATCACTATTCACATCAAAATCATATGTTCCGGAACCAGTAACGGTTAATTCAGATTGATCTGCAACAAATACTACTGCATCACCATCCCAACTAGCAGCCTGAGGCAATTAAATAATACTTTCCAGTAGAGACCTGTTTCTGTATCCTTTGCTAAACAGCCTAAATCATAAGTAGCTGTAAAAACATCTAAACCGGAAGAATTGAATAGTTAGAAACGAATTATTTGCTTGGTCAAATACTTCTATTTCATTTTGAGCGGCATTATCTAGCCAATTAACGGTTATTTTAACTCGGTTAGTTTGAGCAAAAATAAAACTGCCTGATATTAATGCAATTAACAACAGCAGTTTGCTTGAGTAGTTTTTTTTCATAGTATTAGGACATTTAATGGAAAAAAAACAGACCTCATATCTGCTAATTTTCCTTGTTATTAAATCATTTCTTCAATTAATAGCAGAACTAAAGTACTTTAAAACCAGTAGCTTAATTAATTTATTCGATTAATTATGAGCTATTCTCGTTGAAATGCCGGATAAAAGTTAAAATGTAAAGAAAACAGGATAAGATTATTCTTTTTGGTAAGGAGAGATAAGTAGTATAAAAAATAATGGATTTTTGACTAAAATAGCAGGCTATTTATTATAGGAATATTCGCGTTCAACCTTGCAAATTCTAACATGATAACTGCTGTACCATTTTTCTTTTCCATTTTTCTGTGCGACCTGATGATCTAAATTTTGCTTCCAGTTATTAATAGCCTCTAAACTTTCCCAGTAGCTTATTGTAATACCAAGTTCATTTCGGGCACTGTCCATACCTAAAAACCCAGGTTGTTGTTTGGCCATCTCTTCCATTTGTCGGGATGTTTCAATATAGCCATTTTCTACTTCAGTTCTCAAAGAAGTGAATATGACAGCGTAATAAGGATTCTTCATAACAAGATCATTCTTTATAAATGGCAATTTGCAAGTTATCTTTGTTTGTCATACTTGCACGATACATTCCTGCTGTATTGAATTCCAAAGCTATATTTCCTTTTTTATCAACTGCAATAATGCCTCCATCTCCTCCCAGTTCCGGGACCTTTTTCTGTATCACTTCCTTAGCAGCCTCATCCAGGCTAAGGCCTTTATATTCCATTAAAGCCGAAATGTCATGAGCCACCATAGCTCTTATAAAATATTCACCCCAACCGGTGCTTGATACTGCACAAGTTTTATTGTTCGCATAAGTTCCGGCACCAATTATGGGCGCATCACCAATACGTCCCCAGCGTTTATTGGTCATTCCGCCAGTAGAGGTGCCTGCAGCAAGATCTCCGTTTTTGTCTAAAGCCACACAGCCAACCGTCCCAAATTTATAGTTCTTGATTTCAGGATCATAAAAAGCTGATTTTTCATTGTTTCCGATCTTAATTTTTTCGAATTCCTTCGCCCGATTCAAGGATCTCATTCTGTTTTCAGTATAAAAATAGGATGGATCAACAATTTCAAGGTTTTGTTGTTTTGCAAACTGTTCTGCTCCTTCGCCTGACAGCATTACGTGGGGCGATCTTTCCATAATTGCTCGAGCCAGACTTATTGGGTTTTTAACGGTTTTTGTCCCGGCTGATGCTCCTGCATTGAGATTTGATCCATCCATAATTGAAGCGTCTAGCTCATTAGTTCCGGCATTTGTAAAAACAGCCCCTTTTCCGGCATTGAATAAAGGAGAATCTTCTAAAACATTAATTGTTTTTTCCACAGCGTCAAGACTTGTTCCACCTTGGTTTAAAATGGTAAATCCAACACGAATCGCTTCCTCAAGTTTAGCTTTGTAAGCGGCCTCTTTTTCCGGAGACATATTATTCTTTAAGATTGTTCCGGCACCACCATGTATGGCAATAGCAAATTCATGATTATTATTTTCTAAAGTGGGAGGAGGAGGAGGAGGTAACTTCTATTTCATTTTCTTTGATTTCTGAATCAATAAGCTTCCCTTCATTTTTACAATTAACTAATAAAGTAATACTAACAACAAAAAAGATAATTTTTTTCATGATAATTATTGGATAAATTCAGTGTACTAAAGTTAGTATATTTTAAGAATGAAGTAATCTGTAAAAGCAACTTTTTATCAGTATCTTTGCATATTATTTAATAATTCGTAAAATACAATTAAAAATGCAAGCAGTTGTTATTGATTTCGGAATAGAAAAGGCACTAAAAGAATTAGGTGTTAAAGAAATAAATAAAGGAACTTCAACTGGTTCCAGTTGGTTTTCTCCCGATAGCTATCGGGATGGAGAATTAATTAAAAGTTACTCACCTGTTGACGGTAAGTTAATAGGGTCGGTTCAAACCACTACCAAGGAAGATTATGAAAAAATGATGAAAACGGCAACATCGGCATTTAAAACATGGAGATTAAAGCCTGCGCCACAACGTGGAGAAATTGTACGTCAGTTTGGAGATAAGTTAAGAGAGAAAAAAGAGGCATTAGGAAAATTAGTGTCTTATGAAATGGGCAAAAGCTATCAGGAAGGTTTAGGCGAAGTACAGGAAATGATAGACATCTGCGATTTTGCTGTCGGATTATCACGTCAGCTTCACGGGTTGACCATGCATAGCGAGCGTCCGGGACATAGAATGTATGAACAATATCATCCGTTAGGTGTAGTAGGTATCATTTCGGCATTTAATTTTCCTGTAGCCGTTTGGGCTTGGAACACTGCCTTAGCTTGGATATGTGGGGATGTATGTGTATGGAAACCATCAGAAAAAGCACCATTATGTGGTATTGCCTGCCAAAATATTGCTGCGGAAGTATTTAAAGCCAATAATTTACCTGAAGGCATCTCTTGTCTTGTAAATGGAGATTACAGAGTTGGTGAATTCATGACACAAGATAAACGAGTTCCTTTAATTTCTGCAACAGGATCCATAAGGATGGGTAAAATTGTAGCCCAGGAAGTTGCTAAAAGATTAGGTAAATCACTTTTGGAATTAGGTGGTAATAATGCAATCATCGTGACTCCTGATGCCGACATAAAAATGACCATAATAGGCGCAGTTTTTGGTGCTGTTGGAACCGCGGGACAACGTTGCACTTCAACACGCCGCTTAATTATACATGAAAGCATTTACGATAAAGTTAAATCGGCATTGGTTGATGCTTATAAACAAATGCGAATTGGAAATCCGTTAGATGAAAACAACCATGTAGGGCCATTAATTGACAAAGATGCAGTAAAAATGTATCAGGCAGCTTTAGATAAAGTTGTAGAAGAAGGTGGAAGGGTTATTGTTGAAGGAGGTGTTCTTTCAGGAGAAGGTTATGAAAGTGGTTGTTATGTAAAACCGGCTATTGCTGAGGCAGATAATTCATTTGAAATAGTTCAGCATGAGACCTTTGCTCCGGTTTTATATTTATTAAAATATTCGGGGGGTGTTGAAAATGCCTTGGAGATTCAAAATGGTGTTGTACAAGGCTTATCATCTGCTATTATGACAAATAATTTACGGGAAGCTGAAAAATTCTTGTCGGTTGCAGGATCTGATTGCGGAATTGCAAATGTCAATATTGGAACTTCCGGTGCAGAGATTGGTGGTGCTTTTGGTGGTGAGAAGGAAACAGGTGGCGGACGCGAGTCCGGAAGTGATGCATGGAAAATCTATATGAGAAGACAAACCAATACTATTAATTACACGACCAATTTACCTTTGGCACAGGGTATTAAGTTTGATCTGTAGACCATAAATAACAAATAATTAAAAAGCCACATCAGCGATGTGGCTTTTTTTATTTAACCTCATTTCAGTGCCGGAACTTTGTCGGGAGAAACATGGTTATAAATAATGATTAATAGCGCTGCAAAAGTCGCATTATTGAATTTAATCCAGGAAATATTTTTATTAATAATTAAAAGAAAATATTAATTAAGCGATGAATAACCTATTTAACCGTTTAACAGTTTTTAATAATAGAAATGCGCTAATTATGAAAGGAACAACACTTATTTGTACAAAAAAACCTTGCTTCAATGCCGTAACTTTGTCGGGAGAAGCAAGGTCGTATATAAATTTGATTAATAGCAACACTAATTTCGTAATAAATTAGTAATCAACCACTAAAAAATCTATAATTGGTAAAAAAACCTGTATAAGTGGTAATTTTATATATAGATGTTATTAAATTATTTCCTTTAGCTATATTTTACTTTACGTAAAATTCTAACAGACTCTTTGTAAAGCTCAAATAATTCCTCATTATAATTTCTTAAATAAGGCCTAGCTTCATTGAGTTTGTCTATCGCTTCATGAAAAAGATTTAAGTAACATATTAAATACGTTGCAGGAAGGTTCTTTAGATCTTTTTCTTCGTTTTTATTTAATAAAAGACCTTTTTTTAGTTTATCTAAGATGGCATTATTTGTATTATAAATGTGATGTAGTACCTTTTTATCAAATTGAGGCGGTTCAAAAAGCAACTTCGTTTCTATATTGTAATTGGCATTATCATCAAACAATATTTTAGTTTCTTCAAGTTTATAATATTTATAATTATTGTGAAGACCAAGATTGACATATTCAACGATCTTGAAATGATCATTATCATAAGTAATGGACACTTCGTCCAAGGTAGAAAAGAAGAGTCTTACCTGTTCGTTGACCAGCTCAATATCAACCCTTGAAAAAAATTCGCTGTCTTCAACAATCTTCTGCTGACCAGACCAACACAACACAAAATATTCCTTGAATACTTTGTATTGAGGATTATAGTCATGGCGCTTGTTCATAAAATCAAACACACCATCTAAAGTATACTGTATATTATTTTGAGCATGATTTTCAATGGCAGCAACAATTTCAGAATTAACATCTTTTATTTCTATGTCAAAGACTTTTGGCATGCTCATGCTGCCATCCCGAAGAAATACGGAGCCTCCATAATATTTCCAAATATTTTTACGTAATGAGGTAATTTTGTCAATGGCCCTTATAGTGACCAAACCAACGACTTTATCATCAGGTAAATGCGGAAATGGAATATTTTCATATTGAACTATTGGAGGATTGTTCAAATAAGCATTAATTAAATTTTGAATTTTACTGTCATCAAAAAAATCGACACCTACAATATTATTGTCTTCATCTTCAACACCTATGACTATATACGAATTGTTTTTAGGATTACTGTTTGATAGTGCACAAATATGCTTTAAAAACTTAGCTTTTCCTTCTTTTTGACTGATATCAATTTTTCGCTTTTTATCGTAAAAGCTATTCTCATCATTATGAGCGAGTAGGTTTTTTATAAGTAGACGCTTATTGATCATTTATACTTCCTTCTTCACAATTGTACTGTTAGCCTGCGCAGTCGGAAATACTAATAGATCAGCAATATTAACATGGAGTGGTCTTGAAATCGTAAAATATATAATTTCAGCGATGTCTTCTGGCTGTAGGGCTTTAAAGCCTTTATAAACTGAATCGGCTTTTGAATCTCCTTTAAAGCGAACCTTTGAGAATTCGGTTTCTACCAATCCAGGATTAATGGCAGACACTTTAATTCCGAACGGATTCAGATCGATCCTCATCCCTTCGGTAATAGCAATGACAGCATGTTTACTGCCACAGTAAACATTGCCTTTAGGATATACTTCTTTTCCGGCTGATGATCCTATATTTACTATATGTCCTGATCGTCGCGCCGTCATTTGAGGAATTACAGCTTTACTTACATATAACAATCCTTTTACATTAATATCCATCATAGCATCCCAATCATCTAGACTACCATCCTGAATGGGATCAAGCCCATGAGCATTCCCGGCATTATTGATCAAAATATCTATTTGCTTAAATTTTTCAGGAATGGAATCAATGGCCTTTTTAACTTCAGTTTTATCTCGTACATCAAAATTCAATGTAAAAACATCTGTTAACTTCTCCAAAGCATGTTCAACTATATCCAGGCGTTCTTGTCTACGTCCGCAAAGGATGAGGTTTATTCCATGTTTTGCGAATTCATGCGCTGTTGCTCTTCCAATTCCGCTGGTTGCGCCAGTTATAAGTGCTGTTTTTTTCATATTAAGGTACTTTGTGGCCTTGGCAAGCAAACAGAATCAGAAACCAATCTTCAAGTTCTAGATCTATTTTAGTTGCCTTCATGGCATCTTTAATTCGTTTTTTATTAGTTGTGCCAATTACTGGATGTATTCCTGAAGGAAGTTTGAGTATCCACGCTATAAGTAACTGGTCCTCGGTCGCCTGATATTTATTCATAAGTTCACCTAGTTGTTTGTGGATACGTCTGGTTTGCTCAGTATCTTCTCTAAAGACAGAACCTAACGGAGACCAGGCCATTGGAATTATATTTTTTATCATCATCTGGTCAAGTACCCCATTATGCATGGCAGAATATTCGGTTAAAGAAAATTCTATCTGGTTAACTGAAACCGGTGAATATTTTGATACTAAATCTACTTGAGAAGGCGTAAAGTTTGAAACTCCAAATTCTTTGATCTTGCCTTGTTCTTTTAAATGATCAATCGCTTCGCTAATTTCTTCCGGGTTCATCAATGGACTCGGTCTGTGTAATAAAAATAGATCCAGATAGTCTGTTTTCAGATTTTTAAGTGATTCTTCAGCAGACCAAATTATATAATCTTTACTATAATTATAATGTTTGACTTTGTTCTTTCTTTTTTCTGCTAAATATTGAATTCCACATTTAGAAATAAGTTGAATCTTTTCACGTTTAATTCCACTATCAGAAAATGCATTTCCAAATTCAGATTCAGTTGTATAGCCTCCATAAATGTCGGCATGATCAAAAGTAGTTACATGATTATTGACACAGTGGTTCATTAAGGTAACCATCTCCTTTTTTGACAAGGCTTTGCCAAAACTTCCCCAGGACATGATTCCGGTAATAATTCTTGAATATTTGTTTTTAGTCATTTAATTCAATTAAAATCTAAAATTAGAAAACAAAATACTCATAAACTCTTTTAAATACTGGAATTTTTAACCAATTATTAACAGCATTAATAGAAATATTTTAACAATTTGCACCGTTAAAAAATGTTCATTACATACGTGTTCTAAAAAATAAAAACAAGATGGAAGAAACCAGTACAATCGATATTAAAGCGATTAATGAAAAAATTGAGAAAGAAAGTGCTTTTGTTGACCTACTAACACTGGAAATGAATAAGGTTATTGTAGGGCAAAAGCATATGATTGAAAGATTATTGATCGGATTGTTGGGACAAGGACATATATTACTGGAAGGTGTTCCGGGTCTCGCAAAAACTTTAGCAATAAGCAGCTTGTCTAAGGCTATAGAAGCCAGTTTTAGCAGAATACAATTCACACCTGATTTACTACCGGCAGATGTTGTTGGTACATTGATCTATAATGTGAAAGAGAATGATTTCTCAATTAAAAAAGGACCTATTTTTGCCAATTTTATTCTTGCTGATGAGATAAACAGAGCGCCTGCAAAAGTACAATCGGCTCTCTTGGAGGCAATGCAGGAAAAGCAGGTTACAATTGGCGACGAAACATACATTCTTGACAAACCATTTTTAGTTATGGCAACCCAGAATCCGGTTGAACAGGAAGGAACCTATCCTTTACCTGAAGCACAGGTTGACAGGTTTATGCTTAAAACGGTCATTGATTATCCAAAAATGGATGAAGAGCAATTAATTATGAGAGCTAATTTAAAAGAAGGTTTTGAAAAAATAAATCCTGTTGTTTCTGTCAAACAAATACTTAAAGCTCAAAGCGCTGTTCGTGAAGTGTACATGGATGAGAAAATTGAAAAATATATACTGGATATAGTATTTGCGACACGATACCCTGAAAAATATAAACTTTCAGATCTAAAACCTCTAATTTCTTTTGGAGCTTCACCTAGAGGAAGTATTAATTTGGCAAATGCGGCAAAATGCTATGCATTTATAAGGCGCAGAGGTTATGTAATTCCGGAAGATGTTAGAGCCGTTGTTCATGATGTGTTGAGGCACAGAATTGGAATCACCTATGAAGCCGAAGCAGAAAATGTAACTTCAGAAGATATCATTAATAAAATTGTAAACGAAATAGAAGTACCATAGGAATTGAGATTTTAGAATGACGAATGACGATTTGCGATTGTTAATTTTCTAAAAATCGTAAATCAAAAATCTACCATCTGTAAATCAAAAAATGGATACTAAAGAATTACTAAAAAAAGTCAGAAAGATCGAGATCAAGACAAGACGCTTGTCCGATCATATTTTTGGAGGAGAATATCACTCTACTTTCAAAGGGCGGGGTATGACCTTTAGTGAAGTCAGGCAATACCAATATGGTGATGATGTAAGAAGTATTGATTGGAATGTCACAGCTCGTTACAATGAGCCACATGTCAAGGTTTTTGAAGAGGAAAGAGAATTGACCATGATGTTAATGGTTGATTTTTCGGGCAGTAAGCTTTTTGGAACAATGAAGCAATTTAAAATAGAGGTTGTAACCGAAATCGCTGCAACACTGGCTTTTTCAGCTACCCAGAATAATGATAAAATTGGACTGATCTTGTTTTCTGATCAAGTTGAACTTTATATTCCGCCTAAGAAAGGGCGTTCACATGTACTTAGGATTATTCGTGAACTTATAGAATTTGAACCGAAAAGTAAACTCACTAACGTTACAGAAGCTTTAAAATTCTTGTCAAATGTGATGAAGAAAAAAGCCATAGTTTTTGTTTTATCAGATTTTATTACAGATGATTACCGACATACACTTAAAATAGCAGCGAAGAGACATGATGTTACAGGAATTAGGGTTTATGATAAAAGGGAAGAAGAAATTCCAAACCTGGGTATGGTGCAAATGCAGGATGAAGAAACAGGAGAAATGTTGTTAGTTAATACGTCTTCAAAAAAAGTAAGATCCAATTATCAAAAATATTATCGAGATCGTGTAGAATACTTCCGGGATAGCTTTGCCAAATCTGGAGCAGGCATTATTAATTGCCGAGTAGATGAAAGTTACGTGAAAAAGTTATTAGGATATTTTAAACGGAGAGGATAAATACTAAAATTCAATGTTAGGTCGAGCGCCGTCGAGACCTATTTTAAAATGGAGAATATCAATTCAAATATAAAGGAATCAAGAATCAAGAATCGAGAGTTAAAGCTTGTTTTGTCTTGTGTCTTTTTTCTTGTGTCTTGGTTTTCCTTTTCTCAAGTGACTTCTTCAGTAGATGTAGATTCTATCAAGATTGGGGAGCAGATAACTTATAAAATAAAGGTCGAAGCAGACACTACAGATTTTGTGGCATTTCCTGAGGGACAAACTTTCTTACCATTAGAAGTAGTGGAATCATATAAAGTTGATACAACGATCAATGAAAGAAGAATGAGTCTGATCAAAAAATATGGATTGACTCAATTCGATTCAGGTTCATTCACTATTCCCAGACAAAAGGTCGCTATAGCAAACAAGTTTTATTTTACAGATTCATTAAAAATAGAAGTAAACAATGTTGAAATTGACACAACTAAACAAGGTCTGTTTGATATAAAACCTATTATTAATGTAGATAAAAGCCCAAGTAATTGGTGGAAATATCTGTTAATAGGATTATTGATTATTGGGGCTTTAGCATTTTTACTGTATTGGTTTATTTGGCGAAAAAAACCACTTTCAGAAGAAGAAAAAATAGCATTGTTACCACCATATGATCGAGCTAAATTAGCACTCAAACAATTGGAAGAAAGTGACTATTTAAAAAATGAGGCTTTAAAGGATTATTATTCAGAATTAACATTGATCATTAGAAAATATCTGGATGAAAAGGTCTATGATCACTCACTGGAAAGTACAACTAACGAATTAGTGAACCGGCTCCTTCTGCTTAAAGAAGGAAACAAAATTGACATCAGCAAGGATACAATTAAAAATATTGAGGGTATTTTAAAAAGAGCCGATCTGGTTAAGTTTGCCAAAGCTGCACCGGAAATTGCCTTGGCGCAAATTGATAGACAAACTATAGAATCAGAGATCGATCATGTGAAAGAAGCACTCCCGGAGCCTTCCGAAGAAGAAAAGCTTTTAGACCAGAAGTATAGAGAAGAGGCAGAACGAAAAAAGAAACGAAAGAAAGTGATCTTAACAACTGCTATTGCATTTGTTGTATTAGCGTTTATTGTAAGTGGTTTTTCTTTAAAATATGGTTTCAATTATGTAAAGGATACCATTATTGGACATGACAGCAAACAATTACTGGAATCCAAAGATTGGGTGACTAGTGAATATGGTGCGCCACCATTGATCATTACTACTCCAAAAGTATTAATGAGGGCAGACCCTCAATTACCCGAGGAAACGCAACAAGCAGTTCAGGATAACCAAATGTTTGTCTATGGAAGTCTAATGAGCAATTTTTACATTTTAGTCAATAGTGTATTACTTAATCCACAAGTTGAATTCGATCTTAACAAGGCAGTTGATAATGTAATGATTCAATTCGAGACCCAAGGAGCACAAAACATCATTACAAAACAGGATGAATTTGTGACACCAAATGGAGCCGAAGGTATTGACATACATGGGACCATGACATTGGTTAATCCGGCTACAAATAAGGAAATGGACAGCAAATATTCAATACTTAATTTTTATAATAATGGGGCCTATCAACAAGTTCAACTTATTTATGACAGAAACGATGAATATGCAGAACAAATAGTTCAACGAGTAATAAACTCTATTGAATTAATAAAACCAAAGGTATAGATGTTAGAAGGGATAGAATTTGTAAACAAACAATTTTTCTGGCTGTTTTTATTGCTGCCACTAGCTATCCTTTGGTATGTTTTAAAGCAAAATAAACAAACGGCCGAATTAAAAATGTCTTCCTTAAAAGGGTTCAAAATTTCAAATTCGTTTTTACCAAAACTTAAACATTTATTGTTCGCTTTTAGGCTATTGGCATTGGTTTTAATAATAATGGGATTAGCAAGACCTCAAACAGTGGATGTTAGCACTAAAACAAAGACCACAAGAGGCATTGACATTATTATTGCCATAGATGTTTCGGCAAGCATGCTGGCCAAGGATTTGAGACCTAATAGACTGGAAGCACTAAAAAGTGTAGCGGCAGAATTTATTAACGGAAGGCCGAATGATAGAATAGGATTGGTAGAATATGCCGGGGAGAGCTATACAAAAACACCTATAACAAGCGATAAGTCTATTATTTTAAAATCACTGAAAAGCATAGAATACAACACTATCATTGAAGGAGGAACAGCAATTGGAATGGGACTTGCAACATCAGTTAACCGATTAAAAGACAGTAAAGCTAAAAGTAAAGTGATCATTTTATTGACAGATGGGGTTAATAATTCCGGGTTTATAGATCCAAAAATGGCAAGTGATCTGGCAGTAGAATATGGTATAAAAACATATACCATTGGCTTAGGTACAAACGGGATGGCCTTATCACCTATAGCAATTAAACCCAATGGAACTTTTCAATACGGGAGAGTGCAGGTAGAGATAGATGAGGATCTACTGAAAGAAATTGCTGAAGCAACCGGAGGGAAATATTTCAGAGCAACGAATAACGAAAAATTAAAGGAAATCTATAAAGAGATCAATAAACTGGAAAAAACCGATGTTGAGGAGTTTAAATTCTATAATTACGAAGAAAAATATAGGCCACTGATTCTGTTAGCCGGAATATTTTTAATGTTAGAATTATTATTAAGATTTACAATTTTCAGAAGTTTTGTTTAAAATAGAATCAAGAAAATAGAACCAAGAACCAAGGCTTAATTGTATTGGGATTTATAAAAATGAATGAGTTAATTGAACATAAAAGTTGGTGGAAACTAAATAGGAAATGGTTTATTCCTGTGATGATAACAGTATTAATAGGAATGGGACTAATTTTTAATTCAAAAGTTGGAGAAAGTATTACAGATATTACAAGGGCTTATACTGATGCTTCTATTTATGAAAATGCTTTAGATTTAGCTCAAAAAAATAATCAAATAAAGAAATTGTTGGGTGAGTTAAAACCAATAGATAAAATGGCAATTTTTGAAGGTTCTGTGATATATTCCGATAATAATAACTCTGTTGATATGAGTTTAAGAGTGAAAGGCTCTAAAGGAAAAGGTAAAATTGATATTTCTGCTGATAAAAAAGAAGCAAAATGGAATTATAGTAAAATTAATATTAGAATAAAAGATCCGAAACAAACAATTAAAATTTTAAAATGAAATTATTCATGTATTAGAGGCAAAAACTGCCAACTGAATACTGCAAACTGAAGATTTAACATGTATCAATTAGAAGAAAGAATATGGTTTTGGCTGTTGCTATTAATACCGATTATATTGGTACTCTTTGCTATACTGCAGATCTGGAAACAGAAGATCCAAAATAAGTTTTCCGACAGGAAGTTATTGAAAAAACTTTCCCCTAACAGATCTCTGCTAAAATCACTTTTAAAGATTTGCTTGATTTGTCTTGCAATAGCATGCCTGGTCATTGCACTGGTCAATCCTAAAATTGGGACCAAATTAGAGACGATAAAACGTGAAGGAGTTGATATAGTGTTTGCTGTTGATGTTTCAAAAAGTATGCTTGCCGAGGATATTGCTCCAAATCGACTTGAAAAGTCAAAACAACTGGTAACTCAAATCATTAATAATTTGGCCAGTGACAGAATCGGAATTATTGCTTATGCAGGAAAGGCATTTCCGCAATTACCTATAACAACAGACTATGCCTCTGCGAAGATGTTTTTACAAAATATGAATACTGATATGTTGTCATCTCAAGGGACAGCAATAGATGAAGCAATTGATTTGGCAAAAACATACTTTGATGATGAAGAGCAAACCAATAGGGTGCTGATTATTATTTCTGATGGTGAAGATCATGGTGACAGAGCTGTTGAAGCCGCAGAAGAGGCCAGTGAAGAGGGTATAAAAATATTTACCATTGGAGTAGGTAATACAAAAGGAGGGCCAATCCCTATTAAGAGAGATGGTATTGTATTAAATTACAAGAAAGATAGTGAAGGAGAGACTGTAATTACAAAATTGGATGAGATAACCCTTCAAAAAATTGCTAATAAGGCGAATGGGGCTTATATCAATGGAAAAAATACCAATGAAGTTGTAGAACAAATTAGAGATATATTGAACAAAATGGACAAGCAGGAATTCGAATCAAAACAAATAGCGGAATTCAAGGACCAATTCCAATGGTTTTTAGGCTTTGCATTCTTCTTTTTGTTTATAGATATTTTCCTGTTAGATAGAAAGACAGAATGGATAAAGAAGTTGAATTTGTTTAATGAAAATTTTTAATTTCTACTAAAGTCAGGAGCCTTTAAAAAATCAAGAAGGATGAATAACGGATATTTTATAAAACCTTTAACTGTATCAAAGCTATTTGTTTTATAATTTCGTCAATAAAAAGTTACCATTCCTAAACAGGTTGGGAATACATGTAAAATGAAGAAAATAGGATTCATATTGATCATTTTGACCACCTTATTGAGCTATGCTCAAAAGAAGGACCTGGCATTACAAAAATCTAATGATTATGTATATCAAGGAAATGAATTACTTTCAGAAGATTTTATATCGGCAGAAATGGAATATCGCAAAGCTATTTCAAAAAGCCCTTCAAATGCAGTAGGCAATTATAACTTAGGGAATGCTTATTACAAGAACAAAAAGTTTAGCGAAGCCCTAATTAGGCATCAGGAGGCTATTAAATCTGCAACTACAAAAGACGAAAAGCATAGGGCATATCATAATATTGGTAATACTTTGATGCAGAATAAACAGTGCAAGGAAGCAGTTGAGGCGTATAAGAATGCATTAAGGAACAATCCTAATGACGATGAGTCCAGATATAATCTTGGACTAGCCAAAGAATGTGCTAAAGAGGAAGGAGGAGGAGAGGATCAAAATCAGGACCAGAAAGACGATCAGAATAAAGAAGATAATAAGGAAAAACAGGACGAGGGCGATAATAAAGAAGACAAAAAAGACGAGGGTGATCAGGACGAAAAAGAAGGCGATCAAAAGGAAGATGATCAGGGAAAACCTAAGGATGAAAAAGAGGACAAGGGACAAGGAGAAAATGAGAAAAAAGATCAAAAACCTAAACCACAACCAGGACAATTGTCTCCTCAACAAATAAAAAACCTTTTGGAAGCAATGAATGATCAGGAAAAGCAAGTACAGGAAAAAATAAATGCGCAAAAAGCAAAAGGAATTCAAGTCCAAACGGATAAAGATTGGTAGTAAGAACAAATGAAAAATGTTAAAAACATAGTATTGATTTTATTTCTTATTTCTGGTTTAGCCAACGCTCAGGTTAAATTTGAGGTTAAGGTGAGTAAGAATAATCTTGGTATTAATGAGAGATTGCGTGTAGATTTTGAAATGAACCAAGATGGAGACAATTTTAATCCTCCTGATTTTGCAAATTTTACAGTAGTTGGAGGCCCAAACCAATCTGTTAGCAATTCCTGGATAAATGGCAAAAGATCCTATTCAAAAACCTACAGTTATTTCTTGTCTCCTAGAAAAAGAGGCGCTTATTTAATCGATCAGGCAACTATAGAAATTGACGGACAAATTTTTAAAACCAGTCCGGTAAAAATAACAGTAACTGCGGCTGTTGATAAACCTAAAGACCCTAATGATCCAGAATACATTGCTTCAGAAAATATACATTTAGTTGCAGAAGTATCTAATTCTAATCCATATTTAAATCAGGCCATTACGGTTGTTTATAAGTTGTATGTTTCACCAAATACCGGGGTGAGTAATTGGCGTGAAATTGACAATCCAAGATTTAATGATTTCTGGAGTCAGAATATAGATATAAAAGGACTTAAAGTCGAAAATGGCACATACAACGGAGAAGATTACAGGTATGTCGTTTTGAGAAGAACTGTTCTATATCCACAAAAAACAGGGAAACTGGATATAGAACCTTTAAGCCTTGACATTACTGTTGACGTCCCAACCAACAGAAGGGATATTTTTGGAGGACGATTAATGAAGCAAGTTCACAAAACTGTTTCAGCAGGTAATAGAACTATAAATGTAAAACCTTTGCCTGAAGCAGAAAAACCAATAGACTTTACCGGTGCTGTTGGCAACTTTGATTTTAAGGTAACAACTTCAAAGACTGAATTGAATGCTACAGAGTCCCTACAGGCAAAAGTAAAAGTTTCAGGAAATGGAAATTTAAAGCTTTTTGAGTTACCTAAATTAACTGTCCCAAGTTCTTTAGAGGTTTATGAGCCTGAAAAAGAAGACAACATAAACACTTCAATTCAGGGAATGCAGGGAGAACGTACAGAGAGTTATACTATTGTTCCTCAGTACAAAGGGAAGTATCCTATTCCGAGTATTTCTTTTTCTTATTTTGATCCTAGAACAGAAAGATATCGAAGACTGTCTTCTAGTGAAATTGTAATAGACGTTTTGGAAGGACCTGCCAAAGGCGGCATTTCAAGCAACCAGCCCAATAATAATTTTAAGCAACAAGTTGTAGCAAATAACAACCAGTTTGCTTTCATAAAAACTAACACAGAATTCTTACCTCAGGAATCTAAACATTTCTTTAGATCTAAATTGTTTTGGAGCAGTTTGGTTTTGCCATTATTGGCCATTCCATTAGTTATCGTATTTAGACGAGAAAAAGCCCTTAGAGATGCAGATTTCGAAGGTATCAGGATAAGAAAGGCTGATAAATTGGCAAGAAAATATTTAAGCGAATCGAAAAAGTCATTAGGAAATAAGGAATCCTTTTATGTGGCACTGGAAAAAGCACTTCATAATTATTTAAAAGCCAAATTACGAATAGAATCCTCAGATCTTAGCAAGGAAAAAATTACAACCTTATTGGGTGAAAAAAAGGTAACTGAATCAACTATATCAGAATTCCTTATACTTTTAAAAAGCTGTGAATTAGCCAGATATACACCATCTTCTAAGGTAGAAATGCGTAAGGATTATAATAAAGCATCCAAAACAATTTCAATGCTAGATAAACAAATTAGTTAATATGAAATCTATTTTATACATACTAACACTTTTGTTAAGCTTAATAGCTTCAGCTCAGAATGAGTCACTATTTGAAGAGGGTAATACCCTTTACAGTAATGGAAAATATTACGAAGCTATTGAGAAATATGATGAAGTTTTGAATTCCGGCTACCATTCTGCGGAGGTCTATTTTAACTTAGGTAATGCTCATTATAAACTTAATCGAATTGCACCCAGTATTTATTATTATGAAAAGGCTTTACAGCTTGCCCCTGATGATAAAGAGATCTTGAATAATTTATCCTTTGCACAAAATATGACGATCGATGCCATTGAAACTGTGCCGGAAATAGGGATTTCCAGATTTCTCAGAAACACAATAAATACTTTTAGCTTTGATACATGGGCTTATCTATCCGTATCATTTATGATCTTGTTTATCATTCTGTTTATGGCATATTATTTTACTTCATTAACAGGTAAAAAGAGATTTGCTTTTGTCACCAGTATTATTTCTGTTTTTTTAACACTACTCTTTTTATCATTTGCTTTTAAAAAGCAGACTATGGACAACAAAGACAATCCCGCAATTATTTTTTCAAAGGAAGCCATGGTTAGAACAGACCCAAATCTTAGTGGAGAAGAGGCGTTTAGATTGCATGAAGGCACTAAGGTTCAGGTTATTGACACCATTAATAACTGGGCAGAAGTTTTATTAGTTGATGGCAAAACCGGATGGATCACAACCGACAACATTAAACTGTTGAAGAAAATATAATTGTATTTAAGCCTTCACTTTGCAAGAAATTTTATATTTGCAGCAAACCAATTGATGAAATGACCAAAAAGGCGATTTCAATTTTCTTTACTATTTTATTCATGGCATTTATTACTGCGCCATCCATAATCGTTGTGATTGACGACTCCATTGATGTTTCTGTACTTTTCGGTAATACGGAAGAAGAAGAAAATGAAAAGAATACCAATTTGGAAATACTTCACATAAGCAATTCTAATAATCGCGAAGATTTTCTATCCTCAATTAATGAATTGTATTTGGAATATAGGTTTAATTACTATTCTATTCCGCATTTAAATTTAATTAGCCCTCCTCCCGAATATATTTAACAGAATATCAAATTAGTAGGATTAATTGCCATTTGTTGAATATTAATCTCTATTTGTCTTACCAGAGTAGTTTTATCAAAAAATATTTATTTTAAAGCATAAATTATGAAAGCACATACAAGAGAAACACAGGCTACAATGACGCCTAATAAGGCATTGCAATTTTTAAAGGAAGGAAATCAACGATTCCAAAACAATTTAAAAGCAAACAGAAATCTTTTAGAGCAGGTGAATGATACAAGCGAGGGTCAATTTCCATTTGCGACAATATTAAGTTGTATTGACTCAAGAGTTTCAGCAGAGTTAGTTTTTGATCAAGGTCTGGGAGATATTTTCAGTGTAAGAATTGCCGGGAATTTTGTCAATGAAGACATATTGGGAAGCATGGAATTTGCATGTAAATTGGCCGGAACAAAACTAATTGTTGTATTAGGACATACTAGTTGCGGAGCGGTTAAAGGAGCCTGTGACAATGCTAAGATGGGTAATCTGACAAAACTGATTGAAAAAATAACACCTGCTGTAGATGCTGTTATCGAGCCACAAGATACTAAATTAAGAAACTCATCCAATCTGGAGTTTGTTGATTCGGTTGCAGAAAAAAATGTGCAATTGACAATAGACAGGATTCACAAGGAAAGCCCAATACTTACCGAAATGGAAAAAAGTGATGAAATAAAGATTATAGGAGCTATGTATGACATCAATACAGGAGAAGTAACTTTTTTCGAATAATCTGGATTCCCTATGGGAAAATGAAAAAGAAAGAATTTTTAACAGAACTATAAGAAACTAGTAAACATGATTTTTCTGTTTTAATAAAATTTGTAATTACTAATGGCTAAAAAATAAACAAGACAATGAAAAATTTATTTTCAAATATTAAAGGAGATGCCTTCGGTGGAATAACAGCAGGTATTGTTGCATTACCATTAGCACTGGCGTTTGGTGTGTCTTCTGGATTGGGACCTAGCGCAGGTCTTTATGGTGCTATTTTTATAAGTTTCTTTGCTGCTCTTTTTGGCGGGACTAGTACTCAAATATCCGGACCAACTGCCCCAATGACTGCGGTAAGTATGATTGTTATTGCAGGCATTATTGCAGCTAATGATGGAGATGTAAATAAAGCATTGCCTTCCATATTGACGGTATTTTTATTAGCTGGATTATTTCAAATTGGACTAGGTGGATTGGGACTTGGAAAGTATATCCGATACATACCATATCCCGTCGTATCAGGATTTATGACGGCAATTGGGGTTATAATTATTATCACTCAAATACTTCCCTCACTAGGATATTATCCTAAAGAAGATGTCAATTTTGTCGAACAGTTTAAACCTGTGGCAGAAGAAGTAATACTTGAAAACATACTTAAAGATGAAGCAGGTGAAGGCATTTTGGTTTTGGAGGATTTCAAGGAAACAATCAATAGGGCTGGTGTTATTTCCCAAGACGATATTCTAAAAGAATCCCAGACACTGGCTGCAAAAGAGGCTTCAGGAGCTTATGGAGCTTTAAAAGTAATCCCAAGGGCTTTACAAAATATTAATTGGCTGGAGCTAATTTTGGCATTGGGAACAATTATTATAATTTTTGGGTTTAAACGGATTACTACTATAATTCCAAGTACTTTGGTAGCACTTTTAGTGATGTCTGGAATTGCTGTTGGATTTGGATTGGATTACAGACCAATTGAAGAAATACCAAGTGGATTACCAATTCCTAGACTGGAGATTTTTTCCGAGTTCAGTATAAGTAGCATCACTCCATACATATTTACTGCACTTACTTTATCGCTTTTAGGAGCAATCGATTCGCTTTTAACCAGTGTAGTAGCCGATAATATGACCAAAACCAAGCACAATCCAAATAAAGAATTGGTTGGTCAAGGAATAGGAAATAGTATTGCTGCATTATTTGGAGGTATTCCGGGAGCAGGAGCAACCATCCGTACAGTTGTAAATATCAATTCTGGAGGAAAAACAAGATTGTCTGGAATGATTGCCGGGGTGATGTTATTTATAATTTTATTGGCTTTGGCTCCGATTGCTTCACGGATTCCAGCTGCTGTTTTAGCGGGAATTTTGATAACTGTTGGAATTGGCGTTATGGACTATAAAGGGTTGAAGGCAATTCCATATTTGCCAAAAGATGTAAAAATTGGGCCTTTAAAATTTAGTATGGAGGTAGTAATAATGCTTACTGTTTTAGGTCTGTCAACATTTTGGAACCTGGTTTATGCAGTTGGAATAGGATTGGTAATAGCATCATTGATGTTCATGAAGAAGATTGGAGACCTTACTGCAGAAAGGAGTGATGTTAAGCCACTAAAAGAAGAAGCATGGGCCGATGAATCTAATTTTCCTGATAAATTAAAGGAAGAAGTATTTATTAAACACCTTAAAGGACCCTTGTTTTTTGGATCAACTAGCGACTTTCAGCAATTGACTAAACAAATACCGGATACAGCATCTTATGTTATTTTAAGATTAGGAAGGATGCAGTATATGGATCAGTCAGGGCTATATGCAATGGAGGATATGCTACTGGATCTAAAGAGCAAAAATGTAGAAGTTGTTTTTGTGAATCTTTTAGAACAACCACGGTATTTGATGGAACGAATTGATATTATCCCTGATTTTGTTCCTGAAGAACGTATTTTTAAAAACTTCAATACATGTGTCAATTGGATCAAGGAACACGTTAAAGACAATCATAAATGAATTTAGATAAAGTATTTAAGAATAACGAAAAATGGGTTAAAGACAAACTCGCTTTAAATTCAAATTATTTTGAAGAGTTAGGTCGTGGTCAAAATCCGGAGTTGCTATACATTGGTTGTAGTGATAGTCGTGTAACAGCCGAAGATTTAATGGGCCTCGGTCCGGGAGATGTTTTCGTGCATCGCAATATTGCCAATATGGTATCGGGAATAGATCTAAGTGCAATGTCGGTTGTGGAGTATGCAGTTGTTCATCTTAAAGTGAATCACGTCGTTGTTTGCGGGCATTATGCTTGTGGAGGAGTAAAAGCAGCCATGCAATCGGCAGATCTGGGAATTCTTAATTCGTGGTTAAGAAATATTCGTGATGTATATAGAATTCACAGGGATGAATTGAACGCTATTGCCGATGAAGAAAAGAAATACGAAAGGTTAGTTGAACTCAATGTAAAGGAGCAATGTGTAAACTTAATTAAAACAGCCTGTGTTCAAAAAGCCTATAGAGAGCGAGGATTAAAAGTCCATGGCTGGGTTTTTGATGTGCATACAGGAAAACTTATTGATCTTAAAATAGATTTTGAAAATTATCTTGAGGATATTATGGAGATCTATCATTTGGATTAGAAATAATAGATCAATAAAGGAATTCTTTAATTAAACCTGTACTTTTTCTTCCTCATCTGATTCATTTTTTATAATGCTTGGAAAAATAGTTGGGGCCAACGATTTAACCGGATTGTAAAGAACAGAATCATCAAGTTCTGCTTTGTCGACAAATGGTAAAGTTCTATTCATTTTATCAAAAACTATAAGTACAACGCTAAGAATTAAACCAATTTTAAGGACACCAAAAACACCTCCAAGCAACTTGTTTATTATTCCTAAAGCAGCGAAATCAGCAATTTTTGTAAGTGCCTTACCCGCTAAACTTATGGCTAGTACAATGACAACGAACGTTATGGCGAAAGCAGTAATATTAATGGTTTTTTCGCTCCATTCGAATCTGCTTTGCAAGAGATCTGCAGCAAAATCACTGAAATGGATAGCCCCATAAACTCCCAGAACTAAAGCAAACAGACCTGCTATTTCCACAAACAGTCCTTTTAAAAAACCATTGATCAATCCAAAAAGCAATAAGGCACCCAGAATAATATCTAAAACACTCATAATTTATAAAGTTTAAACAAACCTACTTAATTTTTCTCATTTTCAATACATGACACAAAATAGAACACGGAGTTTGTTAACTTTGAGCTTTTAAAATTTTAATCATTTAACTGTAGAAATGTCAAGAGACGAACAATTAAAAGAACGATGGGATCTGGTGGTTGAGAAACTTTCCAATCAATTTGCTGATGGAGATACAATGGATTTAGATGCCATTATATATTTAGTTGGAGTTCAGGAACTAGGTCAAATTCATCGTGAATTTAAAAAAGATCAAAAATTAGACCTTATGCATATAGCCATTTGTAAACTATTGACGCCTTATGGTTTTTACGAATTCGATTATGTTGATGAAGAGGGCTGGCCACACTATAGAGTAAAGGAAGTGCTGCCAAATCTAAAGGCAGGAGAACAAAGTGTTTTAATGAAGGAAGCCATTGTAAACTATTTTGTTGAAACTAATTATATAGACTAAGATTTATTAAATTTGCATTCATTTGAATACATATCATGATTGATAGGATTAAAGAACTTATAGCCGAAGCCGAAGCATTCAAAGCACAATCTAAAGAGGAGGTTGAAGCTTTTCGTATAAAATATTTAGGTAAAAAAGGTTTACTAAATGAGTTTTTCGCTGAATTTAAAAATGTTGCCAACGATCAGAAAAAGGAATTTGGGCAAACCATAAATAAACTTAAAAAAACAGCTGAGGATAAGGTCAATGCTTTAAAAGAAGAACTTGAAAACAAGGAAGAAGTAAAAGGTGTTTATGGTGATCTGTCTCGTCCTGGAGAACCAATTGAAATTGGCGCTCACCATCCTATTTCCATAGTGAAGAACCAGATAATCGATATCTTTTCCCGCATTGGATTCAATGTAAGTGAAGGCCCTGAAATAGAGGACGACTGGCATAATTTTACGGCTTTGAATTTACCGGAATATCATCCTGCGAGGGATATGCAGGATACCTTCTTCATCCAAACAAATCCGGATATTTTATTACGTACGCATACAAGTTCTGTACAAGTACGTTATATGGAAAATAATAAACCACCAATTCGTACTATTTCTCCCGGAAGAGTTTACAGAAACGAAGCTATTTCTGCTCGTTCACATTGTTTTTTTCATCAGGTTGAAGGTTTGTATGTAGACAAGGATGTAAGTTTTGCCGATTTAAAGCAAACATTGCAATACTTCACAACAGAAATGTTTGGCAAATCGAAGATCAGATTACGGCCATCGTATTTTCCATTTACAGAACCAAGCGCTGAAGTTGATGTATATTGGGGACTTGAGACAGAAACCGATTATAAAATGACCAAAGGAACAGGCTGGCTGGAAATAATGGGTTGTGGTATGGTAGATCCTAATGTATTGGATAATTGCGGAATAGACTCAAAAGAATATTCTGGCTTCGCTTTCGGTATGGGAATAGATAGAATTGCCTTGTTACTGCATCAAATTAGTGATATTCGCCTATTAAGCGAAAATGATGTACGTTTCCTGGAGCAATTTAAGTCTGCATTGTAAATGTTTAGTCTAGCTGCAATCCGTGCAGATGGAAATTGAAGTATGATGTGGAAGTCATTAAAAAACGAGTTCTAAATAACAAGATTCCTGTCTTCGCAGGAATTTACAAAACATAATAAAATGGCAAAAAACGAATTTGATAAAGGAGTGAAATTCTCTTTTAATGAAAGTATTAGTTATAATGAGAATGCTGTAGTAAGCAAGCACATATTAAAAAAGAGTAACGGAAATATCTCTTTATTTGCTTTTGATAAAGGTGAAGGATTAAGTGAACATTCAACACCTTTTGATGCTCTTGTTTATATAGTTGATGGCAAAGCAGATATTATTATTGATGGTAAATCTAACATCCTTGAAGCTAACGATTCTATTGTTATGCCTGCCAATGTTCCACATGCATTAAAAGCAGTTGAAAGTTTTAAAATGGTGTTGACAATGATAAAGTAGAGGGTTTAATCCAACAACTCTGTTAATTTTTTAAATTCTCGTTTAGGATCTTTGCCTTCGTATAAAACAGCGTAAACAGTATTTATTATTGGAATGTTGGCCTTTTTCTCATTCTTTTCATTTAGTAAATGAGCACTTTTGGTGGCATAATACCCTTCAGCGATCATACTCATTTCCATTTGAGCCGATTTTACGGTGTAACCTTTACCTATCATATTTCCAAACATTCGGTTTCTGGAAAAAACCGAGTAACCGGTTACCAAAAGGTCACCTAAATAAGCAGAATTATTAATGTTTCGTTTCATTTTGTGCATCTTCTTAATAAAACGCTTCATTTCACGAATAGCATTGCTCATAAGCACACTTTGAAAATTATCACCATAACCTAAACCATGAGCAATTCCTGCAGCAATAGCATATATATTTTTAAGCATAACGGAATATTCCACTCCAATAACATCATCACTAATTTTAGTTTTAATATAGTCGCTGGATAATTTATTGGCAATTTCCTGAGCTTTGTCAGCATCTGCACATGAAATGGTTAGATAGGATAATCGTTCAAGAGCGACCTCCTCCGCATGACAAGGCCCTGCTATTACAGCAATATTTTCAAAAGGAACTTTATAGATATCATGAAAGTGTTCTCCAACCAAAAGACCGGATTCGGGAATAATCCCCTTTACTGCAGATACTACAATTTTACTTTTTACATCCACTGTCAGTTTTTGTAGTTCAGAGTACATAAATGCTGAAGGGATCACAAAGATCAATACATCTGCATAATTTGCGATTTCGTTAATATCATTGCTTAGTTTTAGCTTGTCTAATTTAAATTCAATCGAACTTAAATAGCTAGGGTTATGCTGCTCTCTAATTAAATGTTCTTTAATGTAAACACTTCGCATATACCAACCAACCTCATCTAGATTTTCACAAAGCATTTTTACTATGGCCGTGGCCCAGCTTCCAGCTCCAAAAACGGCATATTTTAGTTCTTTGCTCATACAAGGTTATTATTACTTAATCAAAAATACGCAAAATATTGCTCTTTTTTAAACACTGTTAATCAAGCAGTTAAGGTTTTTGGCATAGGTTTTGAAAGTTAACTGGTATAACTTTTAAATTGTTGGATTATGAAGACTATAAAATTACTTTTAGGATTAGCTTTAGCAACTACATTTTTTACTTCCTGTATTGTAGATGTAGTTCATGATGACGTTGTATATGTTGATAATACACCAACAATTTCATTGAATCAGGTATTAGGTTCTTATGAATTATGGTATGTGGACATTAATCAAACAGTTGGATATGGAGAAACTCCATTTTTACAAATGGCCTTCACAATGTCATTTAGAAATGGAAATGTTTACGCCAATAATAATTTGGTTGGAATTGGAAGTCAGGGAAACGGATTTGGAATTCCAGTGGGTTATTACGATGCTTACGACATGATTCTAGACATCTATCATGATATAGATGGATATACCACTTTTGATGTTTTTCAAATAGATAATAATACGATAGAGCTTTATAATCCTTATAATGATACATCATATTTCTTACATGGTTACCAACGTTCTAATTTTGATTACGACTATGTGTTTTATGATAATATTCATTATTTCTTACAGGAATACGAGGCATGGGAAAAGACCTATACCAGTGAATATGGTGCATTAAATGAATTCGATAATGAGAATTATTTACAGTTCTTATCTGGTGGCGATGATTCTACTTTCAGAAGTTCACAAGATTTTGATATATATAATGTCAATAATATTTACTGGGATTATACAGGGATATATGGTGTAGGTGACATATCAGGAGATATGTATGTCAAAACTTTAACGCTGGATTATGACTATTTTGACAATGAATTCTTTGAATTATACGTTATAAATGATCAGGTTATTGAATTATACCATGAAGCATCTGGAACTATTTATGAGTTCACAGGCAGAAGTTATATTCAATATATGAAGGTTGGAAAAGAAGTTGATAGATCTAAATCTTCTGCAGAAAAGAAACGTAAACAAAGAACAAAACAGAAAGATAATCCAAGAGACAATACACGAAACTAGATTTTTTGGTTGGTTATTTAGTTTCAAGTCCGCTCATCTGATATTTATGCAGATGGGCGGATTCTTTTTTTATTTTATAATATGATTTAGCTGTTTTAAAAAACATAATTTTGTATTTTTGAGTTATAATTTTAAAACACTAAAACCAATGGGATTATTTTCATTTATTAAAGATGCAGGAGCCAAAATATTTGGTGGAAAAACATCAGCAGAAAAAGCTGCAGAAGCCGCCGCAGCAGAAAAAGCTGCAGAAGCCGCCGCAGCTAAAAAACTACAAGAAACTATAAGCGATCTACAGTTAAAAGTAGAAAACTTAAATGTTCATATTAAGGGCGATATGGCTACCGTAAAAGGTGCTGCTCATGATCAGGCTACAAAAGAAAAAGTAGTATTAGTTGTCGGTAATTCTTCAGGAATCGCTACTGTTGATGATCAAATGACCGTTGAACATCCTGAGCCTGAAGCACAATTCCATACAGTAGTAAGTGGCGACACTTTAGGAAAGATTGCTAAAAAATATTACGGAAACGCCATGAAGTATCCTGTAATTTTTGAAGCTAATAAACCAATGCTTAAAGATCCTGATCTTATTTATCCAGGACAAGTATTACGTATTCCACATTTAGACAAATAATTTGTTATAAAGATTCATTGAAAAAGCCAGCAAAAAAGCTGGCTTTTTTTATTGGTTTCGTTTACGACCTGCTAAACGCTAAATGTGATTTGGCAAAGCGGGACGTTGGAGTACATTTCCAAAGGGGTGGGAACAACGCAGTTGTGGAGCAACTTTGGTCAGCTTTAGCTGAATGTACTCCAACTTTAATGATATGGAACGTTTTAATGTTATATATCAGACGTTAAACGAAGTTAGTTGTTTTTTCATACAATGTCAATAACTTAATAATACTTCTTTTTCAGCCAAAATGATACACGTACTAATAAAATTAGTGCAGGAACTTCTACTAGAGGCCCAATAACACCTGCAAAAGCTTGCCCGGAGTTGAGCCCAAAAACAGCAATGGCGACTGCAATGGCTAATTCAAAATTATTCCCTGCAGCTGTAAAGGAAATAGCTGCATTTTTATCGTAAGTGGTTCCTGCCGCTTTGCTAATAAAAAAGCCCAAAAAGAACATGACTGCAAAGTAAATAAGCAAGGGTATGGCAATAATCAGTACATCCATCGGTATTTCTACAATCAATTCTCCTTTTAAAGAGAACATTACAATTATCGTAAATAATAGTGCAATTAAGGTCATTGGTGAAATGGCTGGGATGAATTTGGTTGTGTACCATTCTTCTCCTTTTAATTTTACTAAAACTAATCGACTTAAAATTCCAGCCACAAAAGGAATGCCCAAATATATGGCAACACTTTCTGCAATGGTTGCAATTGATATATCAACAATAGCACCTTCAAATCCAAAATAGGGAGGAAGAACCGTTATGAAAATCCAGGCATAAAAACTATAAGCAAACACTTGAAAAATACTATTGAGTGCTACTAAACCTGCACCATATTCGCTGCTGCCTTCAGCCAAATCATTCCAAACTAAAACCATGGCAATACAGCGTGCCAAACCGATCAGTATCAATCCAACCATATATTCTGGATAATCCTGTAAAAAGATTAATGCCAATGCAAACATTAAGATTGGTCCAATAATCCAGTTCAGTAAAAGTGAAATACTCAACACTTTTACGTTCTTAAATACTTTGGGCAATAACGCATAGTTCACTTTTGCCAAAGGAGGATACATCATCAGAATTAAACCAATAGCAATTGGGATGTTTGTGGAACCACTGCTATATGAATTGATGGTATCTGGAATGCTGGGAATTATATAACCAATTCCAACTCCCAATCCCATTGCAATAAATATCCAAAGCGTTAAATAGCTATCTAAAAAGCTGAGTTTTTTGGTAGACATTATAGTTTGATTTTAGAGAATACATATTTTAGTTCGGTTGCAATTTGAATGCTTCTTTCAAGATATTTTTCTGCTTGTTGAGGTGTGCCATCAAAAGCTTTTGGGTCGTCAAAAGTCATTGGAATACGTTTTTCGCAACCTAAAACAATCGGACAATTTAGATCGGCATGAGAACAAGTCATGATAGCTGAAAAATTAGATTTAGGATTAAAATTATCATCAAAAGTTTTTGAAAAACAGATTACAGGATGGTTATTATCTGAAAATTTAATGCTATACACAGGATTTTGCCCTTCAGAAAGCGTTTTAACCAAAAACCCTTGATTGCTCAATGTTTTGGCAATCATGGGAAACATGGCTGTTGCTTCTGTGCCTCCAGAATAACAATGTACATTTTTTATATTGAAAAAAGTGGCCATTGTTTGAGCCCAAATTTGGGATAAATGGCTTCTTCTGGAATTGTGTGTACAGATAAAATTTAGATTGATTGCTTCTGAATTCTCTACCTTGTTTTGAATATATTCAATTAAGGGTTGAAGCGTTTTTTTGCGTGTTTCGATAATTGAAGAAACATTTAATTCTTCGATAGTTGTAGTTAGTTGAGGAAACATATTATTGTTTTAATTTTAAGAATTTAGCAACAACCTGAAGTTGGTGAACAACAAGGGTCTTCCGATTGCAATTCCGACATTTTAACTTTTGGCTTTTCTTGAGTGCTTTCTGGTTTTTCAGCATAAACCGTAATACTGAAAATTCCAGTTTCACCAGATACAAAATCCTTTATTTCAGTTTCTGATAGATATTTGCTTAAAATATCCTCAGGTATGGAAATTGTTTTTTGCTTCTGAATAGTAATATTATCAAAGCCGGCTACTTCAATATGCTTTAAATACGCTTCTTTTTGGATAGCTCCAGCCACACAGCCTGCGTACATTTCGGCATCATTGCGCAATGCTTCAGGTAAATTACCAACCAACACGATATCAGAAATACTGAAATGACCTCCGGGTTTTAAAACCCTAAATATTTCTCCAATAACCTTCGCTTTATTTGGCACTAAATTCAGGACGCAATTGCTAACAATAACATCTGCCACATCATTACTTACTGGCATGTCATCGATATCACCTTCGCGGAATTCCACGTTATTGTATCCTAGTTTGTCAGCATTGATTCTGGCTTGTTTTGATCATGGCATCAGTAAAATCAATGCCAATTACTTTTCCTGATACACCGGTTTCGTGTCTCGCTACAAAACAATCATTGCCTGCACCGGAACCTAAATCGATAACTGTATCTCCGTGTTGGATTTTAGCGAAATTGTGTTGGTAATCCGCAACCTAACCCTAAATCGGCATCTTCAACGTAGCCTTTAGTTTCAGAATAATCATCCATCATGATATTGTACACTTTATTTGAAGTTGTTGTAGCTCCGCAGCAAGAAGATGCATTAACTGCTTTATCTTGTTTCGCGATTTGAGCATAGCGGTCTTTTACAACTTGTTTTAGATCTTTTTCTGTTTTCATGATATTATATGTTATTGGAATATTTTGATAATGGTTGTTTTTTTAGCAACAACTGTTTTTGGATTGAAATGTATTAAAAAGCTCTTCAAATTGATTTTGAATGACCTGCCATCTATCAGGATTAATGCAGTAGTTAATTTTGGAGCCATCTATAGTTCCCTGTATGATACCTATATCTTTCAATTCTCTTAGATGCTGACTTATGGTTGCTTGTGCCAAACCTAATTCTAGGACCAGATCATTATTAATACATGCATTGGTTTTTAGCAAATACTGAATGATGGCTACCCTTGCAGGGTGGGCAAATGCTTTCGCGGCTATGGCTATGGCATTCTGTTCGGTTGAAAAAAGATCTCTTTTGGTAACTCCCATTTTACATTACTATATTGCAATATTACGATGGATATTTTGAATGGCAAAAGCATTTTTGATTTTTAACAAGAAAATTATCTTTATTTATAGACCTACTAGGTTTTCAAAACCTAGTAGGTCTGATTTGTTAATTATTTATAAAAATTCATCTCGTCAAGATATTCCCAGACATGTTCCGGAAGCATTGGACGAACATTTTTTCCTTCCTTTATGGATCTCCTGATGAAAGTTGAAGACAGTTCCATTATTGGAGCGTCAACATGATGAATTTTTGGATGATCTTCAAATTCGTTTTCGATCGAACCATCAGATATCCGTGGAAAAACATAAATATCATGAAGTTCCAGAATAATCTGATAATTCTTCCATTTATGGAAGCTTTTCAAATTATCTTCTCCCATAATAAGTGCAAAGGAATGCTCAGGATATTTTTCTTCCAAATAAGATAAGGTATTGATTGTATAATTAGGTTGTGGTAGGCTGAACTCAATATCGCTTTGTCTTAATTTAGGGTACTCTTTAACGGCACGATATACCATTTCTAATCTCTGGTGATCATCTAATAAGGAATTCTTTTTTTTGAAAGGGCTGTGAGGAGTAACTACAAACCAAACCTGATCCAGATCTGTATATTCAACCATATGGTTTGCAATGGTCAAATGACCAACATGTATTGGATTGAAAGTTCCAAAAAACAAGCCAATCTTCATTTTTATATTTTTACAGGGTTAACAAATTCATCAACTAACTTAAATGCTTCCAACAACGCTTTTTCCAGATCATCATTTTCAATGACCACATCAAATAATGGAGCAGTAGCTAATTCTGCAGAAGCTTTTGCAACTCGCATATTAATTTTATCGGCACTTTCGGTTTTTCGTTTTTTGAGTCTGATTTTAAGTTCATCTATACTTGGTGGTTTCACAAATACGGACAAAGTTTCTTTAGGGAATTTTCTTTTTATCCGTAATCCTCCTGACACGTCTATATCAAAAATCACGTGTTTTCCCTTTTTCCAGATGCGCTCAACTTCTGTCTTTAAAGTTCCATAGAAATTATCTCTGTAAACTTCTTCCCATTCCAAAAACTCATCGTTCTTTATTTTAGATTTGAAGTCTTTGGACGATAAGAAATAGTAGTCTTTCCCATCAATTTCTTCACCTCGTCTTTCTCTGGATGTCGCCGAAACAGAGAATTCTAAATTAAGTTCTTTTTGCTTTAACAGATACCTGACTATGGTGGTTTTACCTGAACCGGAAGGGGCAGAGAAAACTATGAGCTTACCATTCTTCATTTACAAGACATTTAGTAATTGCTCTTTGATTTTTTCAAGTTCATCCTTCATTTGCACAACCAATTTCTGCATAGGCGCATAATTGCTTTTTGATCCAATAGTGTTGATCTCTCTTCCTATTTCCTGACTAATGAAACCTAGTTTTTTTCCATTAGAATCGGGTGAAATTAAGGTTTTAATGAAATAATCCAAATGATTGTGAAGCCTGACCTTTTCTTCAGTAATGTCAAATTTTTCAATGTAATAGACCAGTTCCTGTTCAAAACGATTCTGATCTATATTTTCTTTCAATTCAGCTATTCCTTTTCTTAATCTTTCTCGAACACCTTCGATGCGTTCAGGATCCATTTCCATTACTTTTTTAAGAAGGTCATTAATATTTTTTATCCTGTCCAGAAAGTCGGCTTCCAAAGATTTTCCCTCATGAAGTCTATAGTTAACAAGATGTTTAAGGGCCGAATCAATTTCAGTTTGTATCAGTTTCCATTCATCTTCATCAATCTCGTCGCGTTCTGTTGTCAATGCGTCCGGCAATCGAATAGCCATTTTTAGCATTTCAGTCTCATCACCGTCAACAACCTCTTTCAATTGCTTGATGTATTGTGTCACAATTGTTTTATTAATAAGAGTTGATGTACCTTCTCCAGTCATTTCAACAAATAATGAAAAATCTATTTTCCCTCTGGTAAGAGCATCGGCTATTTGTTTTCTGATAGATAATTCTTTTTCGCGATACATTGATGGCATTCTGGCATTTAAGTCTAAACTTTTACTGTTTAATGCCTTAATTTCAATGTTTATCTTTTTAGTCGGAAGTTGAAATACAGATTTCCCGAAACCTGTCATGGATTGTATCATTTGGTAAATTTAAAATTACCCAAAGGTAAACAATTTTAACACAATTTATATTATGCACGCATAACAAAATATCGTAAATTGCAAGTTAAAATATAACTGATGTTTTATAAGGAATTTGAAATTAGATGGAGCGATTTAGACGCAAACAGGCACTTGGCAAATGCATCCTATTTAAACTTTATGAGTCATACCAGAATGGCGTTTTTAGTGTCTCATGGGTTTAGCCAAAAAGAAATGCATAAAAATAAGATAGGACCGGTCATTTTTTATGAACATGTGTATTATTTTAAAGAAATATTCCCAGGGAAAGCAATCAAAGTAACTTTAGAAATCGGTGGTTTGAGTAAAGATGGAATGTTCTTTGAATTTGTACATAATTTTTACGATTATAAAGGGAAACATCTTTGTCATTGTGAAATGTTAGGTGCCTGGATAAATCTTGAAACAAGAGAATTATCAGGGTTGCCAAATGAATTAATTGATGTTTTAGATAAGTTAAATCACACTTCTGATTTTAGAATACTTACTAAGGAAGATACCAGAAGGTTTGGGAAAAAGCCCACAGACCTGGTGTTAGATTAAAAACATTTATAATTTTTTCCGTAAATTTAAATTTAACTAACTAATAAATATCTTTAAATTATGGAAGGAATGAACATTAATTGGCTGGCTCTTGTAGCGGCCGCAATATTACCTCTTGTAACAGGTTTTCTATGGTATGGCCCACTTTTCGGTAAGGCATGGATGAAAGAATCCGGGATGACGGAGGAAAAAGCAAAAACCATGAATCCTTTAAAAACTTATGGATTGGCTGTTGTTTTAGCTTTTTTATTAGCTTTTATTTTATGGGCTTTTGTAATGACTGGCGGAGGACCAGGTGAGCCTCATGGAACTGAGGCTTTTTTAACTTTTAAACATGGAGCATTTCATGGGGCATTGCTGGCTTTTTTAGTAGTACTTCCTGTATTTGGGACCAACGCACTTTTTGAACAAAAATCGTTTAAATATGTTGCTATTAATGTAGGTTATTGGATTTTAACTATGTCTTTAATGGGAGGTATTATTAATGCTTGGGTTTAACCCTTCCGTATTTAATCTCTTTTTTGAGATTAAAGCCAACTTCCCTTCAGTGGGAAGGAATTAATCATGAATAATATTTAAAAAAAGAGGCTATTTAGCCTCTTTTTATGTTTTGAAAGGATAATGTTGTTTGAATTCTTTAAGATGGATCTTATTTATCAATAACTTAAAAACAGCATTCATAACAGGTCTTTTATGTCTTAAATAACAGGTGAGTTCAACCGGTACAGCGCCAACTGTTGTCTTAATTTCGGAAGCTGTCCTTCCTAAATTTATGTATTTAACTTTTTTCTCTATTCCAATGCGGATATAGTCATTCAATATCCTTGGATAAATGGCATGGGACTTATTCAGTGAATAATCTAATCCTATAAAGTGTGCATCCAGATGGTGGTTGTTTGACAACGCCGATAAAAATCCAACTAAATTATCATTATAGAAATATGCTTTGACAATAAAATCTTCATGATATACAGTTCTTAATTTTATATATGTGTCTAAGTTTAAAACTTGTGCATTAAAATTGGCATTGGCGATCGTGTTTTCGTAAAGTTGTTGTAACTGATCTTTATAAGTTGCAAAATCAGACTCTGAAAACAATCTGGCATCAAGAGATTTGCTAGTGCTATCTGCCTTATTAACTTTTATTCGGTATTTAGATTTCAAGGATTCCTTATAATCTTCAAAAGTCTTCCACTTGGGATCTAAAGTTATTATCATGTTAGGTTCTACTCGCATCGGAGTGAACCCTAAATCTTGGAAATGATCGGTTAATGTTCTGGATTCTTCATTGAAATCTTTTATAAAGGTAGCATGTAGCGGCTTTGTTTGTTTGGCCAGTTTAATTATCTCGGATCCAATAGATCTAATAATTTCTATTTTATCTTCCTTATCTGATATAATTATTCCATGTTCACCACTTAAAAATATATTACCACAAAACATGATATTAAGATGATCCTTACAGAAAAAGTAATGTAGAGGCCTTTTTACCCAAGAAGCAAGTTTAATATTTTTTAAAATAACATCTATCCCAACTTTTATGATTTGAATTGTTGCCAGTGCGACTGTTTGTTTTCCCTTTTCAACCAATATGTATTTGAAGGTTATGTTTGGATTAGAACTCTCAAATGATCTTAAGAACGGCTTAGTGAAATATGTATTTTCCTGAGGATTAATAGTTCGGCAATAAGAATCGTCAATGGCTTCAACAGAGTTTAGAATAGTCGTTTTAAGCTTGGTCATTACAGGCAATTAGTCGTAGTTTTTGTCTAAACTAAGGAATCAGAATAAAAAAAAGTATTAAGGAAATTAATTTAACAAAAATTTACATAGCATTTTTAGCTCTTTCTATGGTCTTTTTGCTGCTTCCTATAAAGATTTCATCTTCAATTATTATTACAGGTCTTGATAAAAACGTGTAATGGTCTAAAATATATTGTTTATAATCTCTTTCGGTCAGATCCTGATCTTTTAACCCCATTTCTTTATACAGTTTTGCCCTTTTGCTGAATAAAGCTTCATAACTACCTGCCAGTTTTTGCATGTACTCCAATTGTGTTACTGTTATTTCTTCCGATTTAATATCCTGCAGAATATAATCAGAAGAAGGTTTTAACTCCTTTAAAATTCGGGTACAAGTATTACAAGTTTTCAGGTAATATATTTTTTTCATTTTAAAGTTACATTAGCCCAACAAAGAAAAACATTTAAGTAGAAATTAGTTACTTTTAGCTATGAAAAATCCTTGTAAATTATGGAATACTTTACAATAGCCACCGTATTAATAGTGCTGTCAGCTTTATTTGGGTATATAAATGTTCGGTTTTTAAAAATGCCTATTACCATTGGATTGATGGTTATTACTTTGATATTTACCTTGATCGTAATCGTTATAGGGTATTTTGATGACACCTTATTATTAAGGGAAATAGAATTGATCCAAAGCATTGATTTTGAAACAGTTTTGCTTGATATCATGCTTTCTTTTCTATTGTTTGCAGGCGCTTTGCATACAAATTTTGAACGGTTAAAGGTTCAACGCTGGCCTGTTTTTGTGTTTGCAACTGCGGGTGTTCTTGTATCAACATTTCTGGTTGGGATATTTATGTTTTACATATTACAATTAACAGGGCTGGATGTAAACTTTATTTATTGTTTATTGTTTGGAGCATTAATTTCCCCAACCGATCCAATTGCGGTATTAGGGATATTAAAACAAGCAGGAGCACCTAAAAAACTGGAAACTAAAATTGTCGGCGAGTCTCTATTTAATGATGGAGTTGGAGTTGTTATATTCCTTACAATTTATCAAATTGCAAAAGGGGGTAGTGAAATTTCTTTAGGTCACATTGCCGAATTGTTTGCAATTGAAGTCCTGGGAGGAATAGCTTTAGGACTTCTTTTAGGTTGGATCACTTACAGATTGATGAGATCTATTGATGACTATGATGTGGAGGTCATAATCACTATGGCGGCTGTTATGGGAGGAACTTTACTCGCGCAGGAATTACATATGTCTGCTCCTTTAGCCATGGTTGCCTGTGGATTGATGGTTGGTAATGATAAGGTAAGAAATACAGCTATGAGTGAAATTACTGAAACCTACGTTGATAAATTTTGGGAGTTAATCGATGTTCTTTTAAATACCTTGCTGTTTGTTTTAATTGGGATGGAAATTCTTGTATTAACTTTTGAAGGCCAATACATCTTTGCCGGGTTGTTAGCTATTCCTATTGTATTATTGTCAAGATATCTTTCACTTTGGATTCCTATTAGATTTTTTAAAAAGAAACTGGAGTTTGTACCCAATACCAATTTAATTATGACCTGGGGCGGATTGCGAGGCGGTATATCTATTGCGCTGGCTCTAAGCCTTACGACAGAAATGCACCGAGAACTATTTTTATTGATCACTTATTTTATTGTCACTTTTTCCATAATAGGACAAGGGCTAACCGTAGGGCCATTGATTAAAAAATTAGCAGAAAAAGTAGATCAGTAAACTTTTAACAGAGATTTTATTTCGTCAAATGGGATACTGAATTCAATTAAATTATCTGTATAAGTTGGTATTTCATTTTCATTATATAAAATAATAATGCCTTCATCATCCAATCCGATGGATTCCGGTAATTTAAAATCTTTATCCATAATTGCTCCGACTTCTTTTTCAAAATAAGGCTTTATCAATTTTAGAAGCTCTGTTTTGTCATTAACAAATGCATTGTAATCTAATAGTTCACCTGTTGAAGCATCAAAATTCAAAAAAGTGACTTTCGAGGTACCATGTATAGCCCCGGTATTTAAATAAGTGGTCATTGCAATACAGATTAAATTATTTGATTGATATGTGACCTCACCATCTATTGCAGCTTCCCAAGGTGTGATCTCCAATTGCAGTTCTTCATTTAAACTATTCGAAAATCTATCATAAGATAAATTGAATTGCTCAATGCCTTTTTCAAATGAATCCAACCGCCCTTGAACCGAGTCAATATTCAGCGCATTATTTGTAAACTCAAGCAATTCTGAATTTATTTTATTGCTTACCACATCCTGACCTTCCGCCTGTGGGATGTTTATTTCAACAATAGTCTCTTTTTCTTCCAGGATATTGATCTCAGAAAAGACTAAATTTATCTCTTCTTCACAACAAAATAACAAGCCGGATAATAAGGCTAAAAAGATAGTTTTTGAGTTAATGTAAGTTTTATTGAATATCATAAACTAAAGGTATTATTTTACATTTGAATACAACGAATTAAAACCTAACTTTGTTGCAAATTTTTTATAAATGAAATGAGCATAACTAAAATTTCAAAATCTATGGAAATCTTAAAATGCGAATTACATCTGACGAATAGATAAAATAAATATATACTGATGAAATTCAACACTAAAACCATACACGGGGGTCAAGAACATGATAAAGCTTATGGATCAGTAATGCCTCCAATTTATCAAACTTCAACCTATGCTCAATCGACTCCAGGAGGGCACAAAGGGTATGAATACTCAAGAACTCACAACCCAACTCGAAACGCTTTGGAAAAATCCTTTGCCAGCATAGAGAATGGACAATATGGATTAGCTTTTGGTTCTGGTTTGGCGGCAATTGATGCAGTGATCAAATTATTAAAGCCTGGAGACGAGGTAATTTCAACAAATGATCTTTATGGAGGGACCTACAGGTTATTTACTAAAATATATGAAGATTTTGGCATTAAGTTTCATTTTATAGGAATGGAGAACTCATCAAAAATTCAAGATCATATAAACAAGAATACAAAACTAATTTGGGTGGAAACCCCGACAAACCCAATGATGAATATCATTGATATTGAAGCTGCTTCTAAGATTGCAAAAAAGCACAAAATACTTCTGGCTGTGGATAATACCTTTGCTACGCCTTATTTACAGCAACCCTTGGAATTGGGAGCCGATATAGTCATGCATTCAGCCACAAAGTATTTGGGGGGTCATAGTGATGTTGTCATGGGAGCACTTATTGTCAACAATAAAGATTTAGCCGACAAATTATATTTCATCCAGAATGCGAGCGGAGCTATTTGCGGACCTCAGGACAGTTTCTTAGTGTTAAGAGGAATAAAGACATTGCACATTCGCATGCAGCGCCATTGTGAAAATGGGAAAGCTGTTGCCGAATATTTAAGATCACATCCAAAAATTGAAAATGTCTACTGGCCTGGTTTTGAAGATCATCCTAATCATGACATTGCAAAAAAGCAAATGAAGGATTTTGGAGGTATGATATCATTTACCACGAAAGGTAACAACTATGATAAAGCGATACGAATTGTTGAGAATCTTAACATATTTACACTGGCTGAATCATTAGGTGGCGTGGAATCACTGGCAGGACATCCTGCCAGCATGACACATGCAAGTATACCAAAAGAAGAACGTGAAAAAACAGGAGTGGTAGATTCTCTAATACGACTGAGTGTTGGGATAGAAGATATTGAAGATCTGATAGAAGATCTAAAACAAGCTTTAGGATAACAAAAAAGGCTCAAAATTTTAAGTTTGAGCCTTTTGTTTATTTTTTAATGGGTTATTAATCTAAATAATAAATATAGCCAACATTAAACCATACAAGCCAATCATTGGCTTTATCCTGAATGTTTTCTTCATGGTTTAAACCGTCTACCCAATTGGAGAAATAATATTGCCATCTTAGGTCAACTAATAGATCGGATAA
>CAVRNW010000002.1:0-26262 GCA_963722665.1 uncultured Flavobacteriaceae bacterium
TCTAAAACATCTCCATTGTTAACATTAATTAAATAATTACCATCAAAATCTGTTGCTGTTCCTGTAGACGTACCCTTAACAATGATATTTACTCCAGGCAGAGGCAAAGAAGATGATTGTTCCGTTACTGTACCAGTTACTGATTTTTGCGCAAATAAGAGCATCGGCGTAAAAAACAAAATAAACAGTAAGCCATTCAAAGTTGTTTTCATACAATAATTTTAAAATTATTTTTTGTTAGTTTTATGTTATATTTTCACTTCTCGAAGTTAAATGTATGTATATATTGACCATAGCTATTATGACATATGTCACTATAACGTTTTCGTGTTAATAACTTTTTATTGAAATTTGAATATTTTACCTACTTTTTTCGGACTATATCAAAATTAGTTAGTTTTGACCAGTAAATCTAAGAATGAAGCCTAAAATAACATTAAAGCAAATTGCCAGAGAATTGGGGGTCTCTATTTCAACTGTTTCCAAGGCTTTAAAGGACAGTACTGAAATTAGTGAGGACACCAGGGATATGGTTAAAGCATTTGCTAAATTGTATAATTACAGACCAAACAATATTGCTCTGAGTTTAAAAAACAGAAAGACAAAAACAATTGGGATTATTATACCTGATATTGTTCATCATTTTTTCACCAAAGTTATTAATGGAATTGAAGAAGTTGCAAATAAAAGAGGTTACAACGTTATTGTGGGACTGTCAAATGAATCCTTTGATAAAGAAGTGCTTAATATGGAAATGCTTGCAAATGGCAGTATTGATGGGTTTATTCTTTCTGTTTCAAAAGAAACTTTATTGCAGCAAGACTACCATCATTTCAAAGAAATATTGGAAGAAGGAATACCAATAGTCATGTTTGACAGAATAGTAGATGAAATAGATTGTGACAAAGTTATAGTTGATGATTTTGAAGGCTCAAAAAAAGCAGTTCAAAAACTCATTTCAAGCGGTTGTAAAAAAATAGCAATTATTTCCACCAAGGATTATATCAATGTGGGCAGACTTAGAACCAGAGGTTATTTAGAGGCATTGAACGAAAATAAGATTGAGCCTAAAGGCGAGTTTAGTTTTAAAAGTGGATGATAAATTGATATCAGAGGAATATTTAGAGGGAATAGAAGAGAGAAATAAAATCATTATTTGAAAACAATAAAGATATTGATGGTGTTTTTGCTGTAAACGAATTGTATGCTATTACTGCAATGAAAGTCGCAAGAAAATTGAATAAGAAAATTCCCGAAGACATTCAAGTTATTGGTTTTACTGATGGTGTCCTGTCCAAACATTCTTATCCTGGTTTAACAACCGTCAGCCAACACGGAAGGGAAGTGGGTAAAAAAGCAGCTGAATTGTTGATAGATAAATTGGAAAATGAAAATTTAGAAGAAAAATATCAGACTCTGGTCATCAAAACTGAATTGATCGAAAGAGAATCCACAAGATAATAATCAATTAATTACTATTTAAATAACTTTTATATCTTTGTGGCTAAATCAAAACTTTATATTTTCACTTCTCAAAAAGTTTTGATGAGTTTTATCGCTTGTCAAAATAGTATTAACTAACAATATACTATAATGAAAAAGCGTACACTAGGTTTCTGGGAAATTTGGAACATGAGTTTCGGTTTCTTAGGGATTCAAATGGGTTTTGCCCTTCAAAATGCAAATGTCAGTCGAATTTTTCAAACCTTAGGAGCAGAAATAGAAGATATTCCCATTCTATGGGTAGCAGCACCTTTAACAGGTTTGATCGTTCAACCCATCATAGGTTATTTTAGTGACAGGACCTGGCATCCCAAATTAGGAAGAAGACGTCCTTATTTCTTGGTAGGGGCTATTTTAGCATCTTTAGCATTATTTATAATGCCTAATTCACCTTTCTTATGGTTTGCAGCAGGTATGTTATGGATCATGGATGCCTCAATTAATATTTCCATGGAGCCTTTTAGGGCATTTGTAGGGGATAATCTTCCAAATCATCAAAGAACAAAAGGTTTTGCAATGCAAAGTTTCTTTATAGGAATTGGTGCTTATGTAGCATCTAAGCTTCCTTTGATGCTGACCTATTTTGGAGTGGCAAATACGGCTCCGGAAGGCATTATTCCAAATTCTGTTAAATACTCATTCTATATTGGTGGTTTTGTGTTTTTTGCAGCAGTGTTATGGACAGTCATACGTTCAAAAGAATACAGTCCGGAAGAAATGAAAGTTTTTGAGGAGGCTGAAAAGAAGGATTTTGATAAAGAGGAGCCAACAGAAGACTGGTACGTGTCAAATGGTAGATCTCACTTGAGAAACGGACTTATAGTTTTAATAATAGGACTTGTTTTTAGCTACTTGATCTATAGATATGATCTAAAAAAAGATCTTTACGTCCTAACATTGGGACTTTTAAGTTTTGGAGGCATTGCAATGATCATTTCAGGTTTGATGCAAAGAGGCAAAAACTATAAAAGTGGATTTATTACCATTATGAATGACTTGCAATCTATGCCTAAGGTTATGAAACAATTGGCTTGGGTCCAGTTCTTTTCCTGGTTTGCTTTATTTTCAATGTGGATATACATGACTCCGGCAGTAACTGAGCATATCTATGCAACTACAGATACTACTTCTGAGGCATATAATACAGGAGCCAATCAGGTTGGTGAAATGTTTGCGAATTATAATATCATAGCTGCTGCCGTGGCATTTTTATTACCACTACTCGCAAAAAGGACAAGTAGAAAATTTACTCATTTCTTAGCTTTATGTGCAGGAGGATTAGGGTTGATGTCTATCTACTTTATAAGTAATCCAACAACCATAACTTTAGAGTGGTTACCAATGATAGGCGTGGGTATCGCATGGGCAAGTATTTTATCTGTTCCATACGCCATGTTATCAGGTGCCTTACCGGCTTCTAAAATGGGATATTATATGGGAGTTTTTAACTTTTTTATAGTTATACCGCAATTGGTTGCAGCCTCAATTTTAGGATTTATGGTATCCAAATTTTTTAATAACGAACCAGTATATGCTTTGTTTGTAGGTGGTGTTTCCATGATCTTAGCTGGAATTCTATCCTTACTGGTTAGTGATAAAATGACAACACAAGTAAATGAATAAGAAAGGATTTATATTTGATCTGGATGGTGTTATTGTCGATACGGCAAAGTACCATTTTTTAGCATGGAAGGATTTAGCCAACAGTATTGGTGTTAATTTTACCCATGAGCAAAATGAACAATTGAAAGGAGTGAGCAGAGTGAAATCACTTGAAAAGATCTTAGCCTGGGGAAATAAAACAATTTCTGAAAAGCAGTTTCAGGATTTGATGACTGAAAAAAATGAGGATTATCTGCATTATATCAATAAAATGGATGATTCTGAAATTCTACCTGATGTGCCGAGAGTTCTGAACTTTTTAAGAAAGAACAACCAACCCATTGCGCTTGGTTCTGCCAGTAAAAATGCTCGTACAATTTTAGCTCAAGTAAATTTGTTGAATAAATTTGATGCCATTGTGGATGGGACAAATGTATCTAAAGCAAAACCAGACCCTGAAGTATTTTTGATTGCTGCAGATCTTATTAAGGTAAATCCAAAACATTGCATTGTTTTTGAAGATTCCCTTGCCGGAATTGAAGCAGCAAATACAGCTAATATGCTTTCCATAGGAATTGGTCATAAAGACATATTGAAAGAAGCCGATTATATCTTCAATGACTTTACTGAAATAGACACCAACTTTTTAAAAAAACTAATTAATAAATAATGAATCAAGATTATATAGTGCCAGACAAATGGTCCATTATAGAAGAAGGTTTTGATCCTAAAAATGTAGAAGCTTCTGAGAGCTTGTTTAGTTTGGGGAATGGAGCCATGGGACAACGTGCCAATTTCGAAGAACACTATTCTGGAGATACTTTTCAGGGCAGCTACATTGCCGGAGTTTACTATCCGGACAAGACCAGAGTTGGCTGGTGGAAAAATGGTTATCCTGAGTACTTTGCAAAGGTTTTAAATGCACCAAGTTGGATTGGAATTGATATTAATATAAACAAGGAGCAACTCGATTTATTCACTTGTAAAAAAGTGAAAAACTTCAGAAGGGAACTGAACATGAAAGAAGGTTGGTTGTCTCGAAGTTTCAAGGTTACACTTCAAAATAATATCGAAATACAAGTGGAAGCAAAACGCTTTTTAAGCTTGGATTTAGATGAAGTTGGAGCTATTGAATATTCAATAACACCTTTAAATTCTGATGCAAACCTTGTTATCACACCTTACATTGATGCTGGAATTAAAAACGAAGATTCCAATTGGGATGATAAATTCTGGAATATTTCAAATTTGGTAGTCGAAAATAACCAGGCATTTATAGAAGCGCAAACTATGAAAACCAATTTTCATACATGCACGTTTATGCAATCGGAGTGCTTTGTGAATAATCAAAATGCTGGATTACAGCCACAAGTTATAAAGACTGATAACAAAATCAGTTTTATATATAAATTATCAATCAAACAACAAGAAACATTTACTATTCAAAAGTTTGGAGGCTACACAGCTGGCAGAAATCATAATAGAACCGAATTAATTCAGGCAGCAAAAAATGTTTTAAGCGAAGCTGCTGATTTAGGTTTTGATGAGTTGCTGAATAAACAAAAGCAAGCTTGGGCTAAAATCTGGCAAATGGCTGATATTACCATTGAAGGTGATGTCAAGGCGCAGCAAGCAATTAGATTTAATATCTTTCAATTAAACCAAACGTATCTTGGTACAGATGCTCGTTTGAATATTGGACCTAAAGGATTTACAGGTGAAAAATATGGAGGTAGTACCTATTGGGATACGGAGGCATATTGCATTCCGTTTTACATGGCAACCAAGGACCAACATGTAGCTAGAGCTTTGTTAGAATATCGTTACAATCATTTGGGGAAAGCCATTGAAAATGCGGAAAAACTGGGCTTCACCAATGGAGCAGCCTTGTATCCAATGGTGACTATGAATGGTGAAGAATGCCACAACGAATGGGAAATCACCTTTGAGGAAATCCACAGAAACGGTGCCATTGCTTTCGCGGTTTATAACTATTATAGATTCACCGGAGATTACAGTTACATTCCAGAAAAAGGTTTGGAAGTGCTTATCGGAATTGCTCGTTTTTGGCATCAAAGAGCTAATTTTTCAAAAGAAAAAAACAAGTATGTCATCCTTGGTGTAACAGGACCAAACGAATACGAAAATAATGTCAATAACAATTGGTATACGAATTACATTGCTAAATGGTGTATAGATTATACTGCTGAAAATATTGATAAAGTTAAAGCTGAATATAATTCTGATTATACCAGAATAATGAATAAAGTAAAGTTATCTGAAGCTGAAATTTCCGAGTGGAAAAAAGTAGCAGATAATATGTATTTCCCTTATTCTGAAGATCATAGCGTGTTCTTGCAACAGGACGGATTTTTAGATAAAGAGTTGATTACAGTTGCAGATTTAGACAAAACACAACGACCGATCAATCAAAAATGGTCCTGGGACAGAATTCTACGTTCTCCTTATATAAAACAGGCAGATGTTCTTCAAGGATTCTACTTTTTTGAAGATCATTTCACAAAAGATGAACTAAAACGTCATTTTGATTTTTATGAACCTTTTACCGTACATGAAAGTTCCTTGTCACCTTGTGTTCATAGTATTCAAGCTTCAAAATTGGGTCAGTTGGAACAGGCATATAAATTCTATTTAAGAACTTCTCGCCTGGATCTGGATGATTATAATCATGAGGTACATGAAGGCTTGCATATCACGTCTATGGCTGGAACATGGATGAGCATTGTTGAAGGATTTGGAGGAATGAGAATTAAAAAAGATATGTTATCATTTAATCCTCAAATTCCAAAGGAATGGAAATCCTATTCATTCAAAGTGAATTTCAGACATCAAATTTTAAAGGTAAATGTTAGTGAAAAAGAGACTTATTTTGAACTCGATGGTAAAAAAGATTTAAAAATCTTGGTTAATGATAACGTAGTACAAATTAAACCGAATAATCTAGTGAAAGTATAAAGGTCATGAAACTAACAATTAAATTTTTATTATGCTGTTTACTTATTAACTTAAGTGCCTGCAATAAAAGTGAAAGTAAATTGAATCAAAATGATACCATGGTAATGAAAGATTCTTATTTAGAAAGGGTTGAACCACCAAACTGGTGGATTGGGTTCAAAGACAATAGCCTTCAATTATTGGTAAATCATGAGAACATTGGAGAATACAAGCCTGAGATAAATTATCAAGGAGTTTCTATATCAAATGTCAATAGAGCCAGAAGCCTTAATTACCTTTTCATTGATCTGAAAATAGATGAGAACACTAAACCAGGTAAGTTTGATATTGTTTTTAAAAATGAAAATGATGAAGAAAAAACTCATACGTATGAGTTAAAGGACAGAATTAAACCATCTGATGACTATTTAGGATTCGATAGTTCTGATGTCATTTATTTAATTACACCGGATAGGTTTGCAAATGGAGATGAGTCTAATGATATTGTCGATGGACTTAAGGAAACTAAAATAGACCGAGAAAATGATTATGCCAGACATGGCGGAGACATTAAAGGAATTACAGATCATTTAGACTATATACTGGAAATGGGTTTTACTTCCATTTGGCCAACTCCTCTTTTGATTAATGATATGCCAAGATCATCTTATCATGGTTATGCCATGACAGATTTTTATGAGGTTGACCCTCGCTTTGGAACTTTAGATGAATATATAGATCTGTCGCAAAAAGCCAAAGAAAAAGGAATTAAGCTTATTATGGATCAGGTTGCCAATCATTGTGGATTGGAGCACTGGTGGATGAAAGATCTGCCTTTTGATGATTGGGTGAATAATCAAAAAAATTACGAAGACAATATAGATAATTGGAATTGGGAATCAAATATTGGTTCTAATCACAGGCGAACCAGCAATCAGGATATCTATGCATCTATAAAAGACAATGAAGAAATGACAGATGGTTGGTTTGTTTCCGGGATGCCGGATCTTAACCAGCGAAATCCATACATGGCTAAATATATTATTCAAAACAGTTTGTGGTGGATTCAAACATTAGATTTAGGTGGAATTCGACAGGATACCTATCCTTATTCAGATAAAAATTTTATGTCAGAATGGGCAGGAACTATCATGAACGAATATCCTAATTTTTCAATTGTTGGAGAAGAATGGACTTTAAATCCGCTTTTAGTTGCTTATTGGCAAACCGGAAATAATAACTTGGACGGATATGAATCAAATTTAAAATCACCTATGGATTTTCCTATGCAGAGGAAAATTATTGAAGGACTAACAGAAGAGGAATCCTGGGATAAGGGACTTGTGAAAATGTATGAAGGACTGGCAAATGATTTTATTTATCCAAATCCAAAAGACATTATGATCTTTCCTGATAATCATGATATGAGCAGGATTTATACCCAGCTGAGTGAAGACCTCACTACCACAAAAATGGCTGTCGGTTATATATTGGCTTTGCCAAGAATTCCTCAAATATATTATGGTACTGAGGTGTTAATTAGCGATAGTGCAAACCCGGGTGATCATGGATTAATAAGAACTGATTTTCCTGGAGGATGGCCTGGAGATAAAATAAATGGGTTTACTGGCGAAGGATTATCTGACGATCAAAAAGACATGCAATCCTTCTTAAAAAAAGTATTGAATTATAGAAAGGATAGCAAAGCAATCCATGAAGGAAAAACAATCCATTTTGCACCATTTGAGGATACTTATATTCTGTTTAGAGTTTTAAAAGATGAAATAGTTGTTGTCATGATCAATAAAAATGAGAGTCCTGTTACAATTGATCTGAAACGACATGCTGAAATTGGATTAGAAGGAGAACGTTGAGAAACGTAGTAACTGATGAGTCATTGTTTGGGACGACTCTATGACGTTTGAAAATAAAGGTATTACCATATTGACAACTAAATAGATGATAAAAAATTCAATTTGTGTATTCGTTTGTTTTATCTCAATCATTTCATTTGGACAAAATCCAAATAGAAAATATAGGAGTGTAATTGAAAACAAGAATGGAATAGAAGTCAATGTTAGCGATGGTAAATACATTATTCAATTTTACACTTCTAAAATAGTAGAAACCACCTTTCTTCCTCAGGGTGAGGTTTTCAATCCAAATTCTCATGCAGTGGTATTGATGCCGGAACATATTGATGTGGATATGTATGAAACCTCTGAGTCAATAAAAATATTTACCGATGGAATAGATATGTCTGATTCAAAAGCAGCCATTCCAAATATCTTATTCGTACAAGAGTAACCTGATCATTTCAGAAAAGAATGGCTATCGAAAAACAATGATTTGGAGAGCGATACAATTCAACTTAACAGAAGATGAAATTCTATATGGTGGAGGCGCTCGTGCTTTGGGAATGAACAGACGAGGCAATCGTTTACGACTTTACAACAAGGCTGATTATGGTTATGAAGAACGATCAGAACTTATGAACTTTACAATGCCAATTGCAATGTCGTCAAAACAATACATGGTTCATTTTGATAATGCACCAATTGGCTTTTTGGATTTGGATAGTAAGAACAATAATACACTTGACTTACGAAACTATTTCCGGTCGAAAAACCTATCAGGTTATTGTTGGTGATTCCTGGTATGATCTTGATTGATAATTATACAGATTTGACAGGAAAACAACCCATGCCACCTCGTTGGACATTGGGTAATTTTGCAAGTAGATTTGGTTATCATTCCCAAAAAGAAACTGAAGCAACTATAGATAAATTCAAACAAGATAGCATTCCAGTTGATGCAGTCATTCTGGATATTTATTGGTTTGGTAAGGACATTAAAGGACATATGGGAAATATGGATTGGCTTCGTGATTCGTTTCCTAATCCAAAAAAGATGATAAAGGATTTTAGAGATAAAGGAGTCAAAACCGTTTTAATAACAGAACCGTTTGTTTTATCGACTTCAAATCGTTGGGAAGAAGCAGTGAAAGAAGATATTTTAGCAAAAGATTCTCTTGGGAATTCGGGTAAATTCGATTTCTATTTTGGGAATTCAGGCATCATAGATATTTATAATCCAAAAGCTGAAAAATGGTTCTGGAATATTTATAAGGGCTTAGCAGAACAAGGCGTTAAAGGAGTTTGGGGAGATTTGGGTGAGCCAGAAGCACATCCATCAAATTTAATTCATTCACAGGAACTGCCAATGAGGTTCATAACACTTATGGACACGATTGGGCACGCTTGGTTTATGAAGGTTACGAACGAGATTTTCCTAATGAGCGACCATTCATTTTAATGCGAGCAGGATATTCTGGTTCACAACGCTTCGGACTAATTCCATGGTCTGGAGATGTAAATAGAACTTGGGGAGGATTAAAACCACAGGTAGAAATTGCACTTCAAATGGGTATGCAAGGATTAGGATATATGCATTCAGATCTTGGCGGATTTGGAGGCGATAATCTTGATGATGAATTGTACACGCGTTGGTTGCAATACGGCGTTTTTCAACCATTGTTCAGGCCACATGCTCAAGAAGTTGTACCAAGCGAACCTGTTTTCAGGGAAGAAAAAACAAAACAATTGGCTAAAAAAAGTATTGAAATGCGTTATAGGATGTTGCCTTACAACTACAATTTAGCTTTTGAAAACAATCAAAAAGGAGCACCATTTATGCGTCCATTGTTTTTTGATGATGATTCTCCGGAAATGCTAACCAATTCGTCAACATATCTTTTTGGCAATGATTTTTTAATTACTCCTATTGTAATAAAGGAGCTACAAAGAAGAAACATATTTTCCTAAAAACAGTAATTGGTTCGATTTTTATTCTGATGAAAATTAGAAGGCGGACAAAATAATAACCATCAATACAAAAGCAGAATTTCATTCCAACATACATAAGAGCCGGAGCTTTTATCCCATTGGCAGAAGTGGTTCAGACTACAGATGATTATTCATTATCAGAATTTGATCTTCACTATTATTTTGACGAAGATATTGAAGAAAGTGAACGGAAATTCTATAATGACGACGGAATTACCAAACAGGCATTTGAAAAAGGGAAATATGAGATTTTAGAATTTGAAGCAGAGACCAAAAAATGGGGAATAGAAATTGATTTTGAAGCAGAAATTGGAGAAAATTATAATTCAGAAACTAAGACTATTGATCTGATAGTTCATAATATTAATAAAGGTCCGAAGTGGGTCAAACTGGATCGTAAAAAAGTTCAATTTGAATATGATTCTTCAAAAAGAATACTGACTCTTCCTGTAAAATGGAATACTTCCGAAGAAATTGAACTTAAAATTAAACTTAAAAAGTAGCCAAATGAACAAATCGAATATCTTTGTTTCTTTAATTATTTTAGCATTAATTTTTGGCTGTAATACAGATAAAAAAGAATCAATCAAAAATATAGAATCAGAAAAAATGACAAACAAAACAGTTGTTTATCAGGTTTTCACAAGGTTATTTGGAAACACTAACACAACCAATAAACCTTGGGGAACAATAGAAGAAAATGGTGTGGGTAAATTTGAAGACTTCACAGAAAAGGCTTTAGATGAAATAAAAGATTTGGGAGTGACACATATTTGGTACACAGGAGTGCCTCACCATGATGTAATAAGAGATTATACAAAGTATGGTATATCCAATGACGACCCGGATATAGTAAAAGGGCGTGCAGGTTCACCATATGCTGTTAAGGATTATTATAATGTAAATCCCGATTTAGCGGTAAACGTTGAGAATAGATTAGAGGAATTCAAAGCTTTGATCGAAAGAACACACAAAGCAGGAATGAAAGTAATTATAGATATTGTTCCTAATCATGTGGCTCGGAATTATCAAAGTTTAACCAATCCGGAAGGAGTTGAAGATTTTGGAGCCTCTGATGATAAAACAGTCACGTATCATGTAAACAATAACTTCTACTATAATCCGGGAGAGGAATTTAAGGTTCCAGAATTTTTAAATGGCTATCTGCCGCTTGGAGGAGAAAAACATTCAATGTCTGATAAAAAGTTTAAAGAAATTCCAGCCAAATGGACAGGAAATGGATCACGCTTATCACAACCACATTTCAACGATTGGTACGAAACCGTAAAAGTAAATTATGGCGTTAGTCCAGATGGTAAAAAAGATTTTGATGAATTACCAATAGGATTCGATAATGAAGACTTTAAAGCCCATTATGAGTTTTGGAAAAACAAAATTGTTCCGGATTCATGGAAGAAATTCAGAGATATAGCCTTGTATTGGACAGATTTTGGTGTAGATGGTTTCCGTTTTGATATGGCAGAAATGGTTCCTGTTGAATTCTGGAGTTATATGAATTCATCAATCAAAATGAAAAATCCAGAAGCTTTTTTGCTGGCAGAAGTTTATAATCCAAGTTTATATAGAGATTATATAAAAAAAGGAAAAATGGATTACCTGTATGACAAGGTTCAACTCTACGACACCATCAAACATGTTATGCAAGGTCATGGTAGCACAGATAATATTCCGACAATTCAAGAAGACCTTAAAGACATAGAGCATCATATGCTTCACTTTTTGGAAAATCATGATGAGCAGCGAATTGCAAGTCCGGATTTCGCGGGAAGTGCAGAAAAAGGAAAACCGGCTATGGTCGTCTCGGCAACCATTAGTACATCTCCAACTTTAGTCTATTTTGCTCAAGAATTTGGTGAAGCTGGTGAGGAAGATGCAGGATTCGGAAGTCCGACTCGTACCTCGATATTTGATTATGTTGGTGTGCCAACATTGCAACGTTGGGTAAACGATAAAAAGTTTGATGGCGGAAAATCCACTAAACAGGAAAAAGAATTGCGAGATTTCTACAAGCGACTTTTAAATTTTACATTAAAGAGTTCTGCATTAGCAGAAAACTACCAGGATATCCATGCATTCAACAGACAAAATACAGAGTGGTACAATGATAAAGTATTGTCCTTTGTTCGCTGGAGTGATGATGAAAAATTAATAGTCATTTCAAACTTTAATGCCGAAAACTCTTATGGTTTTGAACTAGGGTTACCTGAGGATATTATCGAAAAATGGAAATTAAAAGATGGTGAATCTCAGCTTGAAGACCAATTGTACAATAAATATACATCTATATTAAAGGTTGAAAACAACCAAGCCAGATTAAGAGTTGACATAAAACCATTGGAATCATTCATTCTTAAAATAAAAGAGTAAGATGAAAACAAAAATTTTAATCATTATATTAAGTTTCGCATTTTTTTTAAACTGCGAAGATAAAAATAAAACAGAGCCTGTAAGTGAGGTTTCTAATGAATTTTCAAAACCATTCGTTTGGGAAGGAGCAAATATTTATTTTCTGTTAACAGACAGATTTAATAATGGAGATACTTCTAATGATGTTAATTTCGAGAGAAATTTAGAAACTGGAAAACTGCGTGGGTTTGAAGGAGGCGACATCAAGGGTGTTACTCAAAAAATTGAAGAATTATATTTTACAGATTTAGGAATCAATGCCATTTGGATGACTCCAATAGTAGAACAAATTCATGGTGCAACAGATGAAGGAACTGGAGTTACTTATGGATATCATGGCTATTGGGCCAAAGACTGGACTGCCATCGACCCAAATTATGGAACCAAAGAAGATCTAAAAGCATTAGTCGATGCTGCTCATGCAAAAGGCATTCGAGTTATTTTGGATGCTGTGATCAATCATACTGGACCAGTGACTGCTAAAGACCCAGTTTGGCCAGATGGTTGGGTGAGAACAGAACCACAATGTCAGTACAGTAATTATGAAAATACGATTACTTGTACTTTGGTTAGAAATCTTCCTGATATCAAGACCGAAAGCAATGAGGAAGTCGATTTACCTTCTCAATTGGTGGAAAAATGGAAGGCTGAAGGGCGTTATGACCAGGAAGTTGCGGAACTGGATGCATATTTCAAAAGAACAGGTCATCCGCGAGCACCTCGTTTTTATATAATGAAATGGCTGACAGATTACATTACAGACTACGGAATTGATGGTTATAGATGCGATACAGTAAAACATACTGAAGAATTTGTTTGGGAGGAATTCAAAAAAGAGTGTGATTATGCCTTTGCGGAATTCAAAAAGAACAATCCAGATAAAGTAATTGATGATAACGATTTTTATTTAGTTGGAGAGGTTTATAATTATGGAATTAGTGGAGGAAAATTCTTTGATTTTGGTGATAAAAAAGTAAACTATTATGACAATATGTTTACGCAGCAAATCAATTTTGAATTTAAGTGGAATGCAAAGGAGTTGCAATACGAAACACTGTTTAGAAAGTACGATCAAAAACTTCAAAACGATTTAAAAGGCTACAGCGTTTTAAATTATTTAAGTTCTCATGATGATGGGAGTCCTTTCGATCCAAATCGTAAAAAACCTTTCGAAACAGCAACTAAATTGTTATTGTCTCCTGGAGCGTCTCAGGTTTATTATGGAGATGAAATGGCTCGACTATTAGTAGTGGAAGATGCTGTTGGTGATGCCAATTTACGTTCCATGAATAATTGGGATGATGTCAATAACAATCAGGAAATAGTTAATCATTGGTATAAATTAGGTCAGTTTAGAAGAAATCATCCTGCAGTGGGAGCAGGAAAGCATCAAATGATATCTAAAGAGCCATATGTGTTTTCCAGAGCCTATTCAAAAGGAGATTATCAAGATGGTGTAGTTATTTGTTTAAAGGGATCCATAGAAAAAGCAGAAATAGATGTGTCTTCAATTTTTAAAGATGATGATAATTTAATCGATTATTATTCAGGAGAAAAAATGACAGTTAAAGCGGGAAAAGTAATAATCAATTCAAGTCACGAAGCAGTGTTGCTTGAAAAGATATAATCCAGCCTATAAGTATATAGAATCGCAATGGAAACATTGCGATTTTTTTATTCTATTTCCTTGTGTAACTTTAGTTATATTGAATCGTCGTAAGTAAAAATACCTTTGTAAAGTAATTCGAATTAGGACGACCAACCCTATGTGTTTACAAGATTTTGTATCTTTAATATTCCAACCAACAATAATGCAAGACATAAACGACAATATAGAATCTCCATTTACACTTAAAGTCAGCTTTAATAAATTTTTAGAAAATTACGAGAAACTTGCTAACGATGAAGATGACCTTGTTGCTGAAAAGGCGAGAAGAATTTTAAAAGTACAAGAGCCCTATCCAATATTAAGAGAAGGCTTCAGCGATATGTCTTTGCTGCAAAAATACGAGAACGAAATTAGATTTATTCTACAGGATTCTTTTAGTGAAGTTTTAACTTCAAATGAGATTAAAACGGCTTCTGTCCCATTTAATAATCTCATTTTTAATTCATCTGAAAGATTTAAGAATATAATAAAAAATGCTGGTGATGATTTTGAACTCAAGATCAAGAATATGCCGGAAGATGATATTTATATAATTGCCTGCACAATAATCCTTAGTTTTTGTTATGAATATCATTTAAATTTTAAACGACCATTTTTTTACGAAATCCCAGATGAAAATGGAATTATGCGATATTATAAAATATTGTATAATGCTGATTTTACGGAGATTATACCAACAGATAGGGCTCCAAAAATTACTCAGCAAGACATAGATGAATTGCTGGATAATTTTGATAACATAGAGTTGTGGAAAAAAAAATTCCCACCAGATAGTTATGTTTATAAGGGGTTTGTGATTTCAAATATATTTGATGTTACAGATGATCAATCTATTTCCAATATTAAGTCAAGTTTAATTGGTAAAGGAAAGCGGAAAAATCACAGTTTTATTGAAAACTTTCATGAGATTTTTCAATCCTTGCTGAATATTAAAGATATTAAAGTGGGCTTCTCAATTTACAACAAAGCTAACGATTCCTTTGAACGGGTATATGGTCATGGTATGAATAGTTTTTTATTAAACGAATTGGAAAATAAGTTATGTGAGCAAGCTCTTTGTAAATGGTCCTACAAGAAGTTGTTGGAAGAAAATAAATATGTATCTGTCTCAGATGTGGACAGGATGTTTGAATTATCAAAAGGGAAAGCACCACATATTAAAACTATGCACAAACAGGGAATTAAAAGTGCTATTCTGGCGCCAATTGCGAATGAAGAAGAATTACTGGGTATTTTGGAATTGGTTTCACATAAACCTAAAGTTTTAAACAGTATTAATGCAAATAAATTGGTTGATGTCATGCCTTTTATTGTTTCTGCTGTTGAGCGCTCAAAAGAAGAAGAAGAAAATCTTATAGAAGCAATTATTCAGCAAGAATGTACATCTATTCATCCTAGTGTCTATTGGAAATTTGAAGAAGAAGCAAGGCAATTTATTAAAGAACAATTTAAAGGTAACGAGGTGGCTTTTAATAAAATTGCGTTTAAAAATATTTACCCCTTATATGGGCAGATTGATATTAAAGGATCATCTGTCGCAAGAAATAAAGCTACTGGTCAGGATCTAACTTTACAATTATTGGCAGCTAAGCAAATCCTGCGAGACGCTATGGAAATAGAATCACTTCCTTTTTATGAACAATTAATTTTTCAGATAGATGGATATTTAATTAATTTGGAGAATAATTTCCAGGTAGACAGTGAACAGCAAATTTCAAGCTTCCTTAATTCAGAAATAAAAACCATTTTCAAGCATCTTTTAATCAATGAAAATCTTAAATCGGATATAGAAAATTACTTTAATAGTTTAAGTAAAAAGGTCAATTCCTTATATCACCATAGAAGGAATTATGATGAAACAATTTCCAAGATAAACAAGAAAATGGCTGCTATGCTAGATGCTAAACAAGAAGAAGCGCAAAAAATGTACCCTCATTTTTTTGAACGCTTTAAAACAGATGGTGTTGAGCACAATATGTACATAGGGGAGTCAATAACCCGAGATAAAAGTTTCAATCCAATTTACCTTTATAATCTTAGATTGTGGCAATTACAGGTAATATGTGAAATGGAAAATGCTTATTATCAGATGCAATCAGAATTTCCAATTACCTTGGATGTAGCTTCAATGATCTTGGTTTTTAATCAACCATTGACCATAAGCTTTAGAATGGATGAGAAACAATTTGATGTTGATGGCACTTATAATGCAAGATATGAGATTGTTAAAAAACGTGTAGATAAAGCCTATATTAAAGGTACTAAAGAGCGCATCACACAAAAAGGGAAGATCACAATAATCTATTCACAAAAACAGGATGAAATTGAATACCTGCAATATGTTAAATTCCTTCAATCCAAACACTATTTAGATACTGAAGTTGAAATACTAGAGCTTGAAGATCTTCAGGCAGTTACAGGTTTAAAAGCGATAAGAGTAAGTGTTTTATACCACAAGAATGAAGAAGATAATTCTTTCTTCACCTATGAAGATTTAATGAAGGAAATTAAGGTTTAATTTACTCCACTTGCGTATTTGAATGCAACTGCAAAAGCTGAAACACTAATAATTATTCCAATTATGAATATGGTGTAAGTAATACGAAGTATTTTGTATTTCCTGTCTAACACTTTGCCTAAAAAATAAAGGTCTTTGGTCATAGATGAATACAAATAGTCTTTATCCTGCATCATTTCATTCATGGCCCACTCGAAATCCTCAAGTTTCATTTTATGGAAATTTCCGAAAAATAATAAATTCACTTTTTTATTCTCCACATCCTCTTTAGTGAATTTTCCGCTTGTAACATTAGGTCTGGTAGCCAATACAGATAAGATCATGGCAATAATTGTAAATAGCACGAAAACTATAGTAGGATAAATTAAATAGGTGTTTGATGGGTTATCCAATTTCGGAATTAAATTAGCCAGTACCAAAGAGACTATAATTGCGTTGACAGATAATAGAATATTAGCTTTGGTATCTGCAATATCACTTAGAGTAATATGATTTCTAAGAGTCACCCTAAACATAGTTTCAATACCACGCTCAGGTAAAGCTACCTTATTCTTTTTAAGTTTTAAGGCATCTTTTTTTTGCTTAAACTTATCACTTTCTTTTAGTAATTTTTTATTTGCTTTTAATAGTTGAGCCAGATTTTTCCCTTTTGCTTTATCCCAATTAGCAGATGCAAAGTCTGTGTAATACCTATGTTTTTTTGTAAAAAACTCTATATTTTCATGTAACCATTCAGACTCATTATATGATTTATTAGAGGTTAGCTCTACTTCTTTTCGCAATATTTCAGTTAGATCGCTAAAATTCTTACTCGCTAAATGAGAACAGTCGGCATCACGAATTAGACCTTCAAGAACATTCTTTGGTTGGTATTCAATTTTCGTCGCAAGGATTAACTCTTTTACGGATTTAATTTCAGAATCAGGGACCTTTTGCTCTTTTAAGAATTTCTCTGCAATAACAGCACTTTCAGATTCATGATTCCCACAACCTTTTACCAATCCGGTATCATGAAACCATGCTGCAAGCAACAATTGCTGAGCTTGGCTTTCCTCAATTTGCATTCCATCTATCAATTCTTTAGTTTTTTCAACTACACGTATGGTATGGATAATATTGTGATAAAGAAAAGAAGAATCCAGATTTTCATTTAAAAATGAAATTACATAATTTTCGGCTTTTAATAATAGGTTTTCCATAAGGTATTTAATGCACTAATTTAAGAATTATTTATGAGCTCAAGCATATCTAAAATAGTAACTTAGTCGATTGCATTAGTCGTTGAAAGGAAAAATCCTTTCTTTCGACCAACTAGCAGAATTAAATTTTAATAAATATTTTTTTAGAACCATGTTAAATTGGAAGAAAGTAATGGATTTTGCGGTTAATGGAAATCCTAATCCTGATATAAGAGTTGAAAGACCAGAATCTGAATGGAAAACTCAATTAACTCCGGAACAATTCAGAATTACGAGACTAAAAGGTACTGAAGCACCGCATAGTGGAGCTCTTTGTAGTATCTATGATGAAGGTAAATACAACTGTATATGTTGTAATACACCTTTGTTTGATTCTACAATTAAATTTAGTTCTGGTACCGGGTGGCCAAGTTTTACGCAACCCATTAATGAAAACGCAATAAAATACGAGAAGGATTCATCTTTTGGAATGGTACGAGTTGAGGTAATGTGCAATACATGTGATGCACATTTAGGGCATGTTTTCCCTGATGGTCCGGAGCCAAGTGGACTTAGGTATTGCATTAACTCTGAATCTATGCAATTAGAAACGGAGGGAAGTCATGACAACTAATAATTTACAAATCGCTACATTTGGAGGAGGCTGTTTCTGGTGTACAGAAGCCGTATTTCAAGAAGTAAAAGGTGTTGAAAAAGTAGTGTCCGGATATTCAGGGGGAACAGTTCCAGGTCATCCAACGTATCGTGAAATATGCTCGGGTTTGACGGGCCATGCTGAAGTTGTTCAGCTAACCTTCGATACTGATGTAATATCTTATAAGGAAATTTTAGTCATTTTTATGACTACTCATGATCCAACAACCATGAATCGTCAAGGTGCCGATCGTGGAACACAATATCGTTCTGTTATCTATTTCCATGATAAGGAGCAGAAAGAAATAGCTGAGGTTGTTATTAAGGAAGTCGCAACTTATTATGACAACCCTATAGTAACAGAAATTTCGCCTTTAGATATTTTCTACGAAGCTGAAATAGAGCATCAGGATTATTACAGAAATAATCAAGATCAAGGCTATTGTAGCTTTGTTATTACACCTAAGCTCGCAAAACTTCGTAAGCTTCATACAGATAAACTTAAGTAATTATAGAACGTCATGAGGAGTACTAAATTAAAGATAGAAAACAACAAAGGCTATAAGCTAAATGCTTTTTTAGAATTACCTGCAAATCAAAAACCAAACTACTATGCAATTTTTGCACATTGTTTTACATGCAGCAGTAGCCTTGGTGCTGTAAAGCATGTGAGTCGCGCTTTAACTAATCATGGGTTTGGAGTTGTACGATTTGATTTTACAGGTTTAGGAAGAAGTGAAGGCGAGTTTGCGGAAAGTCATTTTTCGGCAAATGTCGATGATCTAATTTCAGTAAGTAATTACATGAATGCCAACTATGAAGAACCTTCTCTGTTAATTGGACATTCTCTTGGTGGAGCTGCCGTTATTGTTGCAGCATCAAAATTGGACAATGTTGAAGCTATAGCTACTATTGGAGCACCAGCAACTGTAAGTCATGTAAAAAATTTGTTTTCACATGGAATTGATGAGATTGATGAAAAAGGAGAGGCTGAAATTAATATTGGAGGGAGACCATTTAAAATTAATCCTCAATTTCTGGCTGATTTTGATAAAACCGACTTGCCTGCAGTTGTAAAAGAGTTACGAAAACCATTACTAATTATGCATTCTCCTTTTGATAAAATAGTTAGTGTAAACAATGCAGAAAAGTTATATCATAATGCACATCATCCTAAAAGCTTTATAACCTTAGATGATGCGGACCATTTACTTTCAAATCCAAAGGACAGTATTTATGTTGGTAACGTTATTGGTACTTGGGTTCAGCGTTATTTCCCTCAGCAAGAAAATATGATGTTGGAAACCAAAGGAGAACAGCTTGTAGGTCATTTAAACCTAATTGAAGATAATTTTACAACCTCAATTCAAACGCCTAATCATTCTATGATAGCTGACGAACCAGCATCAATTGGTGGAGATGATTTTGGACCTTCACCATATGACTATTTAAATGCTGGGTTGGTAGCTTGCACGGCAATGACTCTTAAACTCTATGCTCGTCGAAAAAATTGGGACTTACGTGAAATATTTGTTTACGTTTCACATTCCAGAAAACATAGTGATGATTTAAATATTGAAGTTGAAAAACCTAAATACTTAGACTATATTAGTAAGAAATTAAAGTTTGTTGGTGATTTGAATGAAAAACAGAAACAACGTCTAAAAGAAATTGCTTCTAAATGTCCCGTGCATAAAACAATTGCTAGCGAAGTCATTTTTGATACAACCTTAATATAAATATAAGCAATGAGTACAGTAGAAAATGTTAAAGCATACTTTAAAAAAAAATTAAATAAAAAGGAACCGGGTTTAGCTCCTGAAGGAGTGTGTCCAAATTGTTGGGGAAAACAAGAATGGGATAACGAATTCTATAAAATTAATAAATCTAAAGATACTCTTCCAGAATCAGAAGTCTATAATTCCTTCATAAAAGATGTGGTTGTTAAACTTGACAAAATCACCTTAAATAAGGATACATATACCTGTGAAACTTGCAAAATGAGTTATAAGAAATCATAAACCGTCACAAAGGAACAATTACCTCCTATGAAAAGTCAAATTAAAGTTCTATTTGTAATTATATCTATGCTCATTTTTAATGCATGTGCAACTTATAAGCCTCAATATAAGGACTCTAATTGGAAGATCGATTTTCCGGAAAAGGAAGTTCTACATTCCTTCTACTTAATAGGTGATGCAGGAAATTCACCTTTAGGTACTGCTTCAGAGGCTCTTAAAGCATTTAAAAATGAATTGGATAAGGCTTCAAAAAATAGTACCGCCATATTTTTAGGTGATAATATTTATCCGAATGGTCTTCCAAAAAAAGGAGATGATGGTAGGGAATTTGCAGAACATCAGCTAAATATTCAAGCTGAAACAGTATCAAATTTTGAAGGCAGAACTATTTTTATTCCGGGAAATCATGATTGGTACAACGATGGTGTAAAAGGACTGAAAAGACAGGAGAATTATATAGAAGATTTGCTTGGTAAAAACTCCTTTTTACCGGAAAATGGTTGTCCGATCGAAAGGGTTAATATTAATGATGATATTGTATTAATTATTGTAGATTCTGTATGGTACTTAGCTAATTGGGATGATCATCCTACCATAAACGATGATTGTGAGATTAAAACAAGAACTAAATTTTTTGACGAACTAGAGGGGGAGATAAAAAAAGCAAGAGGAAAAACCACCCTTATTGCTATACATCACCCTATGTTCACAAATGGATCTCACGGAGGACAATATTCATTCGGGAGTCACATGTCACCCTTACCGATATTAGGCACATTAAAAAATATTATTCGAAAAACGGGAGGAGTGACTACCGTAGACGTACAAAACAAATTATATAATGAGTTTAGAAAACGGATCATAACCCTTTCTCAAGAAAATGATAAGACCATTTTTGTGTCTGGACACGATCATAATTTGCAATATATCGTTCAGGACAATTTACCTCAAATCGTAAGTGGTTCAGGCTCTAAGGTTAACGCAACTCGAAATGTTGGTAATGGCCAGTTTTCTTATGGAACATCAGGTTATGCAAGACTGGATATTTTTAAAGACGGATCCTCAAATGTGAGGTTTTATTCTGCGAAAAAAAATGATGTTGTGTTTCAAACTCAAGTCCTAAAATCAGATCATAAGAAGTCTTATCAATTAAGATAATTCTAATTTTCCTGGTGTTAAAACGGCATCCATTTATAGCGATCAAGAGGTGACAAAAGGAAAATTTTATAGATCACTGTGGGGAGAACGCTATCGCAGGTATTATGGAACAAAGATAAATGCACCAACTGTAAATTTAGATACATTATTTGGAGGTTTAATTCCCATTAGAAAAGGAGGGGGACATCAATCTAAATCCTTAAGATTAAAAGATAAAGAGGGAAAAGAGTATGTTATGAGAGCTCTTCGTAAAAATGCAGTTCAGTATTTACAAGCAGTAGCTTTTAAAGACCAATATATTGAAGGGCAGTTTAATGATACATATACAGAAGACTTGCTGCTAGATGTTTTTACAGGATCACATCCCTATGCACCGTTTACCATTGCTACTTTAGCAAATGCTGTTGGAGTTTACCATACAAATCCTGTTTTGTATTATGTTCCAAAGCAAAATGCCATTGGTGAATTCAATGATGAATTTGGTGATGAGTTATATATGATTGAAGAACGCACTTCTGATGGACATGGAGATAAAGCCAGTTTTGGATTCTCCAATAAAATTTTAAGTACAGATGATTTATTGAAGAAATTACATAAAAATGAGAATCATATTTTAGATGAAGCGGCTTATATAAGAGCGCGTTTATTTGATATGCTCATCGGTGATTGGGACAGGCATGAAGATCAATGGCGCTGGGCAAGATTTAAGGAGAAAGATAAAACAATTTACAGGCCAATACCAAGAGATAGGGATCAGGCGTTTTCAAAAATGGCAGATGGGGCTTTATTAAGTTTTGCTACTAAAGTAGTGCCTGCGTTACGCTTGATGCAAAGTTATGATGAAGATTTAAAAAGTGTTAAATGGTTCAACCTTGAACCTTATCCACTGGATATGGCATTAATTAATGAATCTGGAAGAGCTGTGTGGAATGCTCAAGTTAAGAAAATAGTAGAAAATTTAACTGACGATGTTATTGATGAGGCTTTTAGTTATTTTCCTAACGAAGTCAATGACGAAACCATTCAAGACATCAAAAGGAAACTCCAGGGAAGAAGAAGTAATCTTCAAAAGATATCGGAAACTTATTATAAGCATATTAACAAATTCGGGGTTATAAAAGGGACGGATAAGGACGATTGGTTTGAAATTGAACGTTTGCCGTTAGGAGAAACCAAAGTAACTGCTTTTCGCATTAAGAAGGGAAAGAAAGCGGACGTATTCCTTGAAAGAATATATACATGCAATGATACCAAAGAAATCTGGATTTATGGGTTGGATGATAAAGACGTATTTAGAGTTTCCGGATATGGTAAGAATCTTATTAAAGTTAGATTAATTGGTGGTCAGAATAATGACTCATATAACATATTGAATGGCAGAAGTCTTAAAATTTATGATTATAAATCAAAGGAAAATACGTTTGTAACTACTAAAGGAGACATAAAATTAACCGACGATTATGAAACGAATGTTTATGATTACAAAAAATTAAAAAACAGCTCTAATCAATTACTTCCGTCCATTGGTGCTAATCCAGATGATGGACTTAAAATAGGGTTTTTAAATACACTCACTAGTTATGGTTTCGAACGCAATCCGTTTACCTCTCAACATTCTTTTGGGGCATCTTACTATTTTGCGACACAAGGTTATGATCTAAGTTATAATGGTGAATTCGCGAATGTTATTGGCCACATGAATTTAGGTGTGAAAGTGCATTTTACAAGCCCCAATTTTGCTAAGAATTTTTTTGGCTATGGCAACGAAACACCTAATCCGGAAGCAGATGAGAGAGATGGAATAGATGTGGATTTAGATTATAATCGTGTAAAATTAAGGACCCTTACATTTTCACCTTCTTTAATTTGGAAAGGACGAATGGGTGCTAGTTTTGAAATGGGAGTTGCATATGAGTCTTATGAAGTTGAAGAAACGGAAGGTCGCTTTATTAATCAAATCATTGGAGAAGATATTGAAGTTGGTAATGATTTCTATGGTATAAGTGCTAAGTATCATTATTCTAATTATGATAATGAAGCTTTTCCAACCTTAGGGATGCTGGTAGCTTTGGAAACGGGTTACAAAAATAATGTTGACACTTCTGAAGGTTTTGGATATATAATTCCGGAACTAGCTTTTAACTATAAATTAATACCAAACGGGCAACTGGTTTTGGCAACAAAACTTAAAGCTCAATTTAATTTGGGTGACGGTTTTGAGTTTTATCAAGCAGCAAATATTGGTGCGAATAATGGTTTGAGGGGATATCGAAATGAACGATTTACAGGCAAGAGTGCTTTTGTGCAAAGTACAGATTTACGTTTAAATTTACGAAAGATAAAAACAGGATTATTACCGTTAAATATCGGTCTTTATGGTGGGGCGGATTATGGTCGAGTTTGGTTTGACGGTGAAGATTCCGATAGATGGAATACTTCCGTAGGTGGAGGTGTATTTGCCAATGCAGCAGATATGATAACATTAAATTTATCGGCTTTTAATAGTGATGATGGCTTACTCTTAGCTTTTAAATTGGGCTTCGGGTTTTAATTAATTAGAAATTGAAATAAAAATGTTAAAAAAAATAGTACTGTGCATCTTACTATTAAATTATTTTGGAATATTTTCTCAAAGTGAAGCGGCAAAAACCTCTGGAGATGTTTTATTATATGCAATGCCAGCGGCTGCTTTAGGCACTACTTTGATTAACGGAGATAAAGATGGGTCTTGGCAATTTTTAAAAGGTTTTGCATTGAATGGAATTACTACTGTTAGTTTAAAATTAATAATAAAAAAGGAACGCCCTGATATGTCAAACAATAACTCCTTTCCTTCCGGTCACACATCTACAACCTTCCAAAGTGCCGCATTTTTGCAAAAGCGATATGGTTGGAAATTTGGTATTCCCGCTTATGCCTTAGCGAGTTATTGCGGCATTACCAGATTAAATGCCAATAAACATGATTTTGTAGATATTTTATCCGGAGCAGTAATAGGAGTTGGAAGTGCTTATTTGTTTACTACACCATATCAAAAAGAACATATGGAATTAACTTTTTCTAAAAGTGAAAAGTCCTTTCTTATAGGATATAGGTATAAGTTTTGAAATATATCTATCAAAAATTAATTAATGTAATTTGAATTCATAAAGATTACATCCAATTAAAAAAGTTGACTCATCTGCCAGATAAATGGTTTGGTTGTCTTTAAAAAAAACACTTTCTTTTTGGGTAATGAAATCAAATTTATAGTCTTTTACTTTTCCATTAAAAAAATCATCATCTTTAAAATCTGTAAATAACAAAAGAGCTGTTGGAGTCAACAGAACCATTTTGGATTTGTCCGGACTTATATCAGCAGACGTGGTCCAGCATGTAATTCTATCGCAATATGATTGATAAGTGTCTATTTTTTGCGCTTCGTATTTTCCCGGTTTTGCAGGCACTTTATATAAGTTTGTTTTGCCGTGATGTTTATCAACTCTGCTTTTTGTGAATAAATAAAGACTGTCGTTCAAATAAAAAAAAGCCTCGCAGTCAAAATATCGATTCTTTCTTTTTGGGTGGAAATTCTTTTTGATCAGGAAAATAAAAATAGATTTTTTCCGGATTGACAGGTATCTTGCTTTCCAGATCTTTCTTTTTAATTTTTAAAATGACCAGATCCCTTCTTTTATTATTATTATTTCCAAAATCTCCAATATAAAGGTTGCCTTCCTCATCAGTTGTTAGATCTTCCCAGTCATGGTTTTCTGCATTTACCTTGATGGATGTTACAATTTCGCCATTGAAATTTGTTCCATAAACCAATGAAGAATTTCCGGCGTCATTTACCATCCAAATGAGATCTGACCCTGGCACACTTTGGGCTCCCGAAACTTCCCTAAGCGTATAAGGCAAATCAGCAACGATCTTTAAATCTTTTGAATTACAACTAAAAAAAACCACAACGATAAACCAAATTATTTTTCTCAAAGCTTACATATATTAAATAAGCCATAAATTTACACAGTAATTTTTAATATTCCTCAAAATGCACTTTGAGAGTTCAATTAATTGTAATTCTTGCTAAATCAGGAATCTAATAAAATGAAACAATACGATGTTATTATAATTGGCGGTGGAGCAGCAGGATTTTTTGCTGCAATAAATATTGCTGAACAAAACCCTGAATTTAAAGTAACTATTTTGGAGCGAGGAAGTCAAATGCTCACTAAAGTAAAAGTTTCCGGAGGTGGTCGTTGTAATGTTACTCACGCTGAATTTGATCCGAAAGAATTAGTTCTAAATTATCCTCGGGGAGAAAAAGAATTAATAGGTCCATTTCCATAAATTTATGACGGGAGATACCATTGAATGGTTTGAAAGAAGAGGTGTAGAACTAAAAATAGAAGAAGATGGAAGGATGTTTCCAAAATCTGATTCATCTCAAACCATTATAGATTGTTTTTTGAAGGAAGTTGATAATTACATGATTGAAGTATTGAAGAACAGCCCTGTAAAAAACATTTCTAAAAATGGAAATAACTGGTTGGTTAAAACCACCGATGAATTGTATTCTTGTAATAAACTTTTGGTAGCAACAGGAAGTAATTTAAGATTTGGGATATTCTCCAAGAATTAGGTCATACCATTGTTAAACCCGTTCCATCATTGTTCACATTTAATATCAATGATGAAAGGATTAAAAATATTCCGGGTGTGGTGGTTGATAATGTTACAGTAAAGGTTT
>CAVRNW010000003.1:0-9017 GCA_963722665.1 uncultured Flavobacteriaceae bacterium
TAATAGAAAACCCAAAAAAAGAGTCTCCTGAAAAATTAATAAATGAAGTTGATGATAATGGAGATGGAACACTAAATGAATTGGAAGTTGCCGCAAAGGAAAAAAGAGAATTATCAGATAATTTTTCAGAGATAGATACTAATCAAGACAATGAACTCGATATCGAAGAATTAAAAACTTTTTTTGCTACTAAAGAAGATGAAAAACCTGAAAAAAGGCGAAAAAAAAGAGAATGAAAAGAAAGCCTGAAAGTTAACTTTCAGGCTTTTCATTTATAAATTCAAAAAGAAAAACTATCCTTTTAACTTCTCATTTGTCTTACTTGGTAACACGTCGTAACCCATATTAAATAAAGTAAAACCAAAAATATCGGCATATTGCTCAATGGTTTTACTTACAGGAGTTCCGGCACCGTGACCAGCATCTGTTTCTATTCTGATTAATGTTGGGTTATTTCCAGTTTGTTTGTCTTGTAATTCGGCTGCAAATTTAAAACTATGTGCAGGAACCACTCTATCGTCATGATCACCTGTTGTAACCATTGTTGCGGGATATTGAACACCTTCTTTTACATTATGCACAGGAGAGTAGCCTTTTAAATAGTCGAACATTTCTTTGTCATCTTCAGCTGTTCCATAATCGTAAGCCCAACCCGCACCAGCCGTAAATGTGTGGTAACGCAACATATCTAAAACACCAACAGCAGGCAATGCTACTTTCATTAAATCCGGACGTTGCGTCATAGTTGCACCAACCAATAAACCTCCATTTGAACCACCTCTAATTGCCAAATAGTCTGATGAGGTATAATTGTTGGCAATTAAATATTCTGCAGCAGCAATAAAATCATCAAACACATTTTGCTTTTGTAGTTTGAGTTCCAGCTTTATGCCATTCTTTTCCGTATTCTCCACCTCCACGTAAATTAGGCACAGCATAAATTCCACCTTGTTCCATCCAAACTGCATTTGTGATGCTAAATCTTGGATTTAAACTAATATTGAATCCACCATAACCATAAAGAATAGTTGGGTTTTTTCCATTGAGTTCTATGCCTTTTTTGTGGGTGATCATCATTGGTATTTTTGTGCCATCTTTTGAAGTTATAGAACACTTGATTGCTTTCGTAATCTTCTGGATTAAAATCGATACTTGGCTTCCAGTATAATTCAGATTTCCCTGTTTCTACATCAAACTTATAAATACTTGCAGGCGTGTTGTAATTAGTAAAGGAGTAGTAATCTGTTTTTTCTTCTTTTTTACCACCAAATCCACCAGCATTTCCTAATCCGGGAAGTTCTATGTCTCTAACTAATTTTCCATCGTAATCATATTGCTTAACTTGAGAAATAGCATCAACCATGTATTCAGTGAAGAAGAATCCTCCACCCGTTGATGGACTTAAGACATGCTCTGTTTCTGGGATAAAATCTTTCCAGTTTTCCGGTGTTGGCCTGGATGCATCAACCGTTACAATTTTCTTGTTTGGAGCATCAAGATTGGTTACTAAATATAGCTTACTGCCAACATTGTCTATTACATAAGTATCGCTATCAGTAGTATCAAGAATGGTTATTAATGGGCTATTTGGTTTTGTTAAATCTTTTAGATACAATTTATTTCCCGAAGTAGAAATACTGGCGCTAATCAGCAAATAATTATTGTCTTCTGTAACGCTTCCCCTGATGTACCTGTGCTTTTCTTTAAGTTTCCCTCCAAAAATAATTTTATCATCTTTTTGAGCCGTACCTAATTTATGGTAGTATAATTTATGCTGATCGGTTTTAGCAGATAATTCGCTTCCTTTTGGTTTATCATAACTTGAGTAATAGAAACCTTCATCTTTGTACCATGACATTCCGCTAAACTTAACATCAACTAAAGTATCCTCTTTTATTTTTTTCGATTCAGCATCCATTATCAAGATCTTTCTCCAATCACTTCCTCCTTCAGAGATAGCATATGCTAAAATTTTTCCACTTTTGGAGAAACTCGCTCCTCCTAAAGAAATAGTCCCATCTTCTTTAAAGGTGTTTGGATCAAGAAATACTTCGGCTTTTTGTGGATCTTCACCTGTTTTGTGCCTGTAAATAACATATTGGTTCTGCAAACCATCGTTTTTATAAAAATATGTATAATCCCCTTCTTTAAATGGCGATCCAATTTTCTCGTAATTCCAAAGTTTTTCCAATCGTTCTTTAAGCTCCTCTCTATAAGGGATATTCTTAAGATAATCAAACGTTACTTCGTTTTCAGCCTTTACCCATTCCTCTGTTTCTTCACTTCTATCATCTTCCAGCCATCTGTAAGGATCCTTAACTTCTGTTCCAAAATAATTGGTGATTGTATCTGCTTTTTTGGTTTCAGGATAATTTACTGTAATATTTCTCTCGTTTTGCTTTTCTTGTTTACACGACATAACTATGGAAAGTGTAATTAAACAAAGGAATAATTTTTTCATGGAAATTTAGTTTAAATGAGACTATAAAATTAACACAAAAAAAGCTCTTAACTAAATTAGAAAGAGCTTTTGATTCCAATATTTTAAATAAAATTTCTTGAAAAAGAAAATTCAACTATATTAAGTCCTTTTCAACTAAATATTCTGCTATTTGTATGGCATTCGTTGCGGCACCTTTGCGTAAATTATCTGCAACTATCCACATATTTAATGTATTGGGCTGAGTTTCGTCTCTCCTGATTCTGCCTACAAAAACATCATCTTTGCCATTTGCAAAAATGGGCATAGGATAGGTGTTAGTATCGGTATTATCCTGAACGACAATTCCTGGAGATTGACTTAATACCTTTCGAACATCATTAAGGTCAAAATCATTCTCAAATTCTACATTAACCGATTCAGAATGTCCTCCGGAAGTCGGTATCCTCACTGCTGTTGCGGTAACAGAGAAGGTTCTGTCATTGAATATTTTTTGAGGTTCTCTGGCAAGTTTCATTTCCTCTTTTGTATATCCGTTTGCTTCAAATACATCACAATGCGGTAAAGCATTCCGATTTATTTGATATGGATATGCCATTTCTCCTTTTATACCCTTCACTTCGTTGTCTAATTGTTGTACAGCTTTTACTCCAGTTCCTGAAACAGACTGATAAGTAGATACAACTACTCGTTTCATTTTATATTTTTTGTGCAATGGAGCTAAGGCAAGTACCAATTGAATTGTTGAGCAATTTGGATTAGCAATGATCTTGTCCTTTTTAGTTAATATATCTGCATTAATTTCAGGGACAATTAATTTTTTTGACGGATCCATTCTCCATGCGGATGAATTATCAATTACCGTTGTACCTACTTCAGCGAACTTTGGAGCCCATTCCAATGAAGTTCCTCCTCCAGCTGAAAAAATCGCAATATCCGGTTTCATATTTACCGCCGTTTGCATTCCAACAACTTTATAAGGTTTCCCATTGAAATCAATTTCTTTTCCAACAGACCTTTCGGAAGCAACAGGAATAAACTCCGTTAATGGGAAATTACGCTCCCTTAGTACTTTTCTCATAACTTCACCCACCATACCAGTGGCACCAACTACAGCTACTTTCATTTGAAATATTTTATTGTTTAATAGGTCATATGCAACTCGCAAATAATCATTTTATCAAGTAATAAAATTTTTAACATGCTTGTTTCATTTTTTAAAAATTAATTTACAAAATTATAGCATTTATTAGTTTAATCTCTTAATAGTCAGCGATTTTTTTCTTAAAAATAAAGCATAAAAAAAGCCTCGCTATCAAAATAAACGAGGCTTTTTTAAGAATCATATAAAATTTATATGATTAATGTGGTTTTAATGAATTATTTCTTTTTTAGTAAATCTCTAATTTCAGCTAATAAGTCATTGTCAGATGGACCTGCAGGAGCTGCTGCTTCAACCGGCTTTTTAGTTTTATTATAGGCCTTTACGATCATAAACATAACCAATCCTACAATAATAAGGTTAATAATGGTATTGATCCAAGCACCATATGCAATTACAGCGGCACCTGCTTCTTTAGCAGCAGCTAAACTTGCATATTCCACACCATCCATTGCATAGTGAAGATCTTCAAAATTCATTCCACCTGCAAAATAACCAACAAATGGCATAGCAATGTTAGATACGAAACCGTTGATAACAGCTCCAAGTGCACCAGCCAAAATTACTGCAACTGCGAAATCAATCACATTTCCAGTCATAATAAAATCTTTAAATTCTTTTAACATAATTAAATAATTTAGTTAGTATTAATTTGCGGCAATTTAAAGAAAAATTAAACTCCTTTAGTTGAATTGTGCAGTTTTTTATTTACCAACTATCGACAAAATACACGTTTTACTCGTTGAGATACCGAAGTGAGGACTTCGTATGATATGGTATTTGTTGTTTTAGCTAAATCTTCCGCTGTATTATCTTTATTGAAGATGATCACTTCATCTCCTTCATTACAATCAATATCAGTTATATTGACCATGATCATGTCCATACATACATTTCCAATAATTGGAGCCTTCTTGTTATTTATTGTAACGAACCCTTTTCCATGTCCGTATTGTCTTCCAATTCCATCTGCATGACCAATAGGTATTGTAGCAGATCTTTGAATAGAATCACTTTTAAACCCCCTGTTATAGCCAACGGTTTCACCTTTTTTTATAGTATGAATTTGAGAAATGACCGACTTTAATGTAGCTATTGGAATTAAGTGCTTGTTTTCTTCTTCAGAGTTGCCAAAGCCATATAAACCAATACCGCTTCTTACCATATCAAAATGTGCCTCGGGAAAATTTAGAATTCCTGAAGTATTACATATGTGTAAAAAAGGATTATAACCGAGCCCATTTATAAACCTTTCCCATATTTTTTTAAAAGATTCAATTTGATTTAAAGAAAAGGCTTTTTCGTTTAAGTCTTCACTGGCCGCTAAATGCGAAAAGATTGATTTTACTTTTATTGCAGAAGTCTCTTTTAGATTTTTGGATATAAATTCAATATCGTTTTCCCCAAACCCCAACCGGTTTAAGCCGGTATTAAATTTGATATGAACAGGGTAGTCTGTCTGATTTTCTTTTTTTGCTACACTAATAAATTCAGTTAATACTTTTGGACTATATAAACTCGGCTCTAAACAATTTTCTATTAATAGTTTAAAATTAACTGGTTGAGGATGTAAGACCAAAATTGGTTTGGTTATTCCCGCATCACGAAGAGAAACGCCTTCCGACACGTATGCCACTCCAAAATAATCAACATTTAATTCCTGCAAATATTTAGAAATTTCAACAGCCTCACTACCATATCCAAACGCTTTTACAACCGCCAAAAATTGGGTGCTATCTTTTAGTTTTGATTTTAAATATTCGAAATTATGTTTTAAGGCTTTTAAATCAATTTCAAGTATAGTTTCCTGGGCTGCTGGCATCTGGTTTATTTAGGTTTTGAAGGCACTTCTTCGGCATCTTTTACCTTAATATTTCTTAATTTTTCTCGCATGGTCGCTTTAAAATAAGCAGCCCTACTTAACGGTTCGTATTCATCAACTTCACCCAGCAAAACCAGATCATCACTTTTGGCTTTTCTAAAGCTATATTGGGCCAAATTGCCTGTTCTTGTACAAACAGCATGTACTTTGGTGACGTATTCTGCAGTTGCCATTAAATTTGGCATTGGACCGAAGGGATTACCTTTGAAATCCATATCCAATCCCGCAACAATTACACGAACTCCGTTATTTGCCAGATCATTGCAAACCCGAACGATTTCATCATCAAAGAATTGAGCTTCATCAATACCAACAACATCACATCCATCTGCTAAAATAGGGATGTTAGCAGCTGCGGGAACCGGTGTTGACCGAATTTCGTTGGCATCATGTGATATAACTTTAGCTTCATCATAGCGCACATCAATGGCAGGCTTAAAGATCTCAACTTTTTGTCTGGCAAATTGAGCGCGCTTCAGCCTGCGTATCAATTCTTCAGTTTTTCCTGAGAACATGGATCCACATATTACTTCTATCCAGCCAAATTGCTCTTTATGATTTACTGTATTTTCGAGAAACATTTTGTAATTTTAACACTAAACGGAAATATAATTTCGTTAGTTTAAAGGTGAATCAAATTTATTAAAAATCAAAGCCATAAAATAAGATAAAATTTAAAAGTTATGAAAAAGAAATTAGAATCGGATTTGATGAGTATTGCCCACAGGATTCTTAAACTGAAAGGGAAGGAAGATGTTTTAAAAATGCATAAGACTGTCGAGGAACTTTATGAAAAATTAAGTGTTTTAAAATTTGCTCACGAAAACTTTGATGGTGATATTCCAACAATTGGAAATGACTCATCTTTCTTTGGTATGCTGGACAAGGCTTTTAATAATAAGGTTAGCGATAATATTGAAGTCGAAGATAAAGTATATATAAATCTGGATGAAGTCGAAGATGATGGGATTATGGAGCCGGTCATGGAAAAGATAAAGGATATGGTTGCTCAAATGCCGCCAGAAAGTCAAAAGGTTGATAAGATTTTTGAAGAGGCCATCCCAAAGAAAAAGTACCATGAACAGGACTTAGACGAAATAACTGCAGACTTCAAGGACATGCCTGAATTTGAACCAATTGAAGAAGCTGAAGCAAGAAACGCACAAAAAAAATCCTTGAATGACAAGCTTAAAGGCAACATAAGTATTGGCTTAAATGATAGACTGGCGTTTATTAAACACCTGTTTAATGAAAGTATTGAAGATTACGAACGCGTATTATCACAATTAAATACGACTTCCTCATTTGAGGAGGCATCTTCCTTTATTAACAATATGATTAAACCCGATTATAATAATTGGGCAGAAAAAGAGGAATTTGAATCTCGATTTATGAAAATATTAGAAGCTAAGTTCATCTAATGGGTAAACTATATCTTGTACCTACGCCAATAGGTAATTTAGATGATATGACTTTAAGGGCTATTAAGGTTTTAAAAGAAGTCGATCTTATCCTTGCTGAGGACACACGCACTTCTGGTAAACTATTAAAACATTTTGATATTAGCACTCATATGCAAAGTCATCATATGCATAATGAGCATAAAACTATTGATAGATTAGTTCAAAAACTTAATTCGGGAACAACTATTGCATTGATCAGTGATGCCGGAACACCTGCAATTTCTGATCCGGGTTTTTTGTTAGTAAGAGCTTGCATAGAAAATAATGTTGAAGTAGAATGTTTGCCAGGAGCAACAGCATTTGTTCCTGCCTTGGTGAATTCCGGATTACCAAACGATAAGTTTGTTTTTGAGGGGTTTTTACCAGTTAAAAAAGGAAGGCAAACACGACTAAAGTTTCTTGCTGAAGAAACCCGAACAATGATATTTTATGAAAGCCCTCATAAGCTAATAAAAACCCTAACCAATTTTGTCGAATATTTCGGTAATAACCGACCAGTCACTGTATCCAGAGAACTCACAAAAATGTATGAAGAAACTGTTCGAGGTACTGCTACAGAAGTTGTAGAATATTACACTAACAAACCACCAAAAGGTGAAATTGTAATTTGTGTTGCAGGAAAAAAATAACTAAGCATAATTTAATAAAATGAAATACAGAAAATTAGGGAAGACAGGGTTAAATGTGTCTGAAATAAGCCTAGGGACTTGGCAAGTAGGAGGAAAATGGGGAAGTCCATTCAACTTCAAAAAGGCTGAAGATATAATAAACAAAGCTATAGATAATGGCATAAATTTTATTGATACGGCAGATGTTTACAGCGAAGGATTAAGTGAAAAAGCCGTTGGTAAAGTAGTTAGCTCTTGTTCAGAAGAGGTATATATTGCTACAAAATGTGGACGTAAATTAAACCCACACAACAATGAATCATATACTGTTTCTGCACTTAGAAAATTTGTTGAGGATAGTTTATCGAACTTAGATGTGGACAGAATTGATTTAATTCAATTGCATTGTCCTCCTCCAGAAGTTTATTATCGCCCGGAGATTTTTGAACTTTTTGATAACTTAACCAAAGAGGGAAAAATTAGAAATTATGGTGTGAGTGTACAAAAAGTTGAAGAGGCTTTAAAGGCTATTGAATATGAAGGTGTAAGTACAATACAAATAATCTTTAATATGTTCAGACAGCGACCAAATGAATTATTTTTTAGTGAAGCAAAAAAGAAAAATGTTGGGATTATTGCTCGCGTGCCATTAGGAAGTGGATTATTAACGGGAAAATTTAATAAATCAACAACTTTTGGAAAAGAGGATCATCGTTTTTTTAATAGAAATGGAGAAGCATTTGATAAAGGCGAAACGTTTTCTGGAATAAATTATGATTTAGGGCTACAAGCAGTTGAAGAACTGAAACTTATTTTTAATGGAAACGAGAATTTAGTACACAAAGCACTTCATTGGATTCTAACCTTTAATGAAGTAAGTTGTATAATTCCTGGAGCATCTAGTGTGGAGCAATTGATTTCAAATATTAATACTTACAATGCTCAACCAATTACACAACTAGAAATGCAACAAGTTAAAGCTATTTATGAAAAGTATATTAAAAAAGAAGTACATCAATTATGGTAAAAAATAGATCATGAACCATGTTTGCCTTTATTCCACCCATGCTTCCCTAAATATTGATTGCCACTTTCAACAGCGCCTTCTTCAATGGAAGTTCCCATGCTATCGTTCCATCTGTTTAAATAACCAAACAAAGAGATCACGCCCAGCATTTCTACAATTTCGCCTTCATTCCAATACTGGTATAAACGTTTTTTAATATCTTCATTTACAGCATTTGGAACTTGGCTAGCAGCTAAACTAAAATCCAAAGCAGCTCTTTCGGCTTCATTAAAAGCAGGATGGGTTCTATAGTCCCAAACATTGTCTAACTGCACCTGTTCTGCTCCATAACGCTCTGCAGCTCGAATAGCGTGCGCCTGACAGTATCTGCAACCAGCAGAATTACTGCTAACCCAGGCAATCATTCGTTTCAATGCAGAAGTAACCCTTCCTTCG
>CAVRNW010000004.1:0-20845 GCA_963722665.1 uncultured Flavobacteriaceae bacterium
GTGGAAATGGTTGTGGAGCTTTAAGTGCAGCAATTTGGATGAATTCTTTGGGTTGGGTAAAGGATAACCCAGGTAAATCTGCATATAGTAACAAAAAGGCTAAAAAGACTTTAAAAGTTTTTAATGAGTTAACCAACTCTCAGATGAACTGCCATAAAATTAGTGAACACAAGTTTAATAACATCCAGGAACATTCTGAGTTCATTAAATGTGGAGGCTGTCAAAAGCTGATTCAGGCTTTATCCGATATAATTTAGTAAACGAAACAGAAACAATATCGTAATTAATTGGAGATGATCTTTCAAAAAAGTCATGTTAGTAAGCAGTTAATAAATCTTTATTTCACTATTGTATAGAAAGTTGCTTTGTTTTATATTTGCACAACCTTATAACAGTTACCACATGTTCGAATTTGATCAATATTTAGGATTTTTAGCATTTCTAACCATACTAACAATAGGATTTTGGTTAATGATATTTTTAATAACTTTTGTGGTTCCTTACTGGATAGGTGGAGCTTTGTTGGAAAGATTCAAAGAGAAAAAAGCAGAAAAAAAAGCAGCCAGAGAAGCGGCTTCGCATTAGATCAATAAATCAAAAACAAAACAAAAAAGGAAGCCAACTGGCTTCCTTTTTTTATTTCTTTTTGTTTTGATTAAGGTTTTTCAAAATCCATATCATCAGGAGCACCATTGCCATTCATGTCCCTATTATTACGTTTTTTCTTTTGATTGAATCTGTAGGTGAAAGAAAAGTTTACACTTCTAACTCTTCTTTGATATTCACTATATGCAGCAAAAGTATCGGTAAGTGTATTGGTTTGTCTTTTTCCACCATTGAAAAGGTCACTAATATTTACAGCCAAAGAGCCATTGTCTTTAAATAGATCCTTACTAAAAGCCAAAGAGGCTATGAACATACCTTTGGACTTATTTTGAGCATCTTCTCTTGGACCAATGTAGAATAATCTAGTCTGCCAGTCTATATTACCCGGCAAGGTATATTTATTATTTAAACGTATGAACCAGCTAAGGTTCTCGGCATCAAAATTGGTTCCCAGATAGTCTCCTTTGGTAACAGACTGGAATAAATTGAAATTGCCATTCATATTCCACTTTTTTGTTGGTCTGTAGGTTAAAGTGAATTCAAATCCATATCGGTCATTTGTTGCCAAATTAACAGGTGATCTCTGTATTATTGGTACTTCTGTTCCACCAACTATGGTTGTTTCACCGGAATCAAGAGTTATAAACGTAAATACATCTGTGGCACGATTAAAATATATAGAAGAATTCAATGTTAGTTTCCCCATTCTGTTTAAATATCCAAGATCGATGTTATTGGAGTAACTTGGATCAATATCAGGATTTCCCTGAAATAAATTAGTGGCACTGCTTCTGGAAGGAAATGGATTGATGAATCTTGAGCGTGGTCTTCTTATTCTTCGGTTATAACCCAATGTTAAGCTTTGTTTTTCTGAAATTTCATAACCTAAGTTAATGGTAGGGAAGAGTCCAATATAGTTTTTACGCTCAAAATCATTCGAAGTGATCTGATTTATTGATATTCTTGTTGATTCCATTCTTAGGCCCAATAAAAATGAAAACTTGTCTTTTATTTTACTGCCAAATTGAGAATAGAAAGCATTCACATATTCCCTGTAGATCAGATTATTGCTTAGGTCGGTATTGAGTTCAAAATTCCCGTTTTCATTGAATTCTAAAGTGTAATCGGTATCTAATTCATTAAATGTACCTCGATAACCCAATTCAAATTGGCTGGCTTCACCAATGGGCATTACATAATCACTTTGTAATAAAATCTCATTTTGGTTTTCTAAGGTCCTTACTTTTTCTGCATCGTCACCATCCTGAGTGATCAAGGATTGCTCGTCTTCTGTACTTTCTTCATATTGAAAATCAAATGTTAACTTATGTTCACTATTACCATTGAATTGCTTATCAAAATTAAATGAATACTGAACGGTTTTATCATCCTCTTCTTCAGGGTCAAACCGAAAAGACTGATTTAATAAATTACCATTGATGTCTGTTTCTCTTATATCGTTAGTAGTTTCTGAAGAATTATTACTATCTCTGTACACTAAAGAAGTAGTTAAGGATGTAGAATTATTAACATACCATTCCACCCCGACATTAGTTGTCAGGCCTTTTCTAATACGGTCAAAATCTCTCGTTTCGTTTAAAAAAGTACTGGGATCATCACCATTAAAATATTCTGTATCGGTAAAGGCATTTCCAGGAGATTTTCTATAGCTGTAACCAGTAGTATTAAATATATTAAAATCGCCTATTCTATAATTAATATTTCCCGACACTCCTGCTTGAGTAGGATAACCTCCATTTAATGTAATTGCTCCATTTAGTCCCTGTAACTTACTTCTTCTTAAAATAATATTCAAAATTCCCGCAGTTCCCTCTGCATCATATCTGGCTGAAGGAGACGTAATCACTTCAACTCGTTCAATGGATTCTGCAGGTAATTGTCTTAAGGCATCAGTGGAATTCAATCCAACCAATCCGGATGGTTTACCATTTATTAAAATACGCACATTGTCATTTCCTCTTAGGGAAACATTTCCTTCAACATCTACAGATACAGAAGGTACATTATCCAGAACATCGCTAACAGTACCACCTCTTACAGTCAGATCCCGGCCAACATTGTAGATCTTTTTGTCGAGTTTGATCTCTACTGTAGTTTTCTCTGCTATTATCTCAACTTCACCTAAGGACTGAAAATCGATTTCCAAAGAAATAACCCCGAGATCTAAATCAGAATCAATCTTTTTGTTTAAGATCCTAAAGGGTTTATAGGAAATATATTCAATAGTGATGTTATAAATATCGTCTGAGATTTTTATAGAAAACTCACCTGAAACATCAGTAATACATCCATCAATTATTTTATTTTCAGTCACACTCCAGAAAGAAATTGTGGCATATTCCAGAGGCAATCCATTATCTTTATCTAAGATCTTTCCCGTTATTGTTCTGTTACGAGGTTTTGCCGGATCAGGATCTGAATAAGAGAATTGGGATACGAATATCACAAGTAATAAGGCAATTAAATATTTATGCATGGTTAGTTTCTGAGTTAGACCACAAAAATAACTCAAGGTTTAATTTATGGCAGTTAATTTATTGTTAAAAGTTTATCACTTAAGATTAAACAAAATAAATTACAAAATTTCTTCTATTTTTATTGGAGGTCTGCCTATGGCAGCTTTGTTACCATTAATGACTATTGGCCTTTCAATTAATTTAGGATTTTCCACCATAGCATTAATGATTTCATCATCTGTCATTGATTTATTTTTGAATTGTTCTTTCCAGATTGATTCATTTTTTCTGACTAATTCAATAGGAGCAATGCCTAAAAGATTAATGATGTTCTTTAATTCTTTCTTAGAAGGCACGGAATCTAAATAATTTACAATTTCGAATTGTTTTCCCGATTGTTCCAGAATTTGCAATCCTTCCCGTGATTTACGGCATCTGCTGTTGTGATATATTTTGATCATTAAATAAGAATATTATAATTTTTTAATTGTTGAATTAATTGCTCCGGACTTTTAAAATGGATACCATTGATCCCTAACTCTTTCGCTGCTTCAATGTTTCTTAGATTATCATCAATAAAAAGGGATCGTCCCGGTTCAAGGCCATACCTGTTTAAAGTGATATTGTAAATTTCTGCAAAAGGCTTCCTGGTCTTTTCTTCTCCCGAAACAACGATGCCCTCAAACCAATGCAGAAAATCAAATTTTTTCAAAGCCTTTGGAAAGGTTTCGTGACTCCAATTGGTCAATGCCAACACTTTATAGTTAGACGATCTTATCAGGTTATCCAATATGTTTACGGTTTCATGGATAGAATCTCCAAGCATATCATCCCAGCGTCCATAGAATATGCGTATTAATTCCTCATATTCCGGGAAAAGAGAGACTCGCTCTTCTGTCGCTTTTGCCATTGAATATCCTGCATCCTGATTTTCGTTCCAGTCATGGGTGCAAATATTATCAAAGAACCACTGCATTTTTTGTCTATCACCATTAAAAACATCCAGATAAACATATTCCGGATTCCAATCGATCAAAACACCACCAAGATCGAAAATGATATTATCTATTTTTTTCATTATAAGGTTTGATTGTCTTCTGTTTTTTGTCCCATCAACATTAAATACGCTTTTAAAAAAGCTTCAATATGGCCATCCATAACAGCATCTACATTTCCTGTTTCATGACCGGTTCTTACATCTTTGACCAGTTTGTAAGGATGCATAACATAATTACGGATCTGACTTCCCCATTCAATCTTCATTTTACCTGCTTCAATGTCGTCACGTTGTGAGAGTTGTTTTTGCAACTCTATTTCATATAGTTGTGATTTAAGCATTTGCATAGCTCGAGCCCTGTTGTCGTGCTGTGACCTTGTCTCTGAACATGAAATTTGAATTCCAGTAGGTTTATGTGTTAGTTGAACTTTAGTCTCAACCTTATTTACATTCTGTCCGCCTGCACCACTTGATCTTGCAGTAGTTATTTCTATATCTGCAGGATTAATTTCTATTTCAATGGAATCATCAACCAAAGGATACACATAAACAGATGCAAAACTGGTATGGCGTTTGGCATTACTGTCAAAAGGAGATATTCTCACTAATCTGTGCACTCCATTTTCACCTTTTAGCCATCCAAAAGCAAAATCTCCTTCTATTTCTAAAGTGACTGTTTTTATTCCCGCAACATCACCTTCCTGAAAATTAAGCTCTTTGACTTTAAAACCAGACTTTTCTGCATACATAAGATACATTCTCATAAGCATTTGTGCCCAATCACAACTTTCGGTACCTCCGGCACCAGCGGTAATTTGCAACATGGCACTTAGGCTGTCTGCCTCATCAGAAAGCATATTGCTGAATTCGATCTCTTCTATCAGATCTAATGCCTTCACAAATTGCGTATCAACTTCCTTATCTGTTGATTCCCCCTCCTTGTTAAATTCATAAAGTATTTCCAGATCCTCCACAAGCATCTTAGCCGAATTATAGTCAGTGACCCATTTTTTCTTAACGCGAATTTCCCTCATTATCTTTTGTGCTGCTCGAGAGTCATTCCAGAAATCCGGATCAAAGGTTTTTTCTTCTTCGTTCTGAATTTCTATGAGTTTTGCATCTATGTCAAAGATAGTGCCTTAGTTTGTCAAGGCGGATATTAAGATCTTTAATTTGATCTGATGTTATCATGTGTAGTAATTTTTCACAAAATTAAAATTTAAACTGTGCCGATAAAATAAATCTTTACTTAATTTTAAGGATTATAAACTTAAGTATATAATTATGATAATTGACCTAAGGAGTGATACAGTTACAAAGCCGTCGAAAGGTATGCTGGAAGCCATGATGTGTGCTAAAGTAGGTGACGATGTTTTTAGAGAAGATGAAACCGTTAATTTATTGGAGCAAAGACTTGCCGATATGTTTGGAAAAAGTCACGCTTTATTTTTCCCTAGCGGCAGTATGGCAAATCAAACGGCCTTGAAACTGCATACTAACCCTGGAGAGCAGGTAATTTGTGATAAATATGCCCACATATATAATTATGAGGCTGGCGGAGCCTCTTTTAATAGTGGTATTTCCTGTAAATTAATTGATGGACATCGTGGTATGTTCACTGCAGATCAGGTTTTAGAAGCGATAAATCCTAAGGATTATTGGTATGCGCCAACAAGCTTGGTTGAAATTGAAAATACATCCAATAAAGGAGGCGGAGCCTGTTGGGATTTTAAAGAAATACTTAAAATTAAAGCCATTTGCAATGAACATAACCTTGGCTTGCATTTAGATGGGGCTCGATTATGGAATGCGCTTGTAGTAAAAAAAGAAACTGCTAAACAATATGGAGATGTATTTGATACTATTTCCGTTTGTTTAAGTAAAGGATTGGGCTGTCCTATTGGATCAGTATTAATAGGAGATGAACGATTGATGAAGAATGCACTTAGAATAAGAAAAGTATTTGGTGGAAATATGAGACAGGTAGGATATCTGGCAGCGGCCGGACTTTATGCACTTGAGAATAATATTGAACGATTAAAGGATGATCATAAAAGAGCTAAGGAAATTGAACACATGTTGAAGGAATTGACATGGGTGAAAAAGGTAGAGACGGTAGAGACCAATATTATAGTATTTGAATTGAAAAGTGATGTGAATGAATTGGAATTTGTTAATAAATTAGCTCAGAAGAATATAAAGATCATCGGAATGGGAGGAAGAAAATTAAGAATTGTAACACATAAGGATTATACTGATGAGATGCATGACATTTTTTTAAGTACTTTAAAATCCTTATCAATTAATTTATGAGAGAATAATCTTCCAAAATCATATATAATTAAATTTCAAATGTATTTTATCGTTTATATTTAGCACTTTGTCGAAAGTTGTGTATTTCTAATTTATTTTAATCAGGATCTTGAATGTAAGTAAAACTATATTTGGCACAATTAATTAATTTATTTAACAATATTAAATTCAAAACAATGAAAAAATTAGTATTCAGCTGCTTAGCATTATTCATTAGCACAATGACTTTTGCTCAAGATCTGCCAACAAACCCTGAACCTGGAAAATGTTACGTAAGATGTGTCACACCAGATGTGTGGACAAATCAAGATGTCACAGTTCAAGTATCTCCTGCTTACAAAAAAATCAAGACAATTCCTGCAACTTATTCAACAGAGAATGAAGTTGTAGTAGTACAATCTACCGGTCAAGAATTGACTGTAGTTCCTGCAAAATATGAAACTCAAAATTTTGAGGTTGTTGTACAGGAAGCTAGTCAAAAACTTGAAAAAATTCCAGCTTCTACATCTTATGAAGAAGAAACTGTGGTTGTTCAGGAAGCAAGCCAAAGATTAGAAGTTATACCTGCTGTTTATGAGACTCAAAATTTTGAAGTTGTTGTACAGCCTGCTACTCAAAAAGTAGTCGTTGTACCGGCAAAATATGAGACTCAAAATGTTACTGTAGTTGTTCAGGAAGCAAGCCAGCGATTAGAAGTAATTCCAGCTGTTTGGGGTACTGAAACTTTAACTTACAGGAAAAATGAGTATGGTTCTACTTTAAAAGTAATTCCGGCTAAATTCACTGAAGGATATCAAACTGTTGAGGTTAAGCCAGCTAGCGCTAAATGGGAAATGAGTGACACTCCTGCAGCAGAATGTGCTTCAAGTGATCCTAACGATTGTAGATACTGGTGTTATAAAAATGTACCAGCACAAAATATAACAATCAATACTAAGGAATTAGCTGCAGATGCTCAAGTGATCAAAACACCTGGTTGTGATCAAGCAGGTGGAAGTAGTAGTTCTGATTGTGGAACTGGAACTTATACGAAAAAAGTTGTTAAAACTCCGGCTACAACTAGAGTAATGGATATTCCTGCTGTAACAAAGACTGTTAAGAAAACAGTAATGGTTTCACCTCCAACTACGAGAGTTGTAGATGTACCAGCAGTTACAAGCACTATGAAGCGTACCGTAATGGTGACACCTCCAACTACAAGAGTAGTTGATATTCCTGCGGTAACAAAAACTATTAAAAGAACAGTTATTACACCGGAATCAACAAGAGTAGTTAATATTCCTGCAGTAACAACAACTATGAAGCGTACCGTAATGGTAACACCTCCAACTACGAGAGTAATTGAAGTTCCTCAAAAAACAGCTACAATGAAGAAAACTGTATTAGCTTCAGATGCTAGAGTAGATGAAGTTACAATACCTGCTATTACAAAAACTGTGACTAAAGAAGTATTAACTAAGAAAGGTGGATTAACAACTTGGAAAGAAGTTGATTGTAAGCTAGTAGAATATAATGATCTTAATATAAACTGGGATCTTGGATCAGCAACATTAACTAATGCAGCTAAATCTGAAATTGATTCTAAATTATTAACAGTTGTTAAAGACGGTGTATCAGTTGAAATTGCTTCTCACACAGATTCTAGAGGTTCTAAAGAAAGTAACAGAGCTTTATCTGAAAGAAGAGCTCAAGCTGTAACTAACTATTTAATTTCTAAAGGAATAAATTCAAGTAGAATTGTTTCCAATGGTTATGGTGAATCTAGATTAGTTAACAGATGTGCCGATGGTGTATCTTGTACTGAAATGGAGCACAGAGCAAACAGAAGAACACAATTTAGAGTGATAAATCAATAATATTTTTGATTTAACTGAATAATAAAAAAGGAAGCAATTTGCTTCCTTTTTTTTGTTCTATTTAAACAGATCCAATCCTGGAATATCAGGCATTCCTTCTTTGGCAACAGCAGCCAATTCAGTTTCATTTATTGTTGTAGCCTTAGCAATAGCTTTATTCAAAGTTACAATTAAATAATCCTCCAACTGTTCCTTATTACCAAGCAGGTCATCAGCAATATCTAGAGATTTAATTTCTCTATTGGCCGTTAAAGTAATTTTTAACTTACCGTCACTGCTCTGATCATCAATTAGAACAGTATCCAGCCTTTTTTTAGTTTCTTCAACTTTCTTTTGGGTTTCTTTTAGTTTACCCATCATTCCCATAAGGTCTCCAAACATAATTTATAAGTTTATAATTCATCAACAAAACTATTAAATTTTATACTTTTACAACTTCTATTCAAATAAATTAATCAGACTTCAGTTGAATAAAAAGGTAAAGGTTCCCATTGCAAAGAAGATCCCACAGAAATTAATTATTCATGGTGATGAAAGAATTGACAATTATTTTTGGCTGAAAGAAAAGGATAATAAAGAAGTCATTGACTACCTAAAAGCGGAAAATAATTACACAAATGAAGTCATGAGACATACCAAAAAGTTTCAGAAAGACTTATTTGAAGAAATGAAAAGCCGAATCAAGGAAGACGACAGGTCCGTTCCGTATAAGCTAAATGGTTACTGGTATATAACAAAATATAAAAAGGGAAATGATTACCCTATATACACAAGAAAAAAGGGTTCTTTAAGGGCTAAAGAAGAATTGTTATTTGATTGTAATGTAATGTCCAAAGGTCATTCCTATTTTAAATTAGGCGGAATTAGCATAAGTCCGGACAATACTTTGGCGTGTTTTTCAGTGGATACAGTAAGTAGAAGACAATATAACTTGAAGATTAAGAACCTACTAACCGGAAAGATATATGACGAGGAAATATTGAATACAACAGGGATTTCAACCTGGGCTAATGATAATAGGACTTTGTTCTACAGCAGAAAAGATGAGCTTACATTAAGATCTGACAAGATCTATAAACATCATTTTGGCGAAGATGGAAAAGAGGATACAATGGTTTTTCATGAAACGGATGATACTTTTAACACTTTTGTTTATAAATCAAAGTCAAGAAAATTCTTGGTTATCGGGTCAAATAGCACACTGACTTCTGAATACAGAATTTTACCATCTGATGATCCGGATGGGCAGTTTAAATTATTCCAGCCCAGAGAAAGAAAACTTGAATATTCCATATCTAATTATAACGGATTTTTTTATATCCTAACAAATAAAGATGGTGCGACCAATTTTAAAGTAATGAAGACGCCCGAAGATAAAACGTCCATTGAAAATTGGGTGGATGTCATTCCACATAGAAAAGATGTATTGTTGGAAGACATAGAAATTTTTAAAGACTATTTGGTTTTAAGTGAAAGGAAAAACGGTTTAACCCAAATAAGAATTTTAAGTTGGGACAAAACACAAGACTACTACATACCTTTTCAAAGTGAAACCTATACTGCGCATATTGGTAATAATCCGGAATTTGATAACGATGTGCTTAGATTTAGCTATAATTCCTTGACCAACCCTAGTGCGGTCATTGACTTTAATTTTAAATCAAGAACAAAAATTGTCAAGAAAGAACAAAAAGTCCTTGATAAGAATTTCAAAAAAGAAAATTATCATTCAAAAAGAATATGGGCTAAGGCAAAGGATGGTAAGAATATCCCAATTTCCATGGTTTATAGGAACACCATCAAACTAGACGGTACTAATCCATTACTACTTTATGCCTATGGTTCATATGGGTCGACGGTCGATCCTTATTTTTCGTCCATAAGGTTAAGTCTTTTAGATCGCGGATTTATTTTTGCTATAGCACATGTCAGAGGTGGAGAATATCTTGGAAGAGAATGGTATGAAACCGGTAAATTGAATTTAAAGAAGAATACGTTCAATGATTTTATTGATTGTTCTAAATATTTAATCAAAGAAAAGTATACGTCCAGTAATCATTTATATGCTTCAGGTGGTTCGGCCGGAGGATTGTTGATGGGTGTCATAATTAATGAAGCCTCCCATTTGTATAATGGCATTATTGCGGCTGTTCCCTTTGTAGATGTAGTAACAACAATGTTAGACGAAAGTATTCCATTGACAACCGGGGAGTACGATGAATGGGGAAATCCGAATAATACAGAAGACTATCTCTACATAAAATCATATTCTCCATATGACAATGTTAAAAAACAAAATTATACGAACCTATTGGTGACAACAGGTCTTCATGATTCTCAGGTACAATATTGGGAACCAGCCAAATGGGTGGCTAAGCTTAGAGAACTGAAAACCGATTCTAATAAATTAGTATTTAATATTGACATGAATACAGGCCATGGAGGTGCCTCAGGTAGATTTGAAAGCTTAAAAGAGGTAGCTTTAGAATATGCATTTTTGTTAGACTTGGAGGGAATTAGGGAATAATAAAAAAAAATCCTTATTTTTGCCAAGTTTTTAGGTTACAGTTTACTTAAATTAGAATGGCTCTTAAATAGCATTTATGGAACAAAACCCAAAAGTATTAAATAGTGTGTTGGACCTTATAGGAAATACTCCACTAATAAAACTTAATACTATTACTAAGAACTTTAAAGGTAATTACTTTAGCAAAGTAGAAGCTTTTAATCCAGGACACTCCTCAAAAGATAGAATAGCTCTATATATTATTGAAGAAGCAGAAAGACAGGGAATTTTAAAACCTGGGGATACCATTATTGAAACAACATCAGGCAATACCGGTTTTAGTATTGCAATGGTAAGTATCATAAAGGGATATCACTGTATTTTGGCAGTTTCTTCAAAATCTTCAGCAGATAAGATTGATATGCTTAAGACTATGGGAGCTAAAGTATATGTATGTCCCGCACATGTTAGTGCAGATGACCCTAGGTCTTATTATGAGGTTGCCAAACGTCTTCATGACGAAATAAAGGGATCAGTTTATATTAATCAATATTTCAATGAATTGAATATTGATGCCCATTATAAAACGACAGGTCCAGAAATATGGGATCAAACAGATGGTAAAATTACCCATTTGGTTGCATGTAGTGGTACAGGTGGTACAATATCAGGAATAGCAAGGTATTTAAAAGAACAAAACCCTGAAGTTAAGATCGTTGGAGTAGATGCTTACGGTTCTGTTATTAAGAAATACCATGAAACTCATGAGTTTGATGAAAAAGAAGTTTATCCATATAGAATCGAGGGTTTAGGTAAAAACCTGATTCCAACCGCAACAGATTTTGATGTCATTGATCTTTTTGTAAAGGTTAGTGATGAAGAAAGTGCTCATACTGCAAGAGAAATAGCAAAAACTGAAGGTCAATTTGTCGGTTATACTTCAGGTGCGGCAATGCAGGCTGTTAAACAATTAAATGAAGAGGGAGAGTTTAAGGAGACTGATAATGTTGTTATAGTTTTTCCAGATCACGGGTCAAGATATATGAGTAAGGTCTACAGTGATAAATGGATGACCGAACAAGGCTTTTTTGACAGTGTTAAAACAGAAGCAGCCGAAAGCATTGAATATATAAAATAAACTAATGGCCAAATTATAATGAAAATGGTAATTAATGTAAAATTAGTTACCATTTTTATATTTTGATTGGTAAGAAAGAGGACAGAAAAAATATTATGTCATCATAATATAAATCATTAATTTTGTTGCACTAACTAAGAACTAAATTTTTTGATGAAGGATTTATTCGAAAAAATCTATAAGGACAAAGGTCCTTTAGGAAAATGGGCGTCACATGCTGAAGGCTATTTTGTATTTCCCAAACTGGAAGGTGAAATTTCAAATAGAATGAAATTTCAAGGAAAGGATGTAATCACTTGGAGTATAAATGATTATTTGGGATTGGCAAACCATCCGGAGGTAAGAAAAGTTGATGCTGAAGCTGCAAAACAATATGGGTCTGCCTATCCAATGGGAGCCAGAATGATGTCCGGGCATACAGACCTACATGAAAAGCTGCAATCTGAATTGGCTGCCTTTGTGGATAAAGAAGCTGCATATCTATTAAATTTTGGCTATCAAGGTATTTTATCAACTATAGACGCATTAGTGGCTAAAGATGATATAATTGTCTATGATGTTGATGCTCATGCCTGTATTATTGATGGCGTTAGACTGCATATGGGTAAGCGATTTACTTATAAGCATAATGATATTGAAAGTTTAGAAAAGAACCTTGAAAGAGCCACAAAAATGGCACAGCAAACAGGTGGAGGTATTCTTGTGATTTCCGAGGGTGTTTTTGGTATGCGAGGAGAACAAGGCAGATTAAAGGAAATTGTAGATCTAAAGAATAAATATAATTTTAGGTTTTTGGTAGATGATGCTCATGGATTTGGAACTTTAGGTAAAACAGGAGCGGGAGCAGGAGAAGAACAGGGCGTTCAAGATGGAATAGATGTTTACTTTGCTACTTTTGCAAAGTCGATGGCAAGTACCGGCGCTTTTATTGCAGCAGATCAGGAAATAATAGATTACTTGAAGTATAATTTAAGATCTCAAATGTTTGCAAAATCATTGCAAATGCAGTTAGTAGTTGGGGCATTGAAACGTTTGGAAATGTTAAAAACAATGCCGGAACTTAAAGAAAAACTATGGGAGAATGTGAATGCGTTACAATCTGGATTAAAAAAACGTGGCTTTGATATTGGAACCACACAAAGTTGCGTGACACCTGTATATTTAAAAGGAAGCATTCCTGAGGCCATGTCTCTGGTAAAGGATTTAAGAGAAAATTATGGCATATTCTGTTCAATAGTAGTTTACCCCGTAATTCCTAAAGGATTAATTTTATTACGATTAATTCCAACAGCTACACATACTTTGGAAGATGTGACCGAAACTCTAAATGCCTTTGATGCTATTAGGGATAGGTTGAATAATGGAACTTACAAGCGTTTGTCAGCGGCTGTTATTGCGGCAATGGGTGAATAATTAGATGATATAATATAAATCAAGCCACTTTTATGTGGCTTTTTTTATATCTGTTTTCGATAGGTTTTTCTACGTTTAACGACAACCGGATCAAAATGTTTCCAAATTTTATGGATTGCTTCATTATCCTCTAATTCAGGTGTTCTGTAGCAATTTACAATGCCTTTTTTAGTAAAAATCTCATAGTATTCGTTAAATATTACTGCATGTACGCCTTTATTTTGATATTCCGGATGAACACCAATAAGATAAAAGACTACATCTTTGCTATGCTTTTTAGCATTCAAGATCTTCAAAAAACCAAATGGAAATAATTTTCCGTTTATATCTTGAAGCGCTTCTGCAAAACGTGGCAGAACAATTGCAAAGGCAATTAGTTCATCATTTTCATCTACTACGAACTTTATATATTCAGGATTTACAAAACTTATGAATTTCTTTTTAAAATAGTCTTTCTGAATATCAGTAATTTCAACAAAGGAAGAAAGTGAAGAATAGGATTTGTTGAACAGATCAAACATTTTATCAGCATAAGGCATAACCTCGCTGGTTTTTGTGAATTTGAGTGCTCTCAGTTTATAACGCCTCTTAATAAGTTCCTGAGCCTTATAAAAAGTATCTATTTTTACATTGGAAAAAGGAAATCTACTTTCTGAATAAGATTTTTCTATTTTAAATCCATTAGTTTCGTAATGATTCTGATAATAAGGATGATTGTACCATGTTATCATGTTGCTAACCTGATCAAATCCTTCAGTCATCACACCAACCTTGTCCAGATTAGAAAATCCTACCGGACCTTCGCAATACTCCAGTTCATTTTCCTTAGCAATTTCTGCTACTTTATTAAAAAGTGCTTTTGACACTTCCAGATCATCTTCAAAATCAAACCAGCCAAATCGCATTTTCTTATGGTTTTGCTTTTTAACTTCAAGCCAGTTGATAATTGCAGCGACACGACCAACAATTTGGTTATTTTTATATGCTAGAAAATATCTGGCTTCAGCATCCTTAAAAACCGGATTCTCATTTTTATCAAAGGTCTTTAGTTCCTGAGTGATTATAGGAGGTACCCAGTATTTCGAGTTTTTATATAACTTAAAGGGGAACTTTACAAATTTCTTTAAGTCTTGCCGCGAATGAATTTCTTTTATGGTGATCATCAAGACTGCTAAAATTAGTTGATTTCTTTATCTCTATGAAAATCGAAACGATAGGAGCCTCCAAAATTAACACTAAAAACAGAAGGAGTATCTTTTGTGTTGAATGTTAAAGCAGTATCCAATTGAAAGTTTTGGCTCCACAAAAAGGCTCCTCCAAATCTAAACAAATTATCTGCATAGATATCATTGTCGATTCCTTGAGCTTCTGCAAACACTACCCATTTTTCATTTATGGCTTTAGTTAATGTAAGTATATATTGAAACTCAGGGTAATCTGTCGTAAAACGGTTGTAAACGAAATTCATGACATAAACCCATCCACCGGAAAAGTTATTTTGAGTGGCTACGAGAACTTTCGGACTAAATCCTTCAACACCGGGCCCTAAATAGGGATTGTCCTCTGTATCAAAATTAGCTCCACCGTAGACACTTACTGCAGGAATTAAAGATTTTATTTTGAATCCCCGGTTTGCCTTCCAACTATATAAATTAGGTTTATTATCAGCATTCTTATATGGATCATATACCAGATATTGAGCACCAATAGTAAAAGTTTTGAAGTTGCTTCGCTTGTTTTCATTTGCTATGAGAGAGCGATTATCTGTAAATGTATCGTTTTGATAAGTTCCCTGAACATTAATCTCCAACTGCTCAAAAAATAAGCCATATCTGGCAGCAAAATCTACACCAAATCCGGAAACTTCATTTTGTAAAGGTGTGTGCTCTTCCTTCAGAATATATGGACCTGCTTCAAACTGTAAGACATTTGTTCCAACAGAAAAAGCACTTCTGGAAACACCTGGTCTATTAGAGTTTATAACATCTGTGTATTGGCCAAAAGAGAATTGCGTCAATAATGAAATAAGAAATAAAGCGAATATTTTTACTGCTTTCATAAAAGGTAAACTTTAATTTCAAATATAGAGATTTTATTATTTTTTTAAGACTTTAAGCCAGATTTTAAAAATTAAGAATCGTATTTTTGAAAAAATTATTTATTTATGCTACAATACGCATCTGTGACTGGTTTCTTAAGAACGATTTTAATTATCCTATTAGTTTATTATGGGGTAAAAATTTTATCTAGAATATTAGCCCCGGTTTTTTTTAAATACGTATCTAAGAAAGCAGAAAAAAAATTTGGTCAGCAATTCGGTAATTTTCAAACCAAAAAACCTCCAGAAAAGGAAGGAGAGACTACCATAGATAAGATACCTAAAACTAAAGCATCAAACAAAGATGTTGGGGAGTATGTAGATTACGAAGAAATTGATTAAATTTCTGGTTTAATACCAATCGTTTTAATGAAAGATTCCTTAAAAAGTATTCTCCCATATATATTAATTGTAATGGGTTTTGCCATTGCTTCTTTGGCTTATTTCAGTCCTGTTCTTCAAGGAAAACAGATCTTTCAAAATGACATTAAACACTATAAAGGAATGTCCAAACAGCAAACGGACTTTCGGGATAAAACAGGGGAAGAAACCTATTGGACAAATAGTGCTTTTGGAGGTATGCCAACATATCAGCTTGGAGCTAAATATCCTAATAATTATATTAAAGATTTAGATTTGGCTCTGCGATTTTTACCTAGACCAGCCGACTATGTTTTTTTATATTTTGTGTCATTTTTTATTCTTTTGCTTGTATTAAAAGTGGATTATAAACTAGCCGCTTTAGGAGCGTTGGCATTTGGTTTCTCAACTTATTTTATCATTATTCTTGGAGTAGGGCATAATGCTAAAGCACATGCCATAGCATATATGCCATTGGTTTTAAGTGGAATTGTCCTGACATTTAGAAAGAAATATATTCTTGGGTTTTTATTAACAACCATTGCCATGGGTTTGGAGCTCTGTGCAAATCATTACCAAATGACCTATTATTTATTGCTGTTAGTGATAGTAATGGGAATTGCTTATTTATTTGATGCATATAAAAAGACAGAGATTCCACATTTCTTTAAATCTGTTGGGATTTTATTGGTTGCAGTTATTTTATCCATTGGTCTCAACGCTACCAATATTTTGGCCACTCAGGAATACGTGAAAGAGAGTACACGTGGACAATCAGAACTAACTATTAATCCTGATGGAACATTAAAGGAAGTTTCAAAAGGATTAGATAAGGATTATATTACTGAATACAGTTATGGGATTTTAGAAACATTTAATTTATTTATACCTCGTTTTATGGGAGGTGGTAATGCCGAAGATGTTGGTACGGAATCTGAAAGTTTTAAATTTTTTAGAGGTTTAGGAGCCTCTCCGGTCCAGGCAGCCCAACAAGTAGAACGAACGCCTGCCTATTGGGGAAAACAACCTTATGTTGAAGCACCTGCTTATATAGGGGCTGTTGTTGTATTCTTGTTTATTTTTGCTTTGCTTTTAGTAAAAGGACGATTGCGATGGTGGTTATTAGGGGGTACATTATTATCTCTTCTGCTCTCTTATGGCAAGAACTTAGGCTTTATCACTGATTTTTTTATCAATAATGTGCCATTGTATAATAAATTCAGGGCAGTTAGTTCAATTCAGGTAATTTTGGAATTATGTGTACCAATTTTAGCAATATTTGGGCTGGTAAGATTATTTAATGCTTATGAACAAGAGGAAAAGAAATTAAAAGCTCTAAAAATTTCTGTAATTCTTACAGGTGGCCTTTCATTGATATTTTTGGTTTTTAAATCGACCTTATTTGATTTCAATGGATTAAATGATGCGACTTACGCTCAGATGTACGGTCAGGAATTTGTTGATGCCATAAAAAAGGACAGAATGATGCTGTTTACCGATGACGCAATAAGGTCTCTGGTATTTGTGATGTTTTCAGCAGGAACAATTTGGTTCTATCTAAAACGAAAACTATCAGAAAAGTTGGTAGTAATCATATTTGCGGTATTAGTTTTAATGGATCTTGTTGGAGTTGACAGAAGATATGTCAATAATGATGATTTTGTAAGCGGCAGACAAATAAATACACCTTTTACAGCCACAAAGGCAGACATAGAGATTCAAAAGGACAAATCACATTACAAAGTATTAGATCTAAGTGTAAACCCATTTAATAGTGGGAGAGCCTCTTATTTTCATAATGCTCTTGGCGGTTATCATGCAGCAAAACCAAGACGAGTTCAAGACATTATGAGTTATCAGGTTGAAAAGAATAATCTGGAGGTTTTGAACATGATGAATGTAAAATATTTTATTCAACCCGATCCGGAAGGTCAACTTGTTGCTAATCAAAATCCTTATGCCAATGGTAATGCATGGTTTATTAAAAATTTAAAGAAAGTCAATTCTGAAAATGAAGAAATGCAAGCTTTGGATAGCTTAGATACTAATAATGATGCTGTTTATTACTTCTCTGAAAATTCAGAACATAGTTTAAAAAGTAATTTTGTTGTAGACACTACAGCCGCCATTAAGCTACTATCATTTAAGCCAAATTATCTTAAATATGAATCCAGGAATGTGAATGATGGCTTTGCTGTTTTTTCTGAAAATTACTATAAAAATGGTTGGACTGCTTATATTGATGGCGAATTAACACCTCATTTTAGAGTAAATTATTTGCTTAGAGGTATGAATATTCAATCAGGAAACCACAAGATCGAGTTCAAATTTGAACCTCAGGTCGTTAATACAGGGAGTAATATTTCATTGGCAAGTTCACTTTCTACTTGGAGTATTGTAATTGGCGGATTATTCTTTGAAATAAGAAAGAATTCAAAAAGTGCATGAAATAACCAAAGACTTAAAAGTTAAAACAAATCTCAGAATGAAATATTGGCTCAAATTACATCTGATCATCTAACAATCAAAACTATATGACCAGATGAAAAAGGCACTCATCATAACTTATTATTGGCCACCAGCTGGGGGGCCTGGAGTGCAACGATGGCTTAAATTTGTTAAATACCTACCTGAATTCAATATAGAACCGATTGTTTTCATTCCCGAAAATCCAAACTATCCAATAGTTGATGAAAGCTTACTTTCTGAGATTCCGGAGAACCTCACTATTTTAAAACAACCAATTAAGGAACCGTACAATCTAGCTGGTTTACTCTCAAAAAAAGAGTCCAAGCGCATTAGCAAAGGTATTATTCATCAAACTAAAAGTCAGTCAGTCATGGAAAAACTGCTACTTTATATAAGGGGCAACTACTTTATTCCTGATGCCAGAAAGAACTGGGTAAAACCATCTGTAACTTTTTTGTCTGAGTACATAAAGGAAAACAATATAACAATCATCATTACTACTGGTCCACCACATAGTTTACATTTAATTGGATTGCATTTAAAACGGTTACTAGGAGTGAAGTGGCTGGCAGATTTTAGAGATCCCTGGACAAAGATTGGCTATCATAAAAAATTAATGCTTACAAAAAGATCTGCAAAGAAACATATGCAATTGGAAAAGGAGGTTCTACAAAATGCTGATAAAATAATTACCACAAGCTTTACTACAAGTAATGAATTTCAAAATACTGTAAATAAAGAAGTTAATACAATTACAAATGGATTTGATGAACAAGAAAATATATCAATAGAATTGGATGAAAAATTTACTTGTTCTCATATTGGCTCTCTCTTGTCCGAAAGAAATCCTGAAGTGCTCTGGACAGTTTTTAAAGAGTTGATCAATGAAAGAAAGGATTTTAAGAGGAGCTTTCAATTGAACCTAATTGGTGTGGTAAGTGAAGATGTTTTGGAGAGTATTAAAAATAACGGACTTAAAGATCATATTAATTTAATGGGATATGTGTCTCATAAAAAAGCTATAAGGCATCAAAAACAATCTCAAGTCTTATTATTAATAGAAATAGATTCGGAAGAAACCAAATGCATAATTCCGGGTAAATTATTCGAATATATGGCTTCCGAAAGACCTATAATTGCATTAGGACCAAAAGATTCTGATGTTCAGTCCATTATAAAACAAACAAACACAGGAAATTATTTTGGATATAATGATTATGCAACTTTAAAAGCATTAATTTTAAAACACTTTAATTCTTACAAAAAAGGTAATTTAAAAAATCATCCCATTGGATTACAAAAATATCACAGGAAACAACTAACTAAGCAATTATCAGAATTAATATAAATGGGAATAGTTAAAATTCAATCGTTTAAAAATACAATTACCACTTATATTGGTTTTGGTATTGGCGCGATCAATACATTATTCCTTTATACTAATTTCATGTCCGACACCTATTACGGGTTGATCGGATTTATTTTATCTACTGCCAATATCATGATGCCATTAATGGCCTTTGGAACCCAGAACACATTAATAAAATTCTATTCGACCTATAAAACACGAAACAGTATAAATAGTTTTTTAACTCTTATGTTGTTTTTACCATTATTACTTATCATTCCTATTGGATTAATAGGTTACTATGCTTTTGACCTAATAAGCAATCTCTTATCACAAAAGAATCCCATAATCAAGGAATATATTTGGCTTATTTATATCTCAGCAATAGCATTTGCTTATTTTGAGATCTTTTATTCGTGGACCAAGGTTCAAATGCAAAGTGTATTTGGTAATTTTATGAAAGAGGTATTTCATAGGGTAGGAGTCATGATTTTGTTATTCTGTCTGTACTTTGATCTTTTGTCAATAGATGAATTCATTTATTCAGTTGTTGGAGTCTATATACTGCGAATGATGGTAATGAAACTGTATGCTTATTATGTGAGAAGACCAGTTTTCAGGTTTGACAAGCTGCCTAATTTCAATGAAGTACTAAAATACACATCCTTGATCATTATTGCGGGTTCAATTGCCAATATTATTCTGGAGATAGATAAATTTATGATAGGTGAGTTTATCGAAATTGAAAATGTTGCCTATTATGGAGTTGCTATATACATTGCCAGTGTAATTAGTGTTCCTTCAAGATCTATGTATCAAATAACCAATCCAATTACAGCCAATTTACTCAACGAAAATAATTTGAAAGGATTGAAAGAATTATATCAAAAGAGTTCCTTAAATCTCTTTATAATCGGAGGGCTTATATTCCTGCTTATTATCGTCAATTTAAATGAGCTCTATAGGATTATTCCTGAAGAATTTGGAGGCGGATTGCTAATTGTTTTTTTAGTAGGACTTGCTAAGCTTTATGATGACCTTATGGGCAACAACAATGCGATTCTTTTTAATAGCAAATACTATAGAGTAGTCTTGATATTAGGCGTTTTTCTCGCAGTTTTAGCTATTGTGTTAAACATTATACTTATCCCTGAATATGGTATCTATGGAGCTGCCTATGCAACTTTTATAGCTATTTTTCTCTACAATACGGCAAAGTTAGTTTATGTTAAACATAAACTTAATTTAATACCTTTTACAGTTA
>CAVRNW010000005.1:0-16134 GCA_963722665.1 uncultured Flavobacteriaceae bacterium
AAAGCGTGAATACGAAAGTAAAATGCATACAGCAACCGCTTTTATGTTGTTTTCAGCTGCTTATAATATTTTGCACAACTTAAAGAATGTCGCTTCAGATGATCTAAGTGTCATGAAGAACAAATTCGCCGGAATTCCAGAATTGTCTCTTATGTCACCATTAAAGGGGATCTCATGTTGTTTATATTATTATGATAAGTACTTAGGACATCCGGACATAGTCAAAAGTGATAAGGACGTAGTCGATTTTACAGTTGTTTATTTTGAAGCATTGATCGATGAAATTCAACTTCGTAAAAGCTCTTTGGAATATCAGGAAACCATTTTGGACAGGACCTATAAGCTTGAGAATTCAGACTTTGCGGTTTCCGGCTGGAGTAATGTATTCGCAGGAACAGCAAAAAGTATAGAATTTAATAAGATATACTTTGAACAGATTGTTGGTAACAGAGATGCAAAACATTTTGCACGTCGTTTAACAGAACGTATGTTGAGTTATGACTTTACTGCCAAGAAAAATCCATTTCAGGAACTGGGAGGTTTTATGCCGGTTTTTATGGGTTATGGAATTCCCGGAACAGGAAAAAGTATGCTCATTGCTGCCATCGCAACTCGTTTGAAAGAACATTGTACCAATTTGGATATTCCCTTCTTATTCCATCCAATGCCAGATACATTAATTAGCACTTTTCAAGGAGGATCTGCTGAGAAAATGGTGGAATGGATGAAACCGCTTCAAGATCCAACAAAACTCATTTTTGCACCTATAGATGATGCCGAGAACAATCTGCAGGAAAGAACCGCACAAGGTGTTTCAGCAGGAGTTAAGGAAGTAATTGGTGTGTTTTTAAGATATACTGAAGGCGCCTATGCCGTTAATTACGGTAACAGCTCAATTGGATTGTTTACTAACTTACCGGAAATGTTGGATAAGGCGGTCATATCCCGGGTTCAGGGTCGTTTCAAAATTGATGGAGCCAGGAGCGAACATGATTTTCTTGATCAGGACCACTTATGGTGGCGTAAGTTTGAAAAGACCATACCAGATTTTGTAAATATGGAAGATCCGGTGGCTTACCAGTATCTGGATGATCAAAAATCCGTTAAAAATTTAAGTGAAATTTTGAATCTGATAGAAAAACCATCCGAAGAAAGGGTGCTTGAGACATTTGAGAAAATTGACAAGATCCATGATACGAATGAACATTTGTTCTATGCCGCGTTGTTCAAAGAAATACAAAAGATATTTCCTTTCTTTTCTTCTCGTGATGTTAGAAATATACAGTCTGCTGTATCTCTTCGTCTAACCGATTTTGATCTGGAAAAAGGCTGGTTTGACAATCCAGAGATTTATTTTAAACAGGATTACGAAACCAAATACAATATGCTTCAGGAATTGATGAGAGCAAATATGAAAGGTCTTAATTTTTCTGATATAAGGAAGCAGGAAGTTGTCCGATACTTGGATAATGTTGCGACCATAGCAGATACAGACTTCAAACGAAAAGTAGATCAGCGTGTAAACCAATTAAATATCGATCTGGAGGCCCGGGAACAATTTGAGAAAGGTAAATAAATGGAAAACAAGCTAAAAAACATTGCATACATCCCACTTTCAAATGAATGGGCAACTCTTAATAGAATTGATTACGATTATCAATTCAAAGATGGTCGTTGGAAACGATTATCACGAGAGAGTTATGATAGAGGCAACGGAACATCCATTTTACTTTATAATAAAGAAAAAGAAACGGTTATTTTAACTAAACAATTCAGGATGCCGGCGTATGCTAATAATAAAAATGACGGCATGTCAATTGAAGTATGTGCAGGTGCATTGGATAAAGATGAGGCACCTGAAATATGTATCATTCGTGAGGTTGAAGAAGAAGTTGGATACAAAATAAACAAAGTGACCAAAGTATTGGAAGCCTATACTTCACCCGGTGCAGTAACTGAAAAAATGTATATGTTCATTGCAGAATATTCAGATGAAATGAAGGTAAATAGTGGAGGAGGAGTAGATTCTGAAGATGAGGACATAGAAGTGTTGGAAATAACTTTTAAGGAAGCAATAAAAATGATGCACAGATTCGAAATAAAAGATGCTAAAACTATCATGTTGCTGCAATATGCGCAAATTAATAGCTTATTGTAAATGCAAAAATTAAAGGACGCTAATTTATTCCGTAGTGAACTCATTCCTGTAAGTGGGAAACTGGTTGAGCGTTATAATCAATGCCTTATTAAATTAGGACTAGATCCAACAAAATTGAAGAATTTTTTGATTGACGGTATTGGTTGGAGTCCGGAAATCGCCGAGGAAAAGAAAAAGGTTCATTATCTGAACAATGGTGATGCAAATGCACATGCTATAATTATTTCACCTTTGCAAAAAGGTAAACCTGTTTATGCTCCTTTTCATTCGTTTGATAGAGAAATAATGAAACTTGTATTTAAAGTTTATGAAGATAAAATAAATGACATAACTCGTGATTGCGCCATTTGTGTTGATTTTGATCAGAATATTGACACATTTTACGAGCCATTGGATATATTAAAATATGAGAATATTCAGGTTGGTTTTAGATTGATAAATGATCTTGATGACATCCAAAAACAGCAACAACTACTTATAGAAAAGTTTAAACGAGACAATAATTTTATCGATGAAAACATTCATGAGGAATTATTAAAATCTGCAAAAAAATATGGGGATCTTCGTGATCGGGATTTAAGTTTACCAGACCTTCAATTTGAAACAGATTCTTTTTTTACTGAAGCTTTTGGAGGTATTTATGTTTTGAGAGACTTCATTACACCAATAGTTGTTTTTGAAGATGAGGAAGCATACAAAGTGGCCATAAAAGACACTAGCCATGAAGTATTGATTTATCACGTTTCACAACCTGAACTCATGGATAAGCTTCGGGATCATCTAATCATTGAATGTGATCTCGAGGAAGGTTGTTAAAACAGATCGATATCAGCGAATAAAGAAATTTGTTTTTTACGAAGAGCCTTAAGGATGCCAAAACATCTTGTTAAGGAAATATTGGATGATAAGGTATTGTTTAAAAGTTATTTGAATAAAATAGATGTTAAAGCCCTTAAACTGGTAAACGGTGTTGAAATTTATTTGGAACGCTTGGAACGCAGCAATGAATACAAGGTCCATGATATGGTTGATGATAAGTTCTACTATGCCTTGCATCAACCACATTCATCACTTACACCAATACATCAGGATTTGATCTGGAAATTATTGGTAAATATTTCACCAAAAGATGTTCTGTATCTCTATTGGTATGATAAAGAGAAATTTTATAAACTTTACAAGGACTGGGACGAGTCTTTTAAAGAATGGGTTATTGAAATAATTAGTAACAATATTTAAAAAATATAGACTAATTCTTATGAGCCTGAAGTTGGAAGTTTTAAGCTTGAAGTTTATTATCTTTATTAAAGTAAATATTTCATGAAATTTAAATTCGAAGATTTAATTATTTGGCAAAAAGGGATGGAATTAGGTGAGGATATGAATAAGTTAGCTAAAAGTTTTCCAAAGGAAGAACTTTATAATTTATCATCTCAAATAAGAAGAGCTTCTGATTCAATTGCCTTGAACATTTCTGAAGGGTCGATATTACAATCTGTACCTGAAAACAGGAAATTTCTTGGTTATTCAATTCGTTCAACAGCGGAAGTTGTTACATGTTTACATAAAGCCAAAAGAAGAAAATATATATCTGAAGACGAATTTCAAATGTTTTATAAGAATTGTTTTGATTTAATGAATATGACAATAGCATTTAGAAATAAAATTAAAAACTAAAATGTACAACTGCTTCAAGCTCCTTGCTTCAAGCTTCAAACTTTAAATATATGACACTTGAACTCATTGTTTTTGTAGCCTCAATATTATTTGGAATTCTTTTGTACTGGAGAGAGTCGAATGGAAACGGGTTCTATCGATTTGTTAATAAATTGGTGAATTCTAAGGAATTACAAATGAAACCAACTGATAAAAAAGGATTTATCTTTCAGCAACCTTTTCTGTTAAGACTTGTTTATATTACTGCTCTTTTCCTAATTGTTTTTATTGGTTTTGAAGTTTTTAATTCCGATAAACTATACAACAGTTTCTATATTCACATCTATTGTTGTAGGAACGTTAATAGGAACCTATGTTGCTAATTTTGTAATTAAATCTGGTGATGTAATTGATGAAAAATCCGATTCATTGGAAGACATAGTTCATGACACTTTAGAAAAAGGAAAAGATTTCATTGAAGATCTAACTTCTAAAGAAGATGAAGTTGTTGAAGAAATAAAGGAGGAACCTAAAAAAGAAGAACCTGAAACGGATGAAAAAAGCGCAAGGGACAGGTTGAAGGATAAAGGACTTTTATGATTAACGATTGTGGATTTTAGATTTAAGAATTTTATTTGAAAGCAAGGCTAAAGCCTGTAAACTAGAGACTATAAACTATGTTAAGAAACTACTGGAACAAAGGAGCCAAGCAAAAGCGCCGAGTAATAATCACCATATTATTGTTGATTATCGCTCTATTTTTTCTTCGTGACGATTATCAGCCGGCTTTGTTATTCGTTAGAAAATTCATATTTGTTATTTTGTTGAGTGCCCTATTATTATTTCTGGGATTGAGAAATTTTAGGAGATCAACCAGTGCCGGAAAACGATTTGGCATATTATTTCTATTAATTATATTTTTTGGACTGCTTTATATGTTGTCGGATGGCATTTTAAAATGTACGATTATATGAAGACCTACAATGTCTTCAATCATTTAAATAAAGTAGAAATCAATGAATTGCCTTTAACTCAAAACGAAAGGATACAGCCATTGCGTAATATCTTTTCTATGGCTAATGAAAGTGTAGGAGAGACCAAGGATGTATCATTGCCTCATTTAGTAAGAGTTGATGCTCAAAATAAATGGACAATGGCCATTCAGCCAACAGAAAAATACGTTTGGCAGCGTATAAGTGATAATATAGAGGAATTATTTGCTGTTTCCAGTACAACTCCATTTCCAAGATTTTCAAATGAGAATAGGATTTCGGTTACATTTTCAATTGGTGAATCCTTAAAGTTTAGTAGAAATACCTATCATGCGGTTGTTCAGCGGTTTAATTTCTTTCAGCTATTCACTCTTGAACCCGGAGACACATTCTACATGAAGAATGATTCAGGGAATTGGGTTGAAGTAGTCAGTTTAATCAAATGGAAAGGCTTCTTTTTTCCTTATCCAACTTTTGGTGGAGTCTTGGTGATAGATAAAGGAGAACATGATTTCATGGATTATCTTGAGAGAATTGCCATAGGTAAAGGAACCTATATAGCCCCTGAAGAAATGAAGAACTATGACTATTTGCAGCGTCAGAATACCTTAAGTGAAAAAGTTTCCCGTTTACAGGCCGAATCGTTAAAATTTCTTGGCGGATTTTCAGATCCATTGCCCTGGAATATGGAAACAGCTGTTAAAATTCCAGATCTGGAAGACGACCAAAATCCGCAACCTTTTGTTACCGATTTTGATTTTTCAGGTACCAAAACTGAAGCTTACAGCGGATTATACCATTGGTTTGGATTAGAGCCTGTGGGAGATGAGCGAACCAGCTTGTCCTTTAGTGTATTTATTCCGGCAGATGGAACAGATAAGGTGTTTTATTATGATCATGCGGCCAAAAAGCAGGGTTATGCAGGGGTTTCTGCAATGCCTTTAAAAGTAATTGAATCAAGAAAAGAATTTGATTGGTCTGTAAATAAACCGGTTGAATTCAGACCATATATTAAAGATATTGCAGGAAGGAAACGCATGTTCTTTTTGGGTACTATATCGGCAATTAGAAGTGATGATGCAAGTAAATTTGACGGTTCTGCAACACCTGATCTGGCATTGATTGACAGTGAATACCGTGATGTGGTTTGGGTAGATGCTAAGCACCCAAGTCAATGGGATAAATTAGTATACGAGCAATTAAATGAGGCATGGAGGGCAAGTGAAGGAATAGGGGAGTATTATATTGATGAAATTAAACCTGTACCTGATGTAAAAGTGGATAATCCTGATGCGTTAAAAGTTATTGATTCCTTAAAAGCAATTATCGAAAAAGACAAACAACAAAAGGTTATTGAAAAACTTCAAAAACAGATTGATTCAATCCAGGCTTTAAAGGAGAATTAATAATTTAATTTGTATTCGCTCGAATAAAATCGGTAATTAAATAGGAGATCAATTTACCAACCTGATCCTTTGATTTTCTTTTTGGTGCAGCTTCACAGATATGTAAATATGATGCATTTTTATGGCTTCCAAAAAAGTGAACGAACTCCCTGGCATTACTAACACTAAAACCACTGGGTGTTTGTCTGCTACTGGGTATATTTTCAACGGCATCACAATCAATTTCAATCCCAAAATTATTTTTAGATACGTGATCTAAAGCAATCTGCATTTCAGATCTGAACTTTAATTCCTTTCGCACTTTAATAGCTTCGAACGTATTATATTGAATGGATTTTAATTTATTAATTGTTTTAAAAGTATTTTCTGACGTATAATTTTCATGCAATCCAAAAACAAAATAATTTTTTAAAAAGCCTTCAGCAAAAGCATAGCTAAATCCATTTCCACTATGTCTGCCTTCTTCCGGTCTAAAGTCAGGATGTGCATCAAAATTGATGGCATTTACTGTATTATTATTTACTAATGCGGTTCCTTTTAGGTTTCCATAAGCGTTATTATGCCCACCACCAATGATAATAGGTATTTTTCCTGCCTTTACGATTTGGTACACCAGATCGGTAACGTGTATATCGATCTCTGAAACTAAATTACGGGCAAGTTTTATGTCACTTTTTTTATTCTGGTTTAATTTATTTAAGGTTTCCATCTCTTTGGTAAAATCCAAATGTCCCAAAACCAAAACTTTCTCCGCTAAATTCAATCGGTTACTTTGAGTATTTAACAAAATTTTAATTGTGGCTTCCCAAGCTCTTGAAGTGCCTGATTTTCCGTAGTTTGCGAAAACTCCAATATCCTCAGGAATACCAAATATTACATACTTGACATCTAAATTTTTAAGTTGATCGTATATATTGAAAATCTTGGTTAATAGTTTAACGTGCTCACCAAATTTGGATTCACCGGAACGTAGGTTTAATAGTTTATTTAGAGTAGATTTATTAAATAATATTAGGTTATCCATAAACAATATATTAGGTTATAAATAAATACGAAATTACAATTTATTATAGCTATTAAATAATTAAATTTAACAACTTAAAAACGTTTTAACACTAAATTTTTTCAACTTATGACAAACAACACGAGTAACACAGGATTAAAAGTAGCTTTGGGAATATTAATAGCACTTTTTTTAGGGACAGGTTTTTATACCTCTAAACTTTACAATGACAAAAAAGAAAATGAAGCTCAACTGACTAAGGAAAAACAAATGGTCATGAATGATTTGAGCGCAATGGCAGCGCAGTACGATGCGGCAATCAGTGACAATGAAGTAACAAATGATAAATTACTTGATGCAAAAGATCGTATTCAAGGATTAATGGATTCTTTAAAAACATCTCAGGCAAGCGTGAGCTCATTATGGAGATACAGACAAAAATTTACGAATCTTCAAAAAGAAATGGATGTTTTATTAGCACAAAATGATGAGTTAAGAGTTGAAAATTCGCTATTAGCTACTACTTTGGATAGCACAAGAGTGCAGCTGGTTGAAAGAAATGTATTTACCGATTCTTTATTGGTTCAAAATACCCAATTGGCGAATGTTGTAGAGGATGCTTCAGTTCTTTCTGCAGTTGGATTAAAAGGATTTGGAGTAATTGAAAGAAGTTCTGGTAAATTAATTCCAACTGAAAGAGCAAGTCGATCTGATAAAATTAGAGTTTGTTTTACAGTTGCTAAGAACAAGTTAGTGGAAGTTGGAGATCAGGAACTTTATGTACAGGTAATAGATCCAAAAAATAATGTTATAGGTGTTAACGAACAAATTCAATTTGACGAAAAAACACTTAATTACAGTGTAGTGAGCAAGTTCAATTACGAACAAAGAAACTTAAACGTATGCGAGTTTGTTGCCTCAAAGGATAAAAATGGATTTGAAAAAGGAAGATATATGGTTAATGTATTTAACAAAAAGGATTTAGTATCCACTTCAGAGTTTACCCTTAAATAACCCAATTATAATAAAGCTGAAAAAACCTCAAGTTATGCTTGGGGTTTTTTATTATATCATATTTCCATTAATTAAAACTTTATCGATATGATTATCGCCAAAAGCATAAGGTAAATAATTATAATTAGTGATTTCCTTTGTTATGATCAAGTTTGCTTTTTTCCCTTTAGTGATGCTTCCATATTGGTTTTCAATTCCCATGGCATAAGCTCCGTTTATTGTAGCCGCATTGATTGCTTCTTCAGGAGTCATTCTCATTTTAATACAGGCCGTACTTACAACAAAATTCATATTCCCACTGGGAGTAGACCCCGGATTATAATCAGATGCCAGAGCCAGTGGCAATCCAGCATCAATTAATTCTCTTGCAGGTGTATATGGGATGCTTAAAAAATAGGAACATGAAGGCAGAGCAACCGGCATTGTGTTGCTTCCTGATAAAGCTTCTATGTCCTCTTTATTGAGTTCCTCTAAATGATCAACAGACAGTGCATTGTATTTTACACCTAAACCAACACCACCAAAAGCGTTGAATTGATTCACATGTATCTTGGGAATTAGATCATATTGCTTTCCCGCGGCAAGTATCCTTTCGGTATCTTCCAAAGAAAAATATCCTTTTTCACAAAACACGTCAATATAGTTGGCTAATTGTTCCTTACTGATATTTGGTAACATTTCATCAGTTATAAGTTGGATGTAGCCTTCTTTGTTGTTTTGAAACTTCTTTGGCAATGCATGAGCACCTAAAAAAGTAGCACGTACCTCTATTGGAAAGTTCTTTTTAATTCGCTTGATGACACGAAGCATTTTTAATTCTGATTCCAGAGTTAAACCATAACCAGATTTAATTTCTATGGCACCAGTGCCTAATTTCATTACATTTTTGATCCTGACCACTGATTGCTCATAAAGATCATCTTCAGATGTATTTTGAAGTTTTTCGGCAGAATTAAGTATACCACCTCCTCTATTGGCAATTTCCTCATAGCTCAAACCATTGATCCTATCGACAAATTCTTGTTCCCGATTTCCGGCGAATACGATATGCGTATGACTATCACACCATGCAGGAAGTACTATTTTTCCGGTTACATCTAATGTTTTATCTGCAGAAATACCAGCACTATTCTCCATCGATCCAAAATCAACGATCAAATCATCTTCAATTAATATATATGCGTTTTTAATGTTTGGAAGTATTTTCATGTCCTTTCCGGAAACTTTTTTAACAGCAAAATCTCTAACTTGAAGCAGCTCCTTAATGTTGGTAATTAGTAATGTCATAAAGTAAAATTAAGTGTTTTTTACCAGATATAAATATTTAATTTATTTTCATTGGTTTTACCTTTTATTTTATAATAATAAGTGCCAATTATTGTCAATAGAACAAATCTTGAATTAACACTGTAATTGTCTGATATTTCTATCTTTATTACTTTAAAACAGATATTTTTTAAAGTATATTTGCAATTAAAATTTACACGAATGAATAAAGCTATTTATATAGCTACCAGTGAGCCAAATAGTGGGAAATCTTTAATAACATTAGGCTTGATGAGAATGCTATTGGGAAGGACTCCAAAAGTAGGTTATTTCCGCCCTATAATCGATGATACCAAAAATCATAAATTAGATAATCATATTCATACGGTCATTTCACATTTTGACCTTAAAATAACTCATGACGAAGCCTTCGCCCTTACAAGGAGTGAGTTTGTAAAAATGAGGAATCGTAACCAAGATGGAAAGATCATTGACATTATAATTGAAAAGTATAAACGTCTTGAAGAAAAATCTGATTTTGTTTTGGTTGAAGGTACTGACTTCTCCGGAGAAGGTTCTGCTATTGAGTTGGATGCAAATATCCTTATTGCTAAAAATTTAGGAATTCCTGCTTTAATAGTTTCCAGTGGTGTAGGAAAAAATATGGAAGAGTTTATTGGTGATCTGCATATAGCCTATGATTCTTTCATGGATAAAGAAGTAGAGGTATTGGCGATCGTTGCTAATAAAATTAAAAAAGAGAATATAGAATTAGTTAAAGAAGGAATTTCTAAAAATATACCTGATGATGTCTTAGTAAGTGTCATACCTAGGATAGATTCATTAAGTAATCCTACTTTAAATGAAATTGTTAATGCATTGGATGCCGAAGTCTTATTTGGTCACGACTATTTAACCAACCAGATAAGCAGCTTTAAAGTAGGAGCCATGCAATTGCGAAACTATCTGGAACATCTAGACGAAAATTGCCTGATCATAACTCCGGGAGATAGAGCAGATATTATTTTAGGAGCCTTACAAGCAAATATTTCGTCTAATTATCCAAAAATAGCCGGAATAGTTCTAACAGGTGGCCTGGTCCCGGAACCAACTATTTTGAGATTAATAGATGGTTTATCCAATATTATTCCAATAATATCCACAAAACAGAACACTTATTTAGTTGCTACCCAAATTGGGTCAATTAGGCCTCAAATATATGCAGGTAATAAATTAAAGATTCTGATCTCATTAAGTACATTTGATGCCTTTGTGGACAAGGAAAAACTGGCAGATAAGTTTATTGAATTTGTAGCAGATGGAATAACTCCTCGAATGTTTCAATACAATTTACATGAAAGAGCAAAACAACACCGTAAACATATTGTCTTGCCGGAAGGAGAAGACGAACGAATATTAATAGCAGCAGCAAGACTTTTAGAAGTTGATATTGTTGAAATTACTTTACTGGGTGATGTTGAAGACATTCTTAAAAAAGCAGAAAAGCTTAATATAAATTTAGGGAAAGCTAATATTATTAATCCAACAGAGTCTCCAAATTATAAATTCTATGCCAAGACCTTTTATGAATTAAGAAAACACAAGAATATTACACTTGAGATGGCTTTTGATATCATGTCTGATGTGTCCTATTTTGGCACTATGATGGTTTATAAAGGACATGCCGATGGTATGGTCTCAGGTGCCGCACATACTACTCAGCACACCATAAGACCAGCTTTACAATTTATTAAAACGAAACCTGGAATTAATGTTGTGTCTTCCGTATTTTTTATGTGTTTAGAAGATAGAGTTTCAGTATTTGGTGATTGTGCCATAAACCCTAATCCAAATGCTGAGGAATTGGCAGAAATAGCAATTTCTTCGGCAGAATCCAGCCTTGCTTTTGGTATTGAACCAAAAATAGCCATGTTGTCATATTCTTCAGGGTCTTCAGGTAAGGGACAAGATGTTGAAAAGGTTAGAACAGCTACAGAAATAGTAAAAAGAAAGCGACCTGATCTTAAAATTGAGGGACCAATTCAATATGATGCGGCTGTTGATATGGGAGTTGGAAAAAGCAAAATGCCCGATTCTGAAGTTGCAGGTCAGGCAACAGTATTGATATTCCCTGATCTAAACACAGGAAACAACACCTACAAAGCAGTTCAGCGTGAAACCGGTGCCCTGGCAATTGGACCAATGCTGCAGGGATTGAACAAACCTGTGAACGATCTAAGTAGAGGTTGTACAGTAGATGATATTTTTAATACGGTTATAATAACGGCTATTCAAGCACAAGGAATTTAAATGAATATATTAGTAATAAATTCAGGTAGTTCATCCATCAAATATCAGTTAATTGAAATGCCTTCGCAGGAAGTTATATGTTCTGGAATGGTAGAACGTATTGGATTAAAAAATGCAAAACTGCATTTTAAATCTGAAATCAATAAAATTGAAAAAGTTGACAGCATTCCCAATCATACAGTTGGTTTAGAAAAGATAGCGGGCATGTTAATGGATAAAGAAATTGGTGTCATTAAAAATGAAAATGAAATTCATGCTGTTGGTCATCGAGTGGTTCATGGAGGCAATACATTTTCTGATACAACCATTATTGACCAATCAGTTAAAGATAAAATCAAGGAATTCTTTGAGCTAGCACCATTGCATAATCCTCCTAATTATGAAGGAATTGAGGTGTCTGAAACTATTTTTCCTTCGGCTAAACAAATAGCAGTATTTGATACAGCTTTTCATCAAACTATTCCTGTAGAGGCTTATAAATATGCTATTCCCAATGAATTTTTAGAGGAACATAAAATTCGCTTATACGGTTTTCATGGTACAAGTCATAAGTATGTATCAGAAAAAGCAATTGAAACTTGCCCAAACAGAACGGATAAATTAATAACCATTCATTTAGGTAATGGTTGTAGTATAACTGCAGTTAAAAATGGTAAAAGTATTGACCATTCTTTAGGTTTTGGACCAATGAATGGTTTAATAATGGGAACACGAAGTGGTGATATTGACCAATCCGTTATCTTCTATTTGGTTAATTCTTTAGGTTATTCTTTAGATGAAGTAGATACTATGCTTCAAAAACAGAGTGGACTACTAGGATTAACAGGTTTTAGTGATTTACGTGATATTGAAGGTGAAGCAGAAAAGGGTAATAAAAACTGCCAATTGGCATTATTGATGTTTGCTTATAGAGTAAAAAAATACATTGGAGCATACGCTTCTGCTATGAATGGATTAGATGGAATCGTATTCACGGCTGGAGTAGGTGAGAATTCAATTTTATTACGTAAAATGATTTGCGAGGACATGGATTATTTAGGAATTAAGATGGATTTGGAAGCTAACAATGTAAAAGCTCGTAAAATTATTGATGTAGGTACTATTGATTCTAAAGTAAAATTATTAGTGATTCCTACCAATGAGGAAATTGAAATTGCAAAGCAATCGTATAAATTGATTTCATAACTTCAAATAATTACAAGGCCGATAAATTATTTATCGGCATTTTAGTTTTTTATGAATTTATAAACTTTTCCTGAATCGTTTAGTTGCAAGTAATATATTCCTGAATTCAATTGAGTTACATCGATGCTCGGATTTGTGCTCAACATACCTTCATTAATCTTAATGCCAAGGACAGTATATATCGAATATCCAGCTTCATTCAAAACTGTTGTATCAAATCGTAAATAGTCGCTTACCGGATTGGGATAAATTCGAAAACTTTCAACTTGAAATTCTTCGGTGCTCAATACAAATTTCTGATTATTGAAGATGCTGATTTGATCATTACCATAAGCTGCGGTTGCAATATCCAGATCACCATCATTATCAAAATCGTCCACAGTAAAATTATAAGTATTACTCTGACTTGCATCTATGACGCTTTCTGTCGAAAAGCTTCCTGAGCCGTTGTTCTTGAACCACACTATGTCGTTACCCACTCCAGGAGAACCGCTCGAAAGAATAATGTCTTTAAGGCCGTCTCCACTAATATCTAGATCATAAAAACCTACTGAGGCGGGATTTGCAATTGTTGAAGAAATAATGGTTTCATCATAATTTCCGGAAGCATTCCTGTTATAATGTGCAAGATTGCCGAAAATGTCAGTAGCCAGGATATCCAATGTGATCCCTTCATTATTAGAAGCGTCAATATCTTCAAAAAAAACATTAAATAGGTAATCTTTGTCATTGGTTACAGAATTTGTATCCTTTGTAAAAGTCAATCCTGAATTAAAAAAAACCTCAACCACACTTGTATTCAAACCAGGTTCATTATCAATATTTATGGCGTTAGCCACAACTAAGTCAAGGTCGCCATCTGTATCTATGTCCTTCAGATCAAAACTTCCGGGTTTAACAATCGAATTGATCATCATGATTTCTGTTCCAAAAGTACCATCGCCATTACCTGCAAACCATACTATTTTGTCAGCCTCAAAAGCTGAGACCACAACATCTAAAAAACTATCTCCATTCAATAAAACGACATCAACATCTGTAGCACCATCTATCGCAGAGGCTATAGTGATTTCTGAACCAAATGTTCCAGGATTCGACAGGATATTAGGATAATATACTAACTTATCATCTGTAAATGAAGTCGCTAAAATATCTAAAGTAGAATCTCCGTTAATATCAACCAAAACAACATCAATTACTCTAGCTAAATTATTTGTTACAATGGGTTGTTGTGTAAAATTACCAAATCCGTCATTTTTGAACCAAAAAATAGCTCCGCCAAAATAAGTGCCCAGAACAATGTCATTATAACCATCGTTGTCGATATCACCTGACGCAATTGGATATGGTGCATCACCTTCTGTACCAGTTAATGTTATGGTTTGTGTTTTGTTGAATGTTGTTTGCCCAATTGCAATTAAACTCATTAAAATCGCTAGGGTAGTTAGTGTTTTTCTTTTCATATCACAATATAAACTATTTTAAATTGCCTACCATATCTTCTGGTTTAACCCATTGGTCATATTCTTCAGCAGTGACAAAACCTAAATTGATGGCTTCTTCTTTAAGAGTTGTCCCGTTTTTATGCGCTGTATTTGCAATTTCAGCAGCTTTGTAATAGCCAATTTTAGTATTTAGGGCTGTGACCAGCATCAAAGAATTGTTCAATAATTCTTTTATTACCTCGTGATTTGGTTCAATCCCGACAGCACAGTTAATATCGAAGCTTACGCATGCATCACCAATTAATTGTGCCGATTGTAAAAGGTTAGCTGCCATAACCGGCTTAAACACATTCAATTCATAATGTCCTTGGGTTCCACCAACAGAAACGGCCACATCATTCCCCATGACCTGAGCACAAACCATTGTTAAAGCTTCACATTGTGTTGGATTTACTTTCCCCGGCATAATTGAACTTCCCGGTTCGTTGGCTGGAAGAATGATCTCACCTATACCTGAACGAGGTCCTGAGGCCATCATTCGTATATCATTGGCAATTTTATTTAAAGAAACAGCCAACTGTTTTAATGCGCCGTGTGTTTCAACAAAAGCATCATGAGCGGCTAAGGCTTCAAATTTGTTTTTAGCTGTAATAAATGGTAACCCGGTAAATTCAGCTATAAATTCGGAAACTCGTTTGGCATAGCCTTTCGGTGTGTTCAATCCAGTTCCAACGGCTGTTCCACCAAGCGCTATTTCACTTAAATGAGGTAATGTATTTTCTAAAGCAATAATTCCATGATCCAATTGAGATACGTAACCGGAAAATTCCTGACCAAGAGTTAGTGGAGTTGCATCCATTAAATGTGTACGACCTATCTTGACTACATTTTTAAATTCTTCGGACTTTCTTTTTTAAAGTGTCTCTTAATTGTCTTACTCCCGGAATAGTAGTTTCTACAACCTTTTTGTAGGCAGCAATATGCATTCCGGTAGGAAAAGTATCGTTAGAGGACTGGGATTTATTTACATCGTCATTAGGTTGAATTGTTTTTTCGCCTTCACCTACAACTTTTCCTGCTATTTGATGGGCTCTGTTAGCTATCACCTCATTAACATTCATGTTGCTTTGCGTCCCGGAACCAGTCTGCCATATCACCAAAGGAAATTGATCATCATGTTTTCCATTCAAGATCTCATCGCAAACTTTTGCTATCAGATCACGTTTTTCAATTGGTAAAACCCCTAATTCGCAATTAGTATATGCAGCAGCTTTCTTTAAGTATGCAAATCCGTAAATTATTTCCAAAGGCATGGAAGCAGGTGGTCCTATTTTAAAATTGTTTCTTGAACGTTCTGTTTGAGCTCCCCAAAGTTTATCAGCAGGAACTTTAACTTCTCCCATTGTGTCCTTTTCAATTCTGTAGTCCATTATATATTTGAATTAATTAAGGTGCAAATTTACGACTTTATCAAATTAAAGGTTCTGATAAATGTTAGTTTTTGTTAATAATTTTTTAAGTTTAACAATTATATTAATTATCCGTTCTTAACGGTTTAATTTTATTAACCTGATATCAATTCGATTTATATAAAGATTTTTTTGTATTTCAGATATCCCACCATAAATCTTTGTAATTATTTCATAATAGTAATATGCTTTTTACAAAGAAATTACAGATTGATAAAGCATCAAAATAT
>CAVRNW010000006.1:0-51367 GCA_963722665.1 uncultured Flavobacteriaceae bacterium
TTGCGTTAAGGATTGAAGTGATATCCTTTCTCATGCGAAATAAAATTTAGTGTGAGAAAGATAAAGCGAAAAGCCTGACCTTGAGCTAATGCGAAAGGTAACGCCCAAATACTATAAAAAGAAATTCCAAACAAGTCCGAATCGAACTATAAAATCCCGATACGGATAATTTGGTGCAGAATAATAATTATATCCTGTCCAGGACGAGTTGAAATGTTCTGCTTTTAAATAGATCCTGGTTTGACGGATCTTGGCATTTATGAAGAAATCCAATCTTGGAAAATTACCTAATTGGGTGTCATTCTGAGTATAGAATTCTGATAAAAGCGGATCATAGGCATTCATACTATATTTAGTAAAATAATTAAGGGTAATTCCTGTTTGCAGATACAGAGCTTTTTTAAACAAGTGATTTGAGTAATATAATGTGTTGCGTGCAATTACCTCAGGTACGTTAAATGATTGTTCATCATCCTTTACATTTTGATACATGATTGTATTATCCAGAGCAAAGTTTTTATACCTTATCTCTTTATTTGCCTTTACTCTTAAGTATGTAATTGTACTACTGTTTTGAAATGGTCTTACCAAGCCTTCGCTATTCTTTTGAAAATATGTATAGTTGTCAATGGTTGTAAAATCTGCCGACAGATTTAAAAGTTTTTTTGACTTTAAAACAGCTGAAAACTGATTCGTCCGAATATTATTAAAATCATTTTGCCAGTTGTAGTTAATGTAGTCGCTTTGATACAATAGATAATTATAATTGGGTGCTCTTGAGTTGGAATTAAGCTGCAATTGAATGCTGTTCGATTCGTCCATTGCATAATTTATTTTTGCCATTAAAAAATTTCCGGTGAAATCTCCGGAAATATTTGAACCTAATTCACCTGAGAGATCAAACTTTTTAAAAGATCTATTGTAATTGGCTTTAAAACCAAGTACATTACCTATAAGTCTGTTTGTAATATTGGACTGGTCCAGGACCACGAGGCTATTATAGCCATAATTATAATTTGTATAATTAAAAGCAAATCCTAAATCACCTACTATATTATTCGAATAGCTTACTCCAAGCGATCCAAAAAATTCATCAAATGTTACTTTGTCAAATAGATTTGAACTTTTAAAAGAATCTCCAAAGTAACTGTTTTGAGTACTTTGTTCAAATTGGTAGTATTTATCAACCACAGAAAGTATGTTAATAAACTTCAATTCGTTTTTTGACAGGGAGTCTTCTTGTTTTATCAAAGTATATGAATGATCTAAATGGAATCGTCTTCCTCGAATTATATTTTCGGCATTTTCAAAATTGACATCAAAAATAGAACGATCCAGATACTCAGGATTTCCGGATTCAAAATTTTCAATATCACTATCTTTCAGGCCGCCATTTTCCTCATTGAAAACATCCTGCATTACAATATGTGCCTTAAGATTATATTTATTATTCCTGGTCTTGTAATTAGTTGTAAATCTGAAGTTACCAGTGCTTGTCAGGATATGCTGATATTTTCCCAATGACCTAAGTCCTTTATAAGCTATTGAAAAATTGAATTGCTTGGATGTGTTGACTGTAAAGAAAGCATCGAGCAACTGTCCTTGCTCAAAAGCCGTTCTATACATTAACTCTGTTAAAGGCGTGGGAACATAATAGTAATTTATATCCTCAATTTCCATAAAGTTAAAATGCTTTGCCCTGGCACCAAAATCAGGCATAGTCCTGGTAGATATAAAATCTTCGCTCAATGTATTATAGGGTTGTCCCAAATTGGAGAAGCTAATCAAATTAAAATTGTCCTTTCGCAAATAATTATATTTATACTCCTTTTGAATTGTCAATGTTGTGTCCACATAAGTTGTATCATTTTTGAATGAAATGATTTTATAGTCCGTGATTTTAGAAACTGGGCTTTTTATTTTGGCATTGGAAGTACTTCTTGAGGAATATTTAGAAGTATCGCCTTCTGAACTTCTTTGATCGATCAATTCCTTTTTTTTAGTCAAAACAGGTTTATCTGTTATTTGGGCCTGAAATGTTATTGGAACTAAAAATAGTAGAATTAAAAAAACCTTTTTGACCATTATCCTTTTTGTGTTGAGCAAAAGTATATTAAAGTTTTAAAACGCAAAAGATTACATTAAAATATTAATTTTCATCTAAAAAAAAGTTAATTCTATTGAGAAAAGAATACAGAATTACTTTTTGTAGATGTAATCGCTTCGCTAATCCATGAAATTTTGTTTATCCAATTCCTTGAACTTATGATAAAAAAATTCATGTATTTTTGAATAAACTTTAACAAATTGGGGTTAAAATTAAAATTCTCGACGGTTAAATTAGAATGCGGCACAGATGAAGCAGGCAGAGGCTGCTTGGCAGGACCTGTAACAGCAGCCGCTGTTATTTTGCCTAATACATTTACCAATGAAATTTTAAACGATTCCAAACAACTTTCTGAAAAGAATAGAGACCATTTAAAACCAATAATTGAAGCTGAATCAATATGTTTTGCCTATTCCCACGTTCATCCCGAAGATATTGATACTTTAAACATTCTGAATGCTTCTATTTTAGCGATGCATAAGTCTATAGAAAAACTATCTGAATTTCCAGATTTTATTATTGTTGATGGCAATCGTTTTAAACCATTCAAACAAATTCCGTACAAAACCATCATTAAGGGAGATGCTAAATTTTTAAGTATTGCTGCGGCTTCGGTATTGGCCAAAACCATTAGAGATGAATATATGATAAAGATACACGAGGAATTCCCAATTTATAATTGGAAGCAGAACAAAGGCTATCCAACTGTTGAGCACAGGGAGGCCATAAAAAAATATGGGATCACCAAATACCACCGAAAAAGTTTCAGGCTTTTACCAGATCAGCTATCATTTAAATTCTAAGTTTTTTACCTTTGTTGAAACCATATCACTATATGAGACAATTTCTTGCTTTTACTTGTATTTTTATTTTATTAAGTAATTGTACTCAAAGATCAAAAAAAGACAGAGTCCTTACCGATCTCATTCCGACTAATTCAGCCATTATATTTAAAACCAGTAGTCTTGAAACCCTGGAAAGCGATATAAAAAACAATGGTTTGTTGAATATTCTATCCGAAGAGAATCTATTTGAGAATCTTAAGACAGAACTCAAAAAATTTGATGGGTTAAATATTAAAAATGAAGCTATCATTTGTATTTCAAGTGATCAAAATTTTAGTATTATTTCATCTTTAAGCAGTGACCTGACAGAAAATGACTCATTGCAAGAACCGGAAGAAATCTTTTATAAAAAAACTGTCGATAGTTTTATGATTGCTTCTACATCAAAAGCAATTCTTGATGCTATCTCATCAAGAAAGAAAGACATAAATCCGTATTTCAACACGTTACTAAAATCCAGTAATGCTGAAAGCTCAGTTTCTTTATTTATTAATACTGAAACTGCAACTCCGTTGTTAGATAGTCTTTATGATTTTAAGTCAATTAAAGCAAGCAATATCGCCAATTGGCTTTCGTTAGATGTTAGCCTTGAGCAGGATCAAATTCTGGTTAATGGTGTTGCCACAGTGACAAACACTCTTCCTAAACTTATCAATGTTTTTAACAATACCGTTCCACAGCAAAATAGGACAGGAGAAATTACTCCAATTGACTCTGATGGATTTCTAAGCTTAACTTTTGATGATTTTAAAACTTTCAATCAGAATTTAAAGGAATTCAGATCGAACAATAACATAGACAGCCTTCAAACAGGTATTTTTAAAAATATCACTGAAATAGGTGTTGTTTCAAGTAAAGAGGATACTGCAATAGCATTATTTTCAAGTGATATCATTGAAACAAAAGATGCTTTATTAAGTGAACAAGCTGTGATCAATAACTTTAGGGAAATCAATATTTATGATTTTAGTGATAAAGCACTCTTTAAATCGGTTTTAAGCCCATTTGTAAATAATGATGTTGACAAATACCTTATCTTAAATGATATCGTGATCTTTAGTAATAGCGAGGACCTGCTGACTAAAATAGTATCCGGTTATCAAAATAAAACGACCTTAAGCGATTCTGATATTTACAAGCAAAATATGCCATATTTAAGTGATGAATCTTCAATGTTATTTGTTGCCAATAATCAAAATCTGCCTGTTGTTCTATCTGAAAATATAGCCGAAAAATATAAAAAGGGTTTAAAAAATTTAAATTTAAAAAATTACGGATTTTCTGCCATTCAATTTGTCAATGACAATTCCTTTGCCCATGTAAATGGGATCATCCAAAAGAACAGATCAAAAGTCAATAAGGGTAGTATAACCCAACAATTCAATATTGTTCTGGACGACGAAATCTTAAATTCACCACAAATTGTAAAAAACCACAGGACCGGTCAAAAGGAGATCATTGTACAAGATGTAAAAAATAACCTGTATCTTATTTCTAACCGTGGCAAAGTGTTGTGGAAAAAACAACTCCATGGCCCTGTTTTGGGTAAAATTGAACAAATAGATATTTATAAAAACGGAAGGCTTCAACTGGCATTCTCTACTACAAAGCACATTTATTTGCTTGACAGAAACGGCAATGATGTCAGCCCATTTCCTATAAAATTTAATGATGACATCACACAACCATTATCAGTTTTTGATTATGACAATAGGAAGAAGTATAGATTCTTTGTGGTTCAGGGTAACGAGACATTGATGATTGATATTAAAGGAAAAACGATAAGGGGTTTTAAATTTAATAAAGCAAATAATACTATCATCACACAACCCAAACATTTTAGGATTGGAACCAAGGATTATATTGTATTTGCATCTGGTAAAAGGTTGATCATACTTGACCGACTTGGAAAAACCCGGGTACATGTAAAACAGGAATTCGATTTTTCTGATAACGAGATCTATATCTATCAAAATTATTTCAGTTTCACCAATACAAAAGGGCAATTGGTCCAGGTAGATCAAAAAGGAAGGGTTAATTATAAAAATCTTTTGTTACCGGCAAATCATTATTTTACTACAACCAGCAAGACTTTGGTTTCATTAGCAGATAATAAACTAAAGATAAAAGCTAATGAAGAGGATCTTGACTTTGGAAATTATACGGCTCCCAAAATATTCTATTTAAACGATAAAATTTACGTCGGATTAACCGATCTGCAATCACACAAAACCTACCTGTTCGACAGTCAAGCTAAGTTGATACCTAATTTTCCGATCTATGGAAATTCTACTCCGGAATTGGATAATCTTGATAAGGACAGAAATCTGGAACTTGTGGTAAAAGGAGACAGTAAGAGTGTTGTTATGTATCAAATGAATTAACTGGCCCTTCCTTGATTAGATTCTTAAATATTAGTTAAATATTTTTAAGAATTTTGCTTAATATTTATTTTTGAATGGTCATTATTATTAATTATTCAATTTAAGCATCATGAAAAGTCTTTCTATTACTTTTATCACATTTATAGCATTTTCTATTTTCACGCTTGGAAACACTAATAGTTCCATACAAGAAAAACCTAAAGTTGGTGACATTCTGGTCATTAAAAAAAATAAAGGTGAGAAATACAATTACATTGGTTTTCCAAGATTAAATTTTTTAGTCAAAAGAGGTAACGTTGCTTCATATAAAAGCGTCTATAATTTAGAAGTTGTTGTTACTGAAGTTCTTGAAAATAAATATGGAAGAATAGATGTTAAACTGGAACGAGCCGATGGCAAAAAATTCTTTAACCACAAGAACTGGGTTATTGCCAATTATGAAAAGGCTCTGTCAAGTGGTGAGTTACAGGTGAGATCTTAGTTTATTTATTATAGCAACATCCTTCTATTTTAGGACTTTATAAATTATCAAAACAGAGTTACTCTGTTTTGATAATTTCGCTATTTAGTTCCTTAATGTTACATATCTTATACATATTGATACATAAGCTATAGCGAGGCATAAAAAACTTTCGAATTTTACGCATGACCATTTAAATACTGCTAAAAATAAAATCTATTCACTTTCAATGAATAATGTAAAATGTGAATATATTTTTTTAACTTTAGTATTCATTAATCCATTAATAACATGAAACAATTATTTTTAGTTTATCTATGTTACCAACCGCTAATCCAATTAAAGCGATCTTACTTCTTATCGCTATCGTTTTTTGTGCACCCCAGACTAATGCCCAACTTTTAAAAAAACTAAAAAAGAGAGCTGAACGAACTGTTGAGCGAAAGCTTGAGCAAAAGGTAGAAAAAGAAACCAGTAAGGGAATGGATTCTATTTTGGATCCTGATGATAAATCCAACAAAAAGAATATCCAGAGTACCTTCTGTCGATCTCCCAAACGATTCACCTAAAACCACACAAGGCAATAATCAAAGTATGGAAGACATTAATTCCAATATCTCTGATGATCTTGAAGTGTACAGTAAATTTGATTTTGTCCCAGGAGATAAGCAACTGTTCTTTGATGATTTTTCACAAGATTTTATTGGTGATTTCCCAAGTAAATGGAATACCAATGCAACCGGAGAGGTTGTAAGTGTTAATAATGTTGAAGGCAAATGGTTTGAACTTAAATCCGGTTATGGTGTTTTCTATGTGCCGGATGTCAAAGATCTGCCGGAAGATTATACTATTGAATTTGATGTGCTTGCCCAAGGACTTGGGCGGCAGACCTCATCCACGGCCAGAATGTATGTTATATTAAGTGATAGTAATGCATTTAACAATGGCACTAACCACTTTGCTCAAACTGAAATTCCTTTCGGGCAGTATGGTGCTTTTTCGCTTCGGGTAAAGAATTACTTTAATCGTGGCGTTGGTGCCATTAATACAGATATTAAGGCCGACATAAGAGATGAAGTTTTAAACAAACCACATATTTCCATTTCGGTTACTAAAAACCGTTACAGGTTGTGGATCAACGAAGTTAAATATGTCGACATCCCCAGATTTATTCAGGAACTGGATGTGCTTAAATACTTGAAATTCCATATCAATAATTTTAAAGATGGAGAAGAGCGAATATTTATAAGTAATTTAAAAGTAGCCGAAGGTGGAGTAGACTTAAGAAGACAGCTAATTTCTGAAGGAAAAATATCGACAAATGGTATTTTGTTCGATTCCGGCTCTGCCAATATACAACCTCAATCACTGGGCATCGTAAGGCAAATTTCACAAGTACTATTGCAGGATGAGACTATTAACCTTTTAATTGTTGGTCATACAGATGCTGACGGTACAGATGATGCCAATTTAAAATTATCAAAGGCACGAGCAGAAGCTGTAAAAAGTGCTTTAATTGACATCTATAAGATCTCCGGTAACAGATTAACGACCGATGGAAAAGGGGAATCTGCTCCTGTATCAGATAACTCGACTACTGAAGGTAAGGCACAAAACAGACGTGTAGAATTTATAAAACAATAAAATCATGAAACAATTATTTTTAGTTTATCTAAGTGCCTTGTTTATTGGCACTACAGGCTATAGCCAAAACTCCTGCAGTAAATATTATCCTTTTATTGAAGGCAAGACATTTCAAATTACCAGTTATGATAAAAAAGGTAAAAAGGCATCAGTTGTAGATTATAATATTACAAATGTCGCTGATAATACAGCGACTTTCAACACAAAGATCTATGATGATAAAGGAAAAGAAGTGACAACCACCAATTACAATATTACCTGTGAGAACGATGCTATTTCAATAGATTTTAATTCCCTGATAAGTCCTGAACTACTCGAGCAATATAAGGATATGGAATTGGATATTACCGGAACCAATATTGAAATCCCTAATAACCTGTCTGTTGGACAGGATCTTAAAAGATGCTGATATGACCATGACTATAAAAATGGGAGGTATCAATATGAATATGACCATGCAATTAATGGACAGAAAGGTCGATGCCAAAGAATCTGTTACTACGACGGCCGGAACTTTCGACTGTTATGTGATCTCATACACCACCGAAGTTAAAATGGGTCTCAAGCAAACCAATATGGCAAAGGACTGGATCGCAGAAGGTGTTGGCATGGTAAAATCTGAAACCTACAATAAAAATGGAAAACTATTGGGTTATTCTGAATTGACACAGCTGTCAAATTAAATTTTAAATACACCTTGTATAAAAACCGTCATGCTATAACGTGATGGTTTTTTGTTTTAGTTCTTCTTATTGTTTTTTATTTGCTGCATTATTTCCATTATAAGGAGCAATAAAAAACGTAATCGTGATAGCAATCCATAGACCTATTTTCATGATATCGCAGCTTTATTTTTTATAAATACCTTTCTTTTTTCATTTGACAATCATTTTTTGATTAAATTTAATAAAGCCTGACAAGTGTCCAAGTGGTTTAATACCATATCAAATAAGTTAGATGAATTCCTTGAATTCCCAGGAATCAGTGAAAAAGAATTGTCGCGAAAAAAATTATTATTCAGTTGGGCCGTTTTTTCGTTAATTGCCATAGTAATACTTACCATACTTGCTTTCATTCTTCATGCATACATAATTGGTTATTTTGGAATTGCTTTAATAGCTCAATATTTTATAATTTTACCGCTTTATAGCCATCCTAATATTGAGAAATATAATTTTTATTTTCTTGTAGGAATCATTTTAACATCAGGTATATTCATCCTTTTATGCGGTGGTCTTGAGAACTGTGGCGGTATATTTATTGTAGGGTTAACTGCGGGAATGTCTTCGGTTTTAATGGAGAAAGTTAAGTGGTCCAATTCACTATTTATTATTTATGCGATTACGATTTTGATGGCAATCGTGTTAAAGCCTTACATAAGTCTTCATCCGAGCATGACGCCAAAAATTAACTTTACTTTCTTAAGTATAAATATTATTTGGATGTCCTTTTCATTGATGTCTTTTATCTCAACATATATTAAGGAAAAAACACAATTCCAGGAAGCAGAAAAGAAAAAACTGACTGAGATAAATTCAATTAAAAATCAATTTTATACAAATATTTCACATGAATTCAGAACCCCTCTCACTTTAATAATGGGTTCGGCCAATGCATTGGAGGAAGGAAACAATCACCCGAAACTAGTTAATTCAATTCTGAACAATTCAAATAAACTACTAAAGTTAGTAAATCAAATGTTGAATTTGTCTAAGATAGAATCAAGTACTATCGAGTTGAATCTTAGTAATGTTGATGTAGGTAAACTATTATATCATATTACATCTTCTTATGAATCACTAACTCATGTTAGAGGCATTAGGTTAAATACAAATTGTATTGATACAATTGAGGCAGATCTGGACATTGAAAAGTTTGAGCAAATTATAGATAATTTGTTGAGCAACGCAATAAAAAACACAAGGAAAGGAGGACATATTGATGTCATTCTTAAAATTGAGGATAAAGAACAAAGGAAAGGTATATTTCAAAAACCAATATTCTCAGTATCTATTAAGGACACAGGGATTGGAATCCCGGAAGATAAAATCCAATATATATTTGACAAGTTCTACCAAATCCCGCAATATGATGATAGTTATGTAGAAGGGACTGGTATTGGTCTGTCGATCGTTAAGGAATACATGGACGTGATGAAAGGAGATATTGAACTAATCAGTAAGAAAAATATAGGATCAACTTTCAAATTATTATTTCCTTTACTCCAAAATGCTCCCAAAATTGAAATTCAATCTAAATGGGTTCATAAAAACAACGAAATTCCCGTCAAGGAAAATGATCAATTATCTCAAGGTGACACAATACTCATAGTTGAAGATAACATTGAAATGGCTGATTTTATTTGTTTTGTTTTGGGTAAGCAGTTTAAAATTTTTCATGCAGAAAATGGTCGTGTTGGTTTTGAATTAGCTATTAAAATTTTGCCGGATATTATTATCAGCGATGTCATGATGCCAGAAATGAATGGGTTTGAATTATTGAAAATGTTAAAATCTGATCTACGTACCAACCATATTCCTGTAATTATATTAACAGCTAAAGCAGATTTGAAATCAAAACTAGAAGGGTTAAAGTTTGGTGCAGATGAATACTTGCCAAAGCCTTTTAACAAAGAAGAACTGACTATAAAAATTAAAAATCTGATTCAACATAGAAATAGTATACAAGAACACTATTCGAATTTTCCAGCTCAATATTTTAAAAAAGAACTTCCTGAAAATACTGATGATTTCATGAACCGGATACATGAGCATCTAAGGAAGTATATTATAGAGGAAGAACTTGAAGTTAAGGATTTATGTAAACAAATGGGTATGAGCAGGACACAATTGTACAAGAAATTTAAGGCACTAACAAATACCAGCATTTATAAATATTTAAAGCAGTTAAAACTTTATTATGCTCATCATTTGCTTCTTAATGGCTCTCTCAATGTTTCTGAAGTTACTTTTGAGGTTGGATTTAAAAATCCTGCACACTTTAGTAATAGTTTTTATGACGAGTTTGGAATCCGCCCGAGTGAATTGACGAAAGATAATTATTCGAGTACACAGAAGTAAGAAATTGGGACTTAGAAATATTACTTTTTCAAAAGAACTCCAGAACTTTAAGTAAAAATCAAAAAGTCATGAGAGTTTCATTTTTATTTTCGAGTCTACTCTTTCTCAGCGTATTATTTATTTCTTGCGAGAAAGAAAACATTGTTGAACCCGAATATTCCGATCAGTTAGTTTTGGAATATGAGATCCCTGAAATACCGGAAATTATTGCGAATAGAATGTCAGAATCTGATATTATTAAATTCAAGGCTGGCCCTGGTGAGGAGTTTTTAAAAAACGAAAATTTGAGCAGATCTCGTAGTCGATGGCATCCAGTTTTAATGTTTTTAAATTATAATTTACAATTTGTTCCAATTGGAGGCGAATCTTGTCAACCTGGTGAATTTGTTCCTTGCTTTGGTCCATTTGCGCCACCTGATGCTGATCCTAACGAATGCCTTAGCAACCTAGTTGGTGTAACAGGTTTAACCTACGCTTCCGGCAAGTGGTTAAGAAAAAATGTCTATTCAGAATACTATCCCGTTTTCTGTGCGCCTGATTATTCAGGATATGGATCAGGTTTTTATCTTGTAGAATCGGATAAATTAGTGGTTGAAGCACAAAACAACCCCTTCAATTATGATGAAATGGGGAATTCCTGGTTTTACAGATACGGCACCTACCAGGGTGAATCTAGCTCCGGGAACTTTGAAGGTGCTTACGGTTGGGAAATCATGATTTCTTATACTCCTTATGAAACCAATCCAGGAACAAATCCTGAAGGAATTGGAGAATCACAAGCGGTTATCTTTGGATGGGTTAAATACTAATATTTAAATTTCAAATCACTAGTCATTAGTCTACAAAAAAACCGAAGCTTAAACTTCGGTTTTTTGTTTTAATTCAGCCTCAAAAAGATGTGCAAAATGTTTGAGCAGTTTTTCTTTAACCTCTGCTTCGTCAACGGTTTGTTTACCTAACTCAACATTTAAAGAAGTCACCGCTTTACCACGAATACCACAGGGAATCATTAAATCAAAATAACCCAAATTGGCATTGACATTCAATGCAAAACCGTGCATGGTTACCCAACGACTGGCACGAACTCCCATCGCACATATTTTACGCGCAAATGGTGTGCCGACATCCAACCAAACGCCTGTTTCTCCCGGACTGCGCTCAGCTTTTAATCCATATTCCGCTAAGGTTAGAATGATCATTTCCTCTAAAAAGCGAAGATACTTATGAATATCAGTAAAAAAATTATCCAGATCTAAAATTGGGTACCCCACAATTTGTCCCGGACCATGGTAGGTTATATCTCCCCCACGATTTACCTTATAAAAGGATGCATTTTTAGCTTTTAATTGCGCTTCATCCACCAACAAATTCGACATATCGCCACTTTTGCCAAGTGTATATACATGCGGATGCTCAACAAATAAAAAGTAATTGTTGGTTCCCAATCCGGCATCTTCTCTCCTATTCTTGATCTTTGTATCTACAATGCTTTTAAACAATTGTTCCTGATAGTCCCAGGTTTGTTTATAATCTTTATTTCCCAGATCCTGTATTTCGACGCTCTTATTCATAGAGGGCAAAATTACGATATTTTTATATTTAACCTAACTGTAAGTTCGAGTGATCTACACTTGCGATCCTGCCTAATGGTGATAAAGCTTGCAGCAATCACTCGAGCCAAGAAAATAAAATTACCTGTCTGGATTATTCAAAATAATTAAAGCGGCGATAACACCGGGAACCCAACCGCAAAGCCATAAGATAAAGACAATGATTATAGAGCCGCAACCTTTATCTAAAACAGCTAAAGGCGGACATAAAATAGAAAGAAGTACTCTCCAAAAACTCATATTAAAAAAATTACTCGTATAAATTAATTCTTATACATAAATAGGACGCTGTAACATGAGTAATGTTACAGCGTCACAATAAAACTTCAATTAAGATTAATTTCTTATTCACATAAGGCTTCTAGAGTATCTTCAATATCTCCGGGAGTACTCATGATCTTCATAAATGTTCCCATGGTAAGTTCAGGCCAATGCAAAGCTATTCTATATTTTCCATGCAGCATAGTAGCTTCTTTACCTTGTAAAATGATCTCATAAGGTAATGCAGCAACATGGTCCTCTCCTATTTTTGGTAAAAAATGAGATTCGCCATCTTCAGTACTTCTCAAACCAACGCCAAATACGGCTACTTTTTGTTTGTCATAAACAAGTCGGTAAACTTCAATGGTATTCCCTTTTTTAGCCTTTAAATTATTGCTTATTATATTAAGACCTTCCTCAAATGAAGCATATTCATTTAATTCCACAGGATCTGTAAAATAAGGCATCATGATCTTATAGTGATATTTTCCTAATTTATCAGCAGCGACAGTGCCACCAAAAGGTGAAAACTCACTTCCTAAACCTGATAATGCTTCTTTAAGATCAGCACTAAACTTGACAAATGTAGTTTTAAATGTATTGTAATTGGTAGGCAAATAAGCTCTTAACAAATAATCCGGATTGGTATAGGATATTACAACTTTACCGTCTTTTTGAACCAGTCCAACTTTCATAATTGCTGCTAATGCACCTCTGTCTACTACTTTTATAACGGAGTTTTTAAGATCGGTTCTGGTAAATGCAATAACTTTCAAAGAACTTTTATTTGATGGATTATACGAACCTAATACAATAAAGGAATTATCTTTTAATGCTTGTATTACCTGTTCTGATACCTGTTGAATAGACTCAGTAGATTCACCAACTTTTATATATGGTGACAGATCTTGTCCAACTACATAAAAGTTTACTAAAATTAGTGCGATTGCACTAAGAAAAAATTGTTTCATCTTATTATTTTTATTAAGGATTATACTTGTTTAATACTATCAAAAGACGAGCCAATAAACACATCTTTAAGAATTTAGACAAAATAATCCATAATTTTTCTGTTTATCAATGATTATTGTCATACTTAAATCCTGACTAGACAGGATTTATAAATAAAATCTAACAGAAGCTTTTCATTTTTTTTAAATAGTTTAATTTTGCAGTTCTAAAAAATACAATCATGCAACTTTCTGAACAGGAATTAGTACGACGAGACAAATTAAAGAAATTGAGGGAATTAGGAATAAATCCTTATCCTGCAGATCTTTATGAAGTAAAAGACACTTCTAAATCTATAAATGATTCTTTTAAGGAAGGTAAAAAAGTGGTCCTTGCAGGCAGATTGATGTCTAGACGTATTCAGGGAAATGCCAGTTTTGCAGAGTTACAGGACAGCTATGGCAGAATACAGGTATATTTTAACAGAGATGAGATCTGTAAAGGCGATGACAAGAGTAAATACAATGATGTCTATAAAAAACTGTTGGATATAGGCGATTTTATTGGTATTGAAGGAGAATTATTCACTACTAAAGTTGGTGAAAAGACCGTGATGGTAAAAGATTTCACCTTATTGAGCAAATCTTTAAAACCATTACCATTGCCAAAAAAAGATGCTGAAGGCAATGTTCATGATGAGTTCAACGATCCTGAATTAAGGTACCGACAACGTTATGCAGATCTGGTAGTGAATCCGCGTGTTAAAGATGTGTTTGTGAAGCGCACCAAACTCTTTAATGCGATGCGCGAGTTTTTTAACAAATCGGGGTATTTTGAGGTAGAAACACCCATTCTCCAGCCAATTCCCGGAGGTGCAGCTGCAAGACCATTTAAAACACATCACAATACATTAGATATGCCTCTTTATTTGCGAATTGCAAATGAGTTGTATTTAAAACGATTGATAGTTGGCGGGTTTGAAGGTGTATATGAGTTCTCAAAGAATTTCCGTAACGAGGGAATGGACAGAACCCACAATCCGGAATTTACAGCCATGGAGATCTATGTGGCCTATAAGGATTACAATTGGATGATGGATTTCTGTGAGCAGTTAATAGAATACTGCGCTCTTGCTGTAAACGGAAGTACAAAGGCTAAATATGGCTTGCACGAAATAGATTATAAAGCACCATACCCAAGAATAACAATGGCCGATTCTATCAAGGAATTTACCGGGTTTGATATTCTTGGAAAAACCGAAAATGAAATTCGCGAAGCTGCGGAAAAAATGGGAGTTGAGGTGGATGACACCATGGGTAAAGGGAAACTGATCGATGAGATATTTGGTGAAAAATGTGAAGGGAATTACATTCAACCAACCTTTATTATTGATTATCCAAAGGAAATGAGTCCGTTATGCAAGGAACACAGAAACAATCCGGAATTAACAGAACGTTTTGAACTGATGATCTGCGGTAAAGAGATTGCCAATGCTTATTCGGAGTTGAATGATCCAATAGACCAACGTGCACGATTTGAACATCAGCTTAAGCTGGCCGCCAAGGGTGATGACGAAGCTACCGAGTTTATCGATTATGACTTCTTACGTGCTTTGGAATATGGTATGCCACCCACTTCGGGAATGGGAATTGGGATGGACAGACTAATCATGTTCCTTACAAACAACCAGTCCATACAGGAAGTACTGTTCTTTCCTCAAATGAAACCAGAGAAAAAGCCGCTGGAATTAAATGATAACGAGAAAGCTATATTCGATATACTTAAGAAAGAAAAAACCATGAATTTAATCGATTTAAAGTCACAATCCGGTTTAAGTAACAAAGGTTGGGATAAAGGTATAAAAGGCTTATCCAAACTCGGATTGACCAAAGTCACAAAAACCGATGATCTTTTGATCGTAGAATTGCAGGAATAAAATTCTAATTTCGTATAATTCAAGTAATTCCATTAGTTTTTTCCTACAAACATCATTTTTTTTATTTAAACCTGATTTTGAAGTTAATTCTTTTGCCTTTTAAACATAACTCTTTGTTTTTCAGTAATCTGTATTAATATTTCTTAACCTCTTTGAGGTTGAATCATTTATCAGAATATCGATAAAATGCATTTTTTTACGATAAAATGCATTTTTTTCTTGCTTTTCTCAAATTATTAATTTAGTTTAGTACTATGAATGTGATTATTTAATTAACTATTTTTTAATTACATACCCCAAATTTAACTAGAAGAATGATACTCAAAAATCTACTTGTGCTGTTACTTATCGTAACCCATTTTGGGAATGCCCAAAATGTTTCGACTGACATTCCAGATAATACTTCAGGTAGTGAATTGCATATTGACGGTTTAATTCAACCGATTCTAGATGATTTTTTAAAGCTTTGTGACACTTATAATATTAAATATCATGAAAAGCTTTTCAAATTAAAACATATAGCAGTCGTAGATACCATAGGGATCACTCCCAATGGAGGAACTTTAGGAATGCTTGTTCGCAATAAAAATAATGAAGTGGACAAAATAATTTTTAGCTATGTCACTCTTTTGGACAAAGAAATTCTAAAAGTGGTTGCGTTTCATGAATTTGGACACTACTTTTTAGGATACAAACATATCTGCGAGGATTGCAATAAGATAATGGCAATACAAAATACCAGCTATTTTGATATAATATTAGATTGGGAAAATCAAGTGAATAATTTATTTCGCTTTTCCCCTGAATACCGTAAAACTATAAATAGGCTTGCCTATCTAACCGATTAGTTTTGTTTTTTGATTTTTTGATTTAGTCTTGAATAAAGCTGCTCACTTGAGCAGCTTTATTTGTTTAAATTATATTCAAATGCAGAAAAGAATACAGTTAAAATCCTTTGTTTGGGTTAAAGTTTTCAGGCAGATGTAGTTTAGTGTTAAAATTGATCTCTACCTCTTCCTCCATTTCAATCAATTCAATTTTTGACCAGTCTAGATCTCCTAATCCTTTCAATGAATTAAAATCTTCCGGCAAATACTTCTTTGTATCGAAATCTATAAATACATCTTCCTCAATTCTGTTTAGATCTATGATTGACCAGTCTAAATCCCCAAGACCCTTTAAAGGATTAAAGTCGTCTGGCAAATAAGCTTTTGTATTGAAATTGATCTCAACATCTTCTTCTACTTCAAATATGGAAATATCTTCTATTTTTAAAGGTTCTGAGATTAAATCAGAAGAAAATTGAACAACAAAAGTACATTCTTCTTGATTTTGTTCCGTACATTTTAAAATTAAAGTATCCGGATCTTTATAAGTATAAAACGAGTGTGCTGAGTTAGAAAAAAATAGTGTACTAAAAATAGCAAAAAGTAATTTCATGGATTTAGGTTTAAAATTTATTGATATGGTTAAGTACGTTAGAATTTAATATTTGGATTTGTATTGGGAAATTTTTAACATCCTAATTGATTTTCAAGTCCTTTTAACAAATAAAACGCACAAAAAAACCACTCTTTTGAGTGGTTTTTAGCTTTTTGAAGTTTTTTATTATATTCCTTCCCTAGAGTCAAAATTTACTGGTAAATAAAGTTTTGAACTAAAATTAATATCAACCTCTTCTTCTATTTCGATCAGTTCAATTTTTGACCAGTCTAAATCTCCTATACCTTTTAATGCATTAAATTCTTTTGGCAAGTATTGTTTTGTATCAAATCCTATAGTCACTTCTTCTTCAGTTTCTACAAGCTCTATGGTATCCCAATTTAAATCGTGCATACCTTTTAAAGCATTGAAGTCTAAAGGCAAATATGCTTTGATTTCAAAACCAATTGATACTTCTTCTTCAATTTCTATGAGTTCAATCTTATTCCAATCCAAATCACCTATTCCTTTTAAAGGATTAAAGTCTGTTGGCAAGTATTTTTTTGTTTCAAAATCAAAGGTAACATCTTCCTCAATGTCATAAACATAAACATCTTCTACTTCTACTGGTTCTGGTATTTCATTAGAAATTAATAGATTAACAAAAGGACATTCTGGATTGTTTTTAATGTTTTCTGAATCGTTGTTGTTTGCAATAGCTACTGTTGTCATTAAAAATACTCCTAGAGTTATTTTTATTATGGTTTTACTTGTTTTCATTTTTGTTGTTTTTATTTTGTTTAACAAATATATATAATCATTAAACATAGTGTGTTTAATAAAATGTTAAAGTTTTTGCATAAATACTTAAACAAAAAGCAAAGCAGTCATAAACAGTGGTGTTTCAAGACAATACTATTTCTATTTTCCTTAAGAAAGCGAAGCGGTAAGGTTAAAATATTTAAGAATCCACAAATCTAAACATTAAAACGCAAAACCATTATGGTGAAAATCCGTAATGGTTTTGCATATTATTAACCATTAAATCATTATTATGAAAACAAGATTAACAATTACATCAATTATGATAGTTATACTATTCTTTAGCAGTTGTAAAACCCAAGTTGATTTAATAAACGATGAATTTCCAGAAGCTCAGCAAGAGGTTGCTGAAACTATGGGAGCAATTGTGCAAAGCATCAAAGATGGAGATGTTGAAAAACTTATCTCTTATCATGCATACAGTCCTAAGTTTACAGAGTTCAAAAATGGTGAGCCAAGAGTTGGCAGCGTAGAAAATGAAAAGCACGAACGCAACGTTTTTGGTTCTGTTACCGAAGTTGTAAAATTTGATGCAAAGGATATGAAAATAGCTGTTTATGGAGACGTTGCAAATGTTACTTTTCATTCTGATTTCCATTTAAAATTTGGAGAGGATTCAGTTTATGTAAATGACCAAATATCTTTATTGCTTGCTAATACAAGTGATGGCTGGAAGTTAGTTCATGAACATCATTCGCCACTTAAGAAATAATACACCTGTATATTTATATAATGTGGATATTAGTTTACCAGTAATAACTATTTTTTTTATTGGTTATTTTAATATGTGTAAAATTTATGGAAGAATCTCTTTAATTCTTTTGTGATACAAATCAAATTTAACCAGGTTGTTATGACTTCCATTTTCAATAGCAGTAAACGACGTTAAATTCTGTGGAGATACCTTATATAGCTTCTCACCAGATTCGAAAGGAACCACATGATCATCTGTTCCATGGATCATGTAAATGTTACATTTTACTTTCTGTATAAATTCATTTGTAGGTAATTTGTAATGCAACATTTGCTCAACCGAAAAAAACGGAAACCTGTATTTAGCAACATCTACAATACTATAATAAGGTGTTTCTAATATTAACTGTTTCGGATAATTTTTAGATGCAATATAAGTAGCAATTCCTGTTCCCAACGACCTTCCATATATAATTATCTCATCTTCATTATAGCGATCTTTTAAATAATCGTAGCACAGTTGCGCATCACTATACAAGGCATGTTCACTTAAAGCTCCGGTACTTTTTCCATAGGTCCTGTAATCCATAACCAACAGATCATAATTCTTCTCAACAAAATACTCAGTAATTCTTCCCCAACGTGATAAATCACCAGCATTACCATGAAGATATAGAATAACACCTTTTGGACCTTCAACCTTAAAATGAACCGCATTAATCACCGCATTATCATCAGCCTTCAGAAATAGCTCTTCAAAAGGATAGGAGAACTTGTACACATATGTTTGACTCAGTACTGTTGGTCTAAACAATATTTTTTCCTGAAGAAAATATAGGGCTGTTCCAATCATAAGATACAAAGCTATAAAAGCTAGGATAACTCCTTTAAGCCTTTGTTTTATTTTTTTTAGACGTGTGAATGACATTAATACTGGTTGTTGAAAGGTCTATTGATTTAGGTTCAGAATTTAAAATGTCGTCCAACATAGTATGGTAAGCTTCAAAATTATTTAAATTTTTATGCCCTCCACCAATTACTGTATGTAATTTGGTTAGCTTCGGATTAATTTTAGACAGTTTTAAACTGGATTTATACGGAATTAATTTATCATTTGTTCCATGAATAATATGAATTGGACACTGCACATACTTTAGCCACTTATATGTTGGCAAAGGATATTTCATTAAAACAGAAAAAGGCATAAAGGGCATATAGCGCGCAGTTACTTTTGTTAGACTATAATAAGGTGCATCCAGAATAAGCATTTTAGGATTATTGGTTGACGCCAACTTGGTTGCAAATCCGGAGCCTAATGAGCGTCCATATAAAATGATCCTGTCTTCTGAGGTTTGTTCTTTAATCTTGTCATACACAACCTGCATATCTCGTTTAATGTTTTTTTGCGATCGTCTTCCAGTACTTTTACCAAATCCTCTGTAATCTACCATAAGTACATTATAACCATGCCTTGTAAAGTCTACTGCGAATTTTCCCCAGCCTTTAATGCTTTTCGAATTTCCTTTTAGATAGAGTACAATCCCTTTACTTTCTCCTTTCGGAAAGAACCTTAAGCCATTAATATTAGCTCCATCTCTTGTTGTAAGATTGTATTCTTTGGTTTCCTGATTATCATAATAGAATTGAAAATCTTCAGGCAGTTTTTCTGGCTTAAATAACGCATAGTCCTGCAGATAATACAAGGCAATACTGATGACAATGTAAATAATCACAATGGCAATAAGGAATGTGAACCAATATGGCATTACTGAAGACATAGTAATGACAAGATATAACAATTTCCACTATAATAGGGCTTCAGTAAATTACTGAAGCCCCTACTTGTTCCGGAAATAGCATTCTAAATGCCTAAAACCTCAGCTCCCTGTTCAAACACCACATCTACAGGAATATTAGCAGAACTTAATCTGTCTAAATCTGCTTGTAATTCAGTAGAAATAACACCACTTTCTGCAACTAAAGCTCCCACTCCATCATAATCTCCATTTCCTTGAAGGGTTAAAATAAGGTTTGACAAATCTTTCATAGCAACGATCATATTATCATAATTCACTTTATAAGTTCCATCTTCATTTCTGCTAAATGCTCCTTTTTCTTTAAAGAAATTAAAACGAATCATATTGGCTTTTCCATGAGCACTTGATGCTCCAAAACGCACAGAACGGAAAATACTTGCCATAAACGTGGTCATGTAATCTTTCATATCACCATCAATTTCTCCTTTTTTATGAAGTTGTTGTACCATATACAATCCTAATACATCTGCTTTACCTTCTTCCAATGCACTTGCATGTTCTTTAAGCGATTTTCTAACTAATCCTTTTCCGTTAATGGTATTCTTTATTCCCAATCCATGAGCCACCTCGTGGAACATAGTGTTGGCAAAAAACGCATCAAATGTGATGTGCTTGCGCTGGCTTTCATCAATCAAGACTTCAGAAATAGGCAATAAAATCTTATCAAATTTGGCTCTCATGGCATTTTTAAGTTGCAATCTTCTGGTTCCTTTTTGCAACTGCACTTCCTCATCATTAGGAAGGTTTATTGCTATTGTTTTGCTTCCAGAATTACAATCTCCAGCATAAAACACAACATCGTAAGCGTTCAGGTCGCTATCTGTTCCGGGTGTTTCTTTTTTATAAACATCTTCAACAGGAATTCCTTTTTGAAGTTCCGGTAAAAACGCACTGAATTTCGCCAGTTTTTCACTCCACTCTTGGTCTTTAATCAACACATAACCTTCATGAGCTGCTTTGTTACCAAACAGATGGTCTTCGTAGGTTTCAATAGGTCCAATTACGATATCGAGCGTGTTGGTTTTCATATCCATCCAAGCTAGATCACTTGGTTGGTAATTATCATCCAACAACGCCTTTGCTCTTAATTTTAAATATTTTTTTAAGCCTTCATCTTCTGCCAAATTTGAAGCTTCAATAAGCAGAATGGATACTTTTGCCAACTCATTTTCAAATTGTTTATTATACGGAATTGAGTATAATTTTCCATTCTCATCACGACGCACAAAATTGTAAATGCTGGTTTTATCCTTAATATCTGCCGCTTCAAACTCTTCTTTGGTCATATCTGTTGGATAAAAATTGGCTCCTTTTGGTTTCTCTCCAATACCTTCGACAAATGGTGCATTTCCATCTAACCTGTCCCAAGGACCATAATTTATTGTGACAAATTTTTTAGTGTCTTCATCTGTAATTGAGCTTAACAACTTGTCTTTATCTCCATACGCTTCATACCAGAACAGCTCGTTCATTTTATCTGCTGCTTTAATTAAAATTGGCAACATTTTACGTTCATTTTCTGTAAGACCACTTAAATCTGAAGTCAATTTTACATTCACATATTTACCTAAATTCTTTTGCATAGGCGTAAGTTCTGTTTCTACACTATTATCCGCTTTTTTATCTTCTTGTTTACAAGAAAAAATAAACACAGTTACAAGTGATAGCAATACTATTTTTTTCATTTTATGAGTTAGTTTTTGATGAATTTCAAAGTTAGATGAAAATTGACTATTCTTCAATTTTAATTTAGTAAAGTATGTTAAGCAGAAGTTAAAGTTAAAATGTCTATTAAACTTTTCGAATATTTAATTGTCCTAATAGCAAATAATACATAAAAACTAGAACATGAAAAAAGTAATTTTAATAGTCCTTGCCTTAGTAACGATACAGGTGAGTGCGCAAAACAGAAATCAAGAATTCCGTAAAGGAGACAGAATGGAACGTGGTGATCGATTCAAGGATTTAAGCCCGGAAGAAATGGCACAGTTACAAACTAAACAAATGACATTGGATTTAAATTTAACCGAATCTCAACAAAAACAAGTCCAGAAACTCAATCTGGAAAACGCAGTAGATCGCAAGGCTAATATGGAAGCCAGACAAACTAAGATGAAGGATGAAAAAGGCGAGAGACCAAGTAAGGAAGAGCGATTAAAATTAATGAATGAAAGGCTGGACAAGAAAATTGAAATGAAACAAAAAATGTCAAAGATCCTAAATGCTGAACAGCTGGAAAAATGGGAAAAAACTCATCCAAAAAAACGAAATAAGGGTTCAAAGAAAAATAAGGAACAAAGAATGAAGAGGTCATAATTTGATTAGATTAGTTGGTTTTAATAGAGCATTAATAATTAAAATTAGTGCTCTGTTTTTATTTACTGAATTAAAATTAAAATCCTTATTTTAGACTTTTATAAAAAAATACAATGAAAAATATACTTACACTTTCTTTGTTCGTAATGACCTTATTTATAGGCACACAAAATTCAGTGGCACAGGATAAGGAAATAAATCCAGGAGTAATTGCTAAAGAAAAGACCCACAGGTTAACTCAGGAATTTGGATTAGATGAGAATCAGCAAGGACTGGTATGGAGAGCTTTTATGGCAAGGGAAAAAGCCAAACTTGAAATAGCAAATAGTTCTTATTCAAAAGAAGAAACACAAAAGGTCTTTTTAAAAGTTGATGAAAGTTTTCAGAATTCCATGCATGAATATTTGACAGAGGAACAATATGCAAAGTTTAAATTAATAATGAAGGATTATTTATAGTTCTTAATTAGTAATCTTTAGGCAATGGTTTAACATAGAGGACCTGGCCAACAAATAAATTGTCAGAATCCAAGCCATTCAATTCCTTTAATTGCGGGACAGTTAATTTAAATTTCTTGGATATTGAATATAAGGTATCACCTGTAACAACCACATGTTTATCATTAATGTTATGATCTTTACCTAAAACATCTGCATCAAATCTATACAGCTGATAGCGTTCAATAATACTTATAAGTTTATGAGGATATTTTCTATCCGTTGCATATCCAGCCGCTTTTAGCTCCTTTGCCCACCCCTTATAATCATCCTTTTCCAGCATAAATAATTTATGATAGCGTTTTCTGGAGGTTAAAAACACCGAATGGTCTTGAAACGAATATCTTGAGTTCTTGTACTTTCTGAAACATTCTCCCTTTTCATCATCATCATGAGATATCTGTGCTCCGGTCCAATCATGGCATTTAATCCCGAAATGATTATTGGCTTCCACTGCTAAACGACCTCTGCCGGAAGTTGATTCCAAAATACCCTGAGCCAAAGTAATACTTGCCGGAATTCCATACTGTTTCATTTCTTCCTGAGCTATATCACTGTATATCGCAATGTATTCTTCTGTTGGACTAGCGTAAACTTCCGGCGTATCAGTAATTGTGATTTCCTTTTCTATTGTTTCAGAATCAGTATTTTCTATAGGTGTTTCAACCTTAGTAACTTCATCTTTGTCAGATTTTGACTTTTGCGTAACTACACCCTTTTTCGAGCCACAACTTGCAACTAAAAATGTTAACACAACCACAAATACTATTCTTTTAACCTTCATATGATACTATTGGTAAATTCTTTTTCTTTAATAATTTATTCATTCCTTGAATACCCTGCAAACCTCCTGTGTGAATGGCTAATATTTTTGATCCTCTAGGAAAAAAACCCTGGTCTATTAAATCCATGATCCCAAACATCATTTTCCCTGTATATACAGGATCCAATGGAATTTTGGTATCCATTTTAAAATCATTGACAAAATCAATTAACTGCCTGTTAACCTTGGCATAACCACCAAAATGATAGTCGGTAATTAATTTCCAATTTGATTTATCGGCAAATTTAGCAATTTCTTTTATTAAAAAATCCCCTTTTAAAGCTGGAAACCCAAAAATTTGCTGATGTGGTTTAGAACTATTGATCAAGCCAGAAATAGTTCCGCCTGTGCCAACAGAGCAACAAATAAAATCGAATTCATCGTTATCTTTTGTTAATATCTCTTCACAACCTTTAATGGCCAATTCGTTTGTTCCTCCTTCAGGAAGGAGATAGAACGATCCAAAATCTTTTTTAAGATTATCAATGAATTCCAATGAGTTTTTCTCTCTGTAGCTGGCTCTATCCACAAACTTAAATCGCATTCCACAACTTTGAGCATACTTTAATGTTGGATTTTCACTTATCTTTAGTTGTAACTCTTCACCTCTTATTATTCCAATTGTATCAAAATCAAATTCGTTTCCAACGGAAGCAACAGCGGCAATGTGATTTGAAAAAGCACCTCCGAACGATAATAATTTCTTAAAACCATACTTCTTTGCTTCTAAAATATTGTACTTAAGTTTTCGGTATTTATTACCGGATATTACAGGATGTATTCTATCCTCGCGCTTCATAAACAAATCTATTCCCGATTCATTGGGTAATAAAACCTGTTGATCAATACTATTTTCAATTTTAAATATCACTTCCCTATGTAATTTAAAAATTGCCAAAATCTCCTTTGTCTTAAATAACCCAGATCGGATTCATTTCTATAGGCTTCCTTTTCAAACGAAATATTATGATACGCCAAATGCCAGTTTTTATATTTTATCAGCCGGACAATAAATTCTAAGATATACCAAATATAGAAAGGAAGTAACAATAATTCTATTTGCTGCCTTAAATGAATCCTTTCATGATTTAAAACCACTTTATTTAATTTTAAATCTTTACTTTTTAAAACCACAAATGGATAAATTGCCAGTCCATTATATCCTTTCGGCAGTAAATATTTTGAGATGAATATCATGAGTTAAACCGTTCAAAAATCAAACCAATAAATAATTTATTAAATTTTTTTAATGGATATTCCACCTATGCGAGAATGATAATTTAAAGGAAACTTGTTGCTTTTGCATCAATGAAAATTTATTCGAATTTACGTTATCTTTGCGATATATGAAGGAAATTATTCCCTTAGAAGAAGGAGATTTTTATTTATCGGAACAAGGATATCGTGTATTTACAGAGCAGTATTTACTAAAACGAGGATATTGTTGTGAGAATAATTGCAGACACTGTCCTTATGGATTTAATGATAACATTAGCTTAAAAAAACAAATGACAGATCCATTTAAAAATTTAGTTACAGAAGGCATCCCGGATAAACTACCGGCACCAAAACCTTATGATGCTTCTATAAACCATGCACCAAAACGCAAAGATATTCTGACTAAAGACGAAAAAAAATTAGCTCTAAGGAATGCTCTGCGATATTTTGACAAAACGCATCATGCAGAATTGCTTGCTGAGTTTAAAAATGAATTAGAGCAATACGGAAGAATCTATATGTACAGGTTTAGACCTGGATATAAAATGTATGCACGGCCAATTGACGACTATCCTGCAAGATCAAAACAGGCTGCAGCTATTATGCTGATGATCCAGAATAATCTAGATCCTGCTGTTGCCCAGCATCCGCATGAATTGATCACCTATGGTGGCAATGGTGCGGTCTTCCAAAACTGGGCTCAATACAGATTGACCATGAAATACTTGTCTGAAATGAGTGATGAACAGACTTTGGTCATGTATTCCGGTCATCCAATGGGATTGTTCCCGTCACATAAAGAGGCTCCAAGAGTTGTGGTAACCAATGGAATGATGATTCCTAATTATTCCAAACAGGATGACTGGGAAAAATTTAATGCGCTCGGAGTTACTCAGTACGGTCAAATGACTGCTGGAAGCTACATGTATATTGGACCGCAGGGAATTGTGCATGGTACGACCATCACTGTGTTGAACGGCTTCAGAAAAATTAAGAAGTCTCCTAATGGAAATCTTTTTATTACTTCCGGATTAGGAGGAATGAGCGGTGCACAGCCAAAAGCCGGTAATATTGCAGAATGCATTACTGTATGCGCTGAAGTTAATCCAAAAGCTGTTCAAACAAGGCACTCTCAAGGCTGGGTGGATGAAGTTTTCAGCAATTTAAATGAATTGGTTTCGAGAGTAAAGCAGGCTAAACAAGATAAGGAAACAATATCCATTGCCTATCAAGGGAATGTGGTTGAAGTTTGGGAAAAATTTGATGAAGCCGGTATCTATGTTGATCTGGGAAGCGATCAAACCTCACTTCACAATCCATGGGCAGGTGGCTATTATCCGGTGGGATTGTCATTTGATCAAGCCAATGAGATGATGGCGAACAATCCTGATCTGTTTAAAGAAAAAGTACAGGAATCGCTTCGACGTCAGGTAAATTCAATAAATAAACATACTGCGAAAGGCACATATTTCTTCGATTATGGAAATGCCTTCCTTTTAGAAGCATCTAGAGCTGGAGCTGATATTATGGCTGACAATGGTATAGATTTTAAATATCATAGTTACGTACAGGACATTATGGGCCCTATGTGTTTCGATTATGGCTTTGGCCCGTTTCGATGGGTGTGTACATCAGGAAATCCAGAAGATCTGGTAAAAACAGATGCCATTGCATGCAAAGTATTAGAGGGAATAAAAAAGAATTCTCCTGAAGAAATCCAGCAACAAATGTCCGATAATATTCAATGGATAAAAGGAGCTCAGGAGAACAATTTAGTGGTTGGTTCACAAGCCAGAATACTATATGCTGATGCGGAAGGACGCACAGAAATTGCTAAAGCATTTAACGATGCCATTGCAAAAAGTGAGATAGGATATGTAGTTTTAGGTCGTGATCATCATGATGTATCCGGAACAGATTCTCCATATAGAGAGACCAGTAATATTTATGATGGTTCACAATTTACTGCTGATATGGCCATTCAAAATGTCATAGGCGATAGCTTTCGAGGTGCCACCTGGGTTAGCATTCACAATGGTGGTGGTGTTGGCTGGGGAGAAGTAATTAATGGTGGATTTGGTATGGTTCTTGATGGTAGTAAAGAAGCTGAAAGGCGTTTAAAATCAATGTTGTTTTGGGATGTCAATAATGGAATTGCCAGACGCAGTTGGGCCAGAAATGAAGAAGCTGTTTTTGCTATTAAACGTGCCATGAGGAATGAACCTGATTTGAAAGTGACCTTACCCAATCTAGTTGATAATGGACTATTAGACTCGTTAGAATAATAAAAAATACTCTTATGAAAAGATCAATAAAAATTTTACAACTTTTACTACTCGCATTGGTAGTAACATCTTGCAGCTCTGTTAGGGTTGCATCAGATTATGAAAAAAATACCAATTTCAACGAATTCAAGACTTTTGCCTTCTTTAAGCCGGGAATTGACAAGGCCGAGATCAATGATATAGATAAACGCCGAATTCTTCGTGCTATTGAATCTGAATTACTGGCAAAAGGCTTTACAAAATCAGAAACACCGGATCTATTGGTCAGCATCTTCACAAAATCAAATCAACGTGTTGATGTTTACAATAATCATTGGGGTTATGGCGCCTGGGGATGGGGAGGATTTGGACCTGGATGGGGCTGGGGATGGAATCAGCCTATGGTTTCCACCAGAACCGAAGGAGTACTTTATATTGACTTGATTGATGCTGATAAAAAAGAGTTGATCTGGCAAGGACAAGGAACCGGATATTTAGCTCGCAATGTAGATCATAAGGAAGAACGGATTAGAGAATTTACATCAAAGATCTTAGAACAATTTCCACCCGGAATCAAATAAGCAAACAACATAAAAAAACCCTTAATAAGTCAAAATTTATTAAGGGTTTTTCTTTTAATAAAACTATGGTAAACTACATTTTACTTTTTATTGATGCTTGTGCAGAAGCTATACGAGCAATTGGCACTCTATAAGGAGAACAACTCACATAGTTCATACCTGTCTTATAACAGAATTCAACTGAACTTGGTTCACCACCATGTTCACCACAAATACCAACTTTTAAATTAGGCTTTGTTTGTCTACCTCTTTCTGTTCCCATTTTCACTAATTGACCAACACCTTCTTGATCCAGTACTTCAAAAGGATCTACTTTTAGAATTCCTTTTTCAATATAAATAGGCAAGAATTTACCGGCATCATCACGAGAATAACCAAAAGCCATTTGAGTTAAATCGTTTGTTCCAAAAGAGAAGAATTCAGCTTTTTCAGCAATTAGATCAGCGGTTAAAGCAGCACGAGGAATTTCAATCATTGTACCAACTAAATATTCAATCTTATCATTTCTTTCTTCAAATACTTTATTTGCAGTTGCTCTAATGATTGCTTCCTGACTTTCAAATTCTGCCAATGTACCAATCAAAGGAACCATAATTTCTGGTTTAGCTTCAATACCTTTTGCTTTTAAATTTAAAGCAGCTTCAATAATAGCTCGAGCCTGCATTTCGGTAATTTCAGGATAGGTAATTCCTAATCTACAACCTCTATGACCAAGCATTGGGTTAAATTCTGCTAATTCTGCAACTTTATTTTTTACAGCATCTAAAGTAATATGCATTTCTTCAGCCAATTCTCTTTGTTGAACCAATTGATGAGGAACAAACTCATGTAAAGGTGGATCTAACAAACGAACTGTTACAGGAAGTCCTGCCATGGCTTCAAAAATTCCTTCAAAATCACTTACGTTGCATTGGTAATAATTGATCTAAAGCACGTTTTCGACCTTTTAATGTATCAGCTAAGATCATTTCACGCATTGCTTTAATTCTATCCACTTCAAAGAACATATGTTCTGTTCTTGTTAAACCAATTCCTTGAGCACCAAAACTACGTGCTACTCTTGCATCCTTAGGTGAATCAGCATTTGTTCGAACTTTCATGGTTGCAAACTTATCTGATAATTTCATTAATTCACCAAATTCACCACTTAATTCAGGTTCAATAGTTGCTACTTTACCTTCAATAATATTTCCTGTAGAACCGTTTAATGAGATCCAATCTCCTTCGTGATATTCATGTCCATCAACAGTTAAGGTTCTGTTTTTATAATTAATTTTTAAAGCACCAGCACCAGAAACACAACATTTACCCATACCACGTGCAACAACAGCTGCGTGAGAAGTCATACCACCACGAGCAGTTAAAATACCTTTAGCAATATTCATTCCTTCCAGATCTTCCGGAGATGTTTCAATACGAACTAAAATACTATGTTTGTATTTTTCAGCTTCATCAGCAAAAAATACAATTTGACCAGTTGCAGCTCCAGGAGATGCAGGCAACCCTTGAGCAATTACATGTACTGTTTTTAATGCTTTTGGATCAAATACTGGATGTAATAATTCATCTAATTTATTTGGTTCTATACGAAGTAGGGCTTCTTCTTCATGTGATCGATCCTTCTTTCAATTTATCAATTGCAATTTTAACCATTGCAGCACCTGTACGTTTACCATTTCTTGTTTGTAAGATCCAAAGTTTACCATCCTGCATGGTAAATTCCATATCTTGCATATCTTTATAATGATCTTCCAGTTTCTTTTGGTAACCATTCAATTCATTATATATATCAGGCATTAATTCTTCTAGAGAAGGATAATTATTTACTCTATCTTCTTCTTCAACTTTTGCTAATTCGGCCCAACGAATTGAACCTAATTTTGTAATTTGTTGAGGTGTTCTTGTTCCTGCAACAACATCTTCACCTTGAGCATTGATCAAATATTCACCGTTAAATACATTTTCTCCGGTTCCTGCATCACGAGTAAAACAAACTCCTGTTCCGGAATTGTCTCCCATGTTACCATATACCATGGCTTGAACGTTTACTGCTGTTCCCCAATCACTTGGATAACCATTCATGTTTCGGTAATATATAGCTCTATCACCATTCCAGCTATTAAATACTGCTACAACAGCGCCCCAAAGTTGATCCCAAGGATTTGTTGGAAAATCATGTCCTGTACGTTTTTTAACTGCATCCTTAAAATTATGAACTAAATCTTTTAGATCTTGAATTGTAAAATCAGTATCTAATTCTATATTGCGTTTTTCTTTAAGCGTTTCCATGATCTCTTCAAAAGGATCTATATCTTCTTTTGATTCCGGTTTCATCCCCAAAACAACATCACCATACATTTGAATAAACCTTCTGTATGAATCCCATGCAAAACGTTCATTTCCAGATTTTTTTGCTAGTCCAACTACAACATCATCATTTAGACCTAAATTTAAAACAGTATCCATCATACCTGGCATAGAAACTCGTGCACCGGAACGAACTGATACTAATAATGGATTTTCTTTATCACCAAATTTGGCTCCCATTATTTTTTCAACATTAGCAATCGCTTTTTCTGCTTCCGGTTTTAACATAGCAATTACTGCATCTTTCCCTAATTCATTATATTCTGTACAAACTTCAGTGGTAATTGTGAATCCCGGAGGCACAGGAATACCTATTAAACTCATTTCAGCTAAATTAGCTCCTTTACCTCCTAAAAGGTTTTTCATCTTACTGTTACCGTCGGCTGTTTTATTACCGAATTTGTAAACTCTTGTTTTGACTTCTTGTACCGTCTCCATAATTTTATAATTTATAAATACCTTTTTTTTTATTTGAAAAATATTCGACAAAATTAGTGACTATTCTTGTGAGGGATAATGATATATGTCATAAAAAAAGGAAACTAATGTTACAATAAATATGGATGTCTTCAAAAGGAAATTAATTTCATACAGTGTATAAAAGAGTCCATATGAACTATAATTTGTATTTTTATAACTAGTCTTCAAAAGAAATTATGGAATTCAATAACATAGAATCAAATGACATACTGACCAGACTGCCAAAGCACTTACGACAGTTTATTAAACCACAAAATTATAAGGACTACTCTGCCATTGATCAGGCCGTGTGGAGATATGTCATGCGAAAGAATGTAGATTATTTGAGTCAGGTGGCTCACGGTTCTTATCTGGACGGACTAAAACAAACCGGAATTTCAATCGACCATATTCCAAATATGTATGGCATGAACAGGATCTTAAAGGAAATTGGTTGGGCTGCCGTGGCGGTTGACGGTTTTATTCCACCCAATGCATTTATGGAGTTTCAAGCCTATAATGTACTGGTTATAGCAAGTGATATTCGCCAGCTGGAACATATTGAATATACGCCTGCACCAGATATTATTCATGAAGGTGCCGGTCATGCACCTATCATCGCTAATCCGGAATACGCTGAATATTTAAGACGTTTTGGAGAAATTGGCTGTAAAGCCATATCATCGGCCAAAGATTATGAATTATATGAAGCTGTTCGATATTTATCCATCATTAAAGAAGCTCCAAATACACCTCAGAAAGATATTGAGAAAGCTGAAAAACAAGTTGAAGAGCTGCAAAAAAATATGGGTGAACCCAGCGAAATGGCTCTGATCAGGAATTTGCATTGGTGGACAGTTGAATATGGTTTGATAGGTGCCCCGGACAACCCAAAAATCTATGGAGCCGGATTGTTATCATCCATTGGTGAAAGCGCCTGGTGCATGACAGATCATGTAAAAAAATTGCCTTATGATATCAAGGCAACCTATCAGAACTTTGATATCACCAAACCTCAACCACAGTTGTTTGTTACTCCCGATTTCGCCCATTTAAGTTTGGTTTTGGAAGAATTTGCCCATACTATGGCCTTGAGGACCGGAGGCTTGGAAAGCATTAAAAAACTAATACAATCCGAGGCTTTAGGCACTATTGAACTGAGCACAGGCTTACAGATCTCAGGAGTATTTAACAATGTAATTGAAGACCATGGAAAACCTATCTATGTTCAAACCAAAGGGAAAACTGCCTTGGCCTATAGAGAAAAGGAGTTGGTTGGCCATGGAATAAAAAATCATTCTGACGGCTTTGGAACCCCTATAGGTAAACTGAAAGGCATAAACTTAGCTATTGAAGATATGAGTCCGCGCGACCTAAATGCTTATGACATCTATGAAGGAAAGATCATAGAACTTGAATTTGAAGGAGGCATCAAAGTGAAAGGAGAAATAATCACTGGAAAGCGAAATCTACAAGGAAAAATTATTCTAATTAGTTTTAAAAATTGTACTGTTACTTATCGTGAAACTATTTTATTTAAGCCAGATTGGGGAACTTACGATATGGCCGTTGGCAAGGAAGTAGTTTCGGCATTTTCGGGGCCGGCCGACCTGAATAGCTTTAATTTAATTACTCATGAGCCGTCCAGCAAGACCATTCATATAGAAAAATCTGAAAAACGTGTGGATCTGGAAAGCCTTTACCAACAGATAAGAGATTACCGAGAAGGCAAGAATAAAACCATTTCTAGAACTAAAGTACTCGAACAGCTTATCGATAAGCATCCTAATGACTGGTTATTATCTGTTGAATTATATGAACTAGCTTTTAAGGGCAATGAAAAAACACTTTGCAATAGTATTCTGGCACATTTAGAATCAGTCAAACAAATCAATCCTGAAGTTGGTCATTTGATCGACGACGGCTTAGAAATTATCAATAAGAACCTCGTTGCTTAGATCTTCCGGATTAGTAATTGGATTGTTATTATATTCCAATGTCCATCCCATCGAATTGGTAAGGATATAAAACTTTGACAGTTCACTGATCAATCTGTTTCTAGCATTGGTCTTTAATGACGAATTCTCTACCTTTCTCATAAGAGACCTTTTAACGGTTTCCTTTATTTTGTTATAATCCTGTGCTTCAAACGGGTTAAAAAAATCTGATTGCACATCGTAATATTCAAAATCAGGACTGATCTTTATTTCTTCTTTTGGAATGTTAATTATGCTAAGCGTTTTACCGGCTTCATCAATTTTAAATTCGATCTTACTCAAATCATAAGCAATAGTAACATCTGCATTAACCACCACAAGTGCTTTCTTTTCTGAAGTGAAATACTCTCCAAATATTTCTTTTGAGTTCCTGTAATTGAATACCTCACTAAAATGGCCTTCGGTCACAATCAATTTACCCACGTTCTTGAGTTGCTCCTGAATTAATAATGAATTTTCCTGAAGCACTATTTTATCCTCTTTCTTTTCTTCACAATATTTAAAACTGAAAAGGACTATTAAAGTAATAATAACCCCAAAAAGAATTTTTCGCATGTCACAAATTTTACGGAAAGTTATTAAAAATGATTAATAGAATTGTGATGGAGAGGAAATAAAAAAGCATCAGTACAAATGACACTTGAAATACAAGTTACGAGTAACTGATGCTTTTCTCAAAAATTGATTAATAGCACTTCGAAGATATGACTAAATTAATATAAACATACTTTTTTTCGATAAGTAGCTTCTAAATTAGATGAAGCGTATTTTAGAAATTAAAATGAGGAAATTGGTTTTTTAATTTACTTTTCTGTAGCTCTAATTTTCCCAAAAATGCCTTATACTGCTCGCTTTCCGGATTGAAGGGTCTATGATTCAAAGCCTTTTGAACGGCATCAATCTCTTCCATTATTATGTTTGATTCAGAAGATATCCAGGTCTGTTGAAAACGTTCCCAAATGTAATCTACGGCTATTTTATTGGGATGTATCATATCTTCGGCATAAAACCGATAGTCACGCAATTCATCCATCATGATTTCATAGGATGGAAAATAATAAGAGTTCTTTCTTTGATCAACCACTTGATGAATTGCTGTGATCAAATGGGATTTGCTTTGCGTATTCTCTGCAAAACCATCCTTAAGATGCCTTACCGGAGAAACTGTAAATAGTATTGCAGCATTTGGATTAATCGACCTGATCAACTTAATAATCGCTTCAATTGATCCTATAATCGATTTTACAGATTGTATTTGTTTTAAAAACTTCTTCTGAGGAATCTTATGGCAATTCGCTACTATCGAATCTGTTTCAATAAACCGGTAAACCCAGGCAGTTCCTAGCGTTATGATGATATGTGTAGAATTATTTATCTGGTTGTTCGCAGTCTTGACTGAATCATTTAACCTGTTTAATAATTCTTCTTTTGAGTTACTGCTTAAATCAGAATGTGCATCAAAACAATGCCAACGTTCGTTATGACAAAACACTTCAGACTCATCATATACTTTTTCATTTATGGCATTAATTGATCAGGTTTTCAATAGCCTTTGGGTGATATAATATCCCGAATGGATTTATTACAGAATTAAACTTGAAATACTTGAATTTTTCTCCGATATTTTCGGCAAAAGCAAGAACCTAGTAATAATAAATTAGAATGATAATCTATTTGATTTTGCTGTTGTGGTTGTAATGGTATAGTGGTTTGTAATTTCATAATGGATTCCGCATCGCGTGCCGAATGACAGTTCTATTCGATATAACTTTTTGCAGCTAACAAAGCTTCTTTTAAACCATCCGGTTTCTTTCCTCCTGCCGTTGCGAAGAAGGGTTGTCCTCCTCCACCACCTTGAATATGTTTACCAAGCTCTCTTACTACCTGTCCTGCATTCAAGTTTTTATCCGCTACTAATTCTTTAGAAATGTAGCAGGTTAATAAAGCCTTACCATCTTGTTCTGATCCAAATAAAAGAAACAAATTAGTAAACCCACTCCCTAAATCGAAGCACAGATCCTTCATCCCGGAAGCATCCAGATCCACTTTCTTTGCTAAAAAATTGATGCCATTAATTTCTTTTAATTCATTTTTAAGATCACCTTTTAAGTTTTTGGCTTTATCTTTTAACAATGTTTCTATTTGCTTCTTTAAACCTGCATTTTCTTCCTGCAGGTTTTGTAAGGCCTTAACCGGTTCTTTAGAATTGTTCAGCAGGTCTCTCATTTCAAAATAAGCCCTGTTATTTTCAAAATAGAAATCCTTGACAGCATCATTTGTGATGGCTTCAATACGCCGAATTCCGGCAGCAATAGCACTTTCAGAAACGATCTTGAAATGCCATATATCAGCTGTATTGCTGACATGTGTTCCACCGCATAATTCAACAGATTGACCAAAACGGATCGTGCGAACCGCATCTCCATATTTCTCTCCAAATAAGGCCATAGCCCCTTCTTTCATGGCTTGCTCCATAGGCACATTTCTGTTTTCCTGTAAAGGCAATTTACCTTCTATTCGGGCATTGACAAAATTCTCAACATCACGCAATTCTTCTACTGTCAGTTTAGCAAAGTGAGAGAAATCAAATCGTAAGGACTTTGAATGCACAGCAGATCCTTTTTGCTCCACATGGTCGCCTAGAACCTCTCGTAATGCCTGGTGTAACAAATGCGTTGCAGTGTGATTGCATTGTGTTCTGTATCTTTGTTTAGCGTCAACTACGGCTTTAAATGATTCATTCAAATGCTTTGGCAGATTCTTGGAAAAGTGAATGATCACATTGTTCTCTTTTTTGGTGTCAATGATATAGACTACATCTCCGTGGACATCTTCTAAATAGCCTTTGTCTCCAACCTGACCTCCTCCTTCCGGATAAAAAGGTGTCAAATTAAACACCAACTGAAACAATTCTCCATCTTTTTTGGAGGTCACCTTCCTGTATCGTGTAATTTTTACCTGAGCTTCAAGGTTATCGTAACCAATAAATTCTTCTTCTGCATCATTAGAAAGAATTGTCCAGTCACCGGTTGACATTTCACTGGCAGCTCGTGAACGATTCTTCTGTTTTTGCAATTCTTTATTAAATCCTTTTTCATCTAAAGATAATCCCTTCTCATTTAAGATTAGGGCTGTCAGATCTATAGGAAATCCATAAGTATCATATAATTCAAAGGCTTTTTCTCCTGAAATTGTATCTGATTTACTTTCATCAACAATTCTATTAAGTAAAACCAAGCCCTGATCTAAAGTTCTTAAAAATGAGGCTTCTTCTTCCTTAATTACATTTTCAATCAATTGTTTTTGACTTTTAAGTTCAGGAAAAGCTTTTCCCATCTTATCACTCAACACATCAATCAATCGATATATAAATGGTTCTTTTTTATTCAAAAATGTAAAGCCATAGCGTACGGCTCTGCGCAAGATCCTTCTTATCACATAACCGGCTCCTGTATTACTTGGCAATTGCCCGTCAGCAATTGAAAAAGCCACAGCCCTCAAATGGTCTGCAATCACACGTATAGCAACATCAATATCTTTTGATCTGCCATAATTTGTATTTGTAATAGTTTCAATTTCTCTTATTATGGGAGTAAATACATCAGTATCATAATTTGACTGTACACCCTGTAAGACCATACAAAGTCTTTCAAACCCCATTCCTGTATCGATGTGTTTATTTGGCAGGTTTTCAAGTGACCCATTCGCTTTTCTGTTATACTGTATAAACACCAGATTCCATATCTCTACAACCTGTGGATGATCTTTATTGACCAATTCCCTGCCCGATACCTTTGCCTTTTCTTCATTGGATCTTATATCGACATGGATCTCACTGCAAGGGCCACACGGTCCCTGTTCACCCATTTCCCAAAAATTATCTTTTTTATTACCGAATAATATCCTGTCTTCCGGTACTATGGCTTTCCAGAAATTCAAAGCCTCATTGTCCATGGAAACATTATCTTCTTTGTCTCCCTCAAAAACAGTCACATATAAGATATCTTTATCTATGCCATAAACTTCTGTAAGTAATTCCCAGGCCCAGGCGATGGCTTCTTTTTTAAAATAATCACCAAAACTCCAGTTGCCAAGCATTTCAAAAAGTGTATGGTGATAGGTGTCATATCCTACTTCCTCAAGATCATTATGCTTGCCCGAAACTCTAAGACACTTTTGAGTATCTGCAATGCGCTTACTCTTAGGTACCGCGTTACCCAAAAAGTATTCCTTAAATGGTGCCATTCCCGAATTGACAAACATTAAAGTAGGATCATCTTTTAATACCATTGGAGCCGATGGGACAATAAGATGTTGTTTGCTTTTAAAGAATTCTAAAAATTTTGAGCGTACCTCCTGAGATTTCATGTATTTATATTAAATATACCTAATTAACTATGTTGGATCTGTCTGCAATTCTTAGCCTAAATAAACTATAAAATCACAACTCATTTTGTAAATAAAATTAAGCTAAGCCAGTTAAATTACTTTTAATGCAAAACAATTTTTATATTTACGCTACAAATCTATTTTAATTCTTGGTTCTTGTAAACCAGTTTTATGATTATTATCGTAAATAATTATGATAATATTTTTGTAGGTTTGTTCGTTCTCGGTTCGTGACAATTTAAGAATTTCATAATTCTGTAAGTTGCAAAAATAGATAAATTAATGAGTAAGATAAAATATTATTACGATTCTGAAACTCTCTCATACAGAAAAATAGAACGTAAAAAACGAAACACCATAAAATATGCTTTTGCGTTCCTGTTGGCTTCAGGGTTATTCGGATTTTTATTTGTTTTTATTGCGAGTCAATATATTGAATCTCCTAAGGAAAAAGCTCTTAAAAGAGAACTAAAGAATATGGAGTTACAATATGTTTTATTAAATAAAAAAATGGCAGAGGCAGAAAAAGTTCTGACCAATGTAGAAGAGAGAGATAATAATATTTACAGATTATATTTTGAGGCTAATCCGATTCCGGAAGAACAAAGAAGGGCAGGTTTTGGTGGTATTAACCGTTATAAGGATTTTGAAGGATTTGACAACTCCAGACTGATCATCGAGTCCAACAAACGAATGGATATCTTACAAAAGCAGATAGTTGTTCAATCAAAGTCTTTGGACGAAATTGCCAAACTTGCTGAAAATAAAGAAAAATTCCTGGCAACTATACCCGCTATTCAACCGGTTAAAAATGAAGATCTCAAGCGAATGGCTTCGGGATATGGATACAGAAGTGATCCGTTCACCAAAGCACGAAAGTTTCATTATGGAATGGATTTCACATCACCAAGAGGAACTCCTATATATGCGACAGGTGATGGTGTTGTGACAAGAGCCGATAGTAGAGCGGCAGGCTATGGCAACCATATTAGAATAGATCATGGCTATGGTTACGTTAGTTTATATGCTCACTTGTATAAATATAACGTGAAAAAGAACCAAAAGGTCAAAAGAGGCGACATCATTGGTTTTGTTGGCAGCACAGGCAGATCTCAGGCACCTCATTTACACTATGAGGTTTTCAAGGATAAGGAGCGTATCAATCCACTTAATTTCTATTACGGTAGTTTAAGCGCTGATGAATTTAATGAACTGCTACAACGTGCATCAGTTGAAAATCAATCTTTAGATTAATATGCATATTGATTTACCAGAAAAACGTTATTACAACATAGGCGAAGTAGCCAAGGCATTTGATGTCAATACTTCATTAATTCGTTTTTGGGAGAAGGAATTCGATGTTCTAAAACCAAAAAAGAATGCAAAAGGTAATAGAAAATTCACACCGGAAGATATTAAAAATCTTCAGTTCATTTATCATCTTGTCAAGGAACGCGGTTTTACTTTAGAAGGAGCCAAAACACACCTAAAAGAAGAAAAGCATAAAGCACTAAATAATTTTGAGATTATTCGTAAATTAGAAACTATCAAAAACCAACTGATCAAAATAAAACAACAACTCTAAAAAAACTAACAAAATGAAAAAATGGCTTATTCCATTAATTATTATCGCTGTAATTGTTTTTGCAATTTACAACTGGGCAGTTGGATTTAACAATAATGCTGTTACTTACGAGGCGAATGCTAAAACTGCATGGTCTAACGTAGAAAGTTCCTATCAACGTAGAAATGACCTTATCGGAAATTTAGTTAAAACAGTTCAGGGAGCAGCCGATTTTGAAAAATCCACGCTAACAGCGGTCATTGAAGCACGTGCTAAAGCCACATCAACTACAATTGACCCTACAAATCTTACCCCTGAAAATATGGCTGCTTTTCAAGAAGCTCAAAGTGGTTTAAGCGGAGCTTTATCCAGATTACTGGTAACCGTTGAAGCCTATCCGGAATTAAAGGCCAATCAAAATTTCATGGATCTTCAAAACCAGTTGGAAGGCACAGAGAATAGAATTAATGTTTCCAGAGACAGGTACAATGAAGCGGTAAATATCTATGATATTTACACCACAAAATTTCCCGGCAAACTCTTGGCAGGATTATTCGGGTTTAAAGAAATGCCACGATATAAATCAGATCCTGGTTCAGAGAAAGCACCAGATATAGAATTCGATTTTAAATAGAATCATTTAATTAAGAGCGTCATGTCAAATGTAGAAGATTTCTTGACCCATAAGGAGGAACAAGAGATCATTCAGGCTATTCGTCAAGCTGAACAAAATACATCAGGAGAAATTCGTGTTCATATAGAAAGGACATCTGCTAAAGATATTTTTGATCGTGCTTTGGAAGTTTTTCATTTACTAAAAATGGACAATACCAAGCTTCAAAATGGTGTACTTATTTATGTTGCAATTGATGATAAGAATTTTGTGATCTATGGTGATAAAGGTATAAATGAAATTGTTGGAACAGACTTTTGGAATTCTACCAAGGACGTTATGGTCTCACACTTTAAAAATGGTGATTTCAAGCAAGGGTTAATAGAAGGTGTATTAAAGGCAGGAAAAGAGCTGGAAACTCATTTTCCATGGGATCATGGCGATAAGAACGAATTACCGGACAACATATCAAAAGGGTAGATTTCAGTAAACAGTATGCAGTATTCAATGAGAAGTGAACTATTCAATTTAATATTAAAAAGGGCTTTTAAAACAAAAGTTCTGTTTATGTTTATTGTCTTGCTTTCATCCCAAATAAGTATTGCTCAATTTAAAATTCCTGAAAAACCAGACTTTCAAACCAGTGTTTACGATTATTATAATCTATTATCTGCTGATGAAAAAAGCAATTTAGAAGAAAAGCTCGTCAGGTATTCTGATACCACTTCAACCCAAATTGTGGTTGCTATAATCAGTTCCACCGAAGGTGAATATATCAATTACCTGGCTACAACCTGGGCCGAAAAATGGGGAATTGGACAAGCTAAGGAAGACAATGGCGTATTCATACTTTTAGCAAGAGATGACCGAAAAATAAATATTAGCACCGGTTTTGGAGTTGAACATTTGCTAACTGATAAAATGTGCAGCCAGATAATTAACAGAGATATCATCCCATATTTCAAACAAGACGATTATTATGGAGGATTGAATAATGGAGCCGATTCGGTCTTTAGAGTATTAACTGGTGAATATCAGGGCACAAGGCAATCTGATAATGGAGATTTTCCAGTGATTGTTGTCATTTTTCTAATCATTATTTTTATTATTTTCATTATCGCCATTGCAAAAAGCAGAGGCGGTGGCGGTGGAAACCGGAGATATCGGTCTAACACCGATGATATTCTGGAAGCCATTATACTAAGCAAAATGGGTAAAGGAAGCTTCGGAAGAAAATCAGGCGGATTTGGCGGCTGGAGTGGTGGAAGTTCTTCAGGTGGCGGCGGATTTGGAGGCGGCTTCGGTGGTGGCAGTTTTGGAGGAGGAGGAGCTTCAGGAGGATGGTAAATCGTGATTCGTAACCCGTGATTCGTAATTCGTGATTCGTGATTCGTAATTCGTAAATCGTAAATCGTAAATCGTAAATCGTAAATCGAAATTATTTCTTCCTCATATACACACTAATAGGCACTGCCATTAAAATCAAAGTGTTGCCTCAGTTTATTCTCTAAAAATCGTTTATAAGGATCCTTAACATACTGCGGGAGATTACAGAAAAATGCAAATTGCGGTTGCGGCGTAGGCAATTGCATGATATATTTGATCTTTACATACTTTCCTTTGTATGCCGGAGGCGTATTGTTTTCAACTATGGGCAACATGATGTCATTAAGCACACTTGTCTTTATTTTTTTGCTTCGGTTTTTATAAACGTCAACAGCGGTTTCTATCGCTTTAAAAATACGTTGCTTTGTAAGAGTTGAAATAAATATAATCGGAACGTCTGTAAAAGGTTCTATTTGCTCTTTTATTTCCTTTTCAAACTCCTTTGTGGTCTTATGATCTTTTTCAACCAGGTCCCATTTATTGACAAGAATGACAATTCCTTTCCTGTTGCGTTCGGCCAACCAGAAAATATTCTGGACCTGACCGTCAAAGCTTCGTGTTGCATCTACTACCAAAAGGCAAACATCACAATGCTCAATTGCCCGCACACTACGCATCACCGAATAGAATTCCAGATCTTCCTTGACCTTAGATTTTCTTCTTATTCCGGCCGTATCCACCAAATTGAATTCAAATCCAAACCGGTTGTATTTGGTATCAATAGAGTCTCTGGTGGTACCGGCTATATCGGTCACAATATATCGGTCCTCACCTATCAACGCATTTATGAACGACGATTTTCCCGCATTGGGACGTCCTACGACTGCAAACCGAGGTAACACCTCTTCCTTAACTTCTTCCTTTACCGGCAAGGCTTCAACCAAAGCATCCAGCAGATCGCCTGTTCCGCTTCCACTTATACTCGCAATAGAATAATAATCGCCTAAACCCAAGGAGTAGAATTCCACAGCATCTTCTTCACGTTTATGGTTATCTACCTTATTCACAACCAGAAATACAGGTTTATTAACCTTTCGTAGTAATTTAGCAACATCCTCATCCATTCCAGTCACACCATCTTCAACATTGACCATAAAAATAATAGCATCGGCTTCATCAATAGCCAATTCAACCTGCTTGTCTATTTCAGCTTCAAATACATCATCACTGCCCAGCACATATCCACCGGTGTCTATCAATGAAAATTCCTTACCATTCCAATCACTTTTACCATAATGCCTGTCTCTGGTCACACCGCTGACAGCATCCACTATCGCTTCCCTTCGTTGTATCAAGCGATTAAAAAAAGTGGATTTACCAACGTTTGGCCTTCCTACTATGGCTACAATATTGCTCATGGTTCTTAAATTGTTTGCAAAGGTAGTGTTTACTATCTGAAGAAAAAATAGTATTTTAATCTCCATAAATAGAAAACCATATGCCATTAAGTAATGAAGTTGTTCTTCGGCCTCGGTTTAAAATAGAATTGAACAAGGACAATGAAACTGTTCTAAAGGATTTTGAGAAAACGAAATCTGACCAAAAGGATTTTATAGTAAGTCGGGTTGATGATCATGTCTTTATAAGATTCCCAAAAGAAAAACAGCATTTTTGGTCTCCTCAGCTTCATTTGGAGATCAATGAGGTTGATAAAAAATCCAGTTTGCTGCATGGTCTGTTTGGACCAAATCCAACAGTCTGGACACTATTTATGTTCCTGCACTTTTTTGTCGCGGTTGTGTTTATTGGTTTTGGAGCCTGGGGGTATGCTAATTGGTCCCTGGAAAACACTTTTGGTACTCAAATAGGTGTCATGGTACTGATGATTTTTTGTTGGTTTGCATTGTACTTTGCAGGAAGACTAGGTAAACTAAAAGGTAAAGATGAAATGCACCAATTATATAATTTCATGAATAAAAGTCTGAAAATAAAACCAGACCGTATTTAATATATATACCAGTTACTAATATTAAAAAATCCATTGATCCTTATGAAAAATAACCTCACCGCCATCATTTTTGGACTTTCCATTGTCCTTGCAGCCTATCTTTTAGGAAATGCTTTTATGAATAGGAATAATACTGAAGGCAACATTTCGGTCACCGGTTTAGGAAAAGCCGATTTCACCTCTGATCTAATTGTCTGGGAAGGATCATTCTCTAAAGAAAGTTTTGATCTGAAGCAGGCTTACAGCGATTTGGAAAGAGATAAAAAGATTATATCCGACTATTTGACTGCAAAGGGAATCACCGCAGATGAGCTGGTCTTTAATGCCGTAAACAGCATGAAGAATACACGCTCAAAATTTACCAACGACGGAAAATATATAGGTGATGAGTTTTTGGGTTATATACTGACCCAATCCTTGCAGATAGAATCCATCGATGTGGAAAAAGTAGAAAAGATCTCCCGTGAAATCACAGAACTTTTGAATAAAGGCATTCAATTCTATTCACAATCGCCAAGATATTATTATACCAAACTGGCCGACCTAAAAATCGAAATGATCTCCAAAGCTACTGAAGATGCGAGATTAAGAGCTGAAAAAATTGCTGAGAATTCGGGAGCTAAACTGGATGACCTGATATCGGCACAAATGGGGATCTTTCAAATAACCGGTCAAAATTCAAACGAGGATTATTCCTGGGGAGGCACCTATAACACGGCTTCAAAAAAGAAGACCGCCTCTATTACCATGAAATTAAATTATGAGGTAGACTAAGGCTTATTGATTGTAACCAAAGCGTTTTAACTGCCTTTGATCGCTTCGCCAGTTCTTATTGACCTTCACGTATAGTTCAAGATGTACCTGTTTGCCAAAGAATGCCTCCAGGTCCTTTCTGGCTTCCACACCTACTCGTTTAAAGCCGAACCTTTGTGACCGATTATAATGCCCTTTTGGGTCTCGCGCTCCACCATAATTATAGACCGGATCCTGATTATCTTTTCCTCTTCAAAGAATTCTTCGGTATCTACTTCAACAGCATAAGGAATTTCCTTTTTATAATGCATGAGTATCTTTTCACGAATAGCCTCATTCACAAAAAAACGTTCCGGCTTATCTGTTAACTGATCTTTCGGATAAAAAGGCGGTGATTCCGGTAGCAATTCAATGATCCTGTTAAATACTTCCTTTACATTGAATCCTGTTAGAGCCGATATTGGGAAAAACTCGGCATTAGGGACTTTGTTCTGCCATAATTCTGCTTGTTCCTCCAGCTGTTCCTGGTTAGAGGTATCAATTTTATTAAGTAATAAGAGTACTGGTATTTTGGAGTTGGTTATCTTATTAAAAAAGGCTTCATCTTTAAGCTCCTTCTCACCAATTTCAACCATATAGATCAGTACATCTGCATCTTCAAAAGCCGATCTTACAAATCCCATCATGCTTTCCTGCAGTTCATAAGCCGGTTTTATGATTCCGGGAGTATCTGATAAAATCACCTGAAAATCCTCACCATTCACTATACCCAGGATCCTGTGACGTGTGGTTTGAGCCTTGGATGTAATAATGGACAGTTTCTCACCAATAAAGGCATTCATGAGGGTAGACTTTCCCACATTAGGATTTCCTATGATATTTACAAAACCTGCTTTGTGCATCCAATATTAATTAGAAAGCAAAGGTAATGATTAAGTTATCAGTTTTGAAGACTCTGGTTTAAATATAACCTAACTATTTATAAGGATTAACAAACTTGTCAATATCTGCCGGAGTGATAACAGGATTGGCTCCTTCACTTTGTGCCACCAAAGCTCCAACGGCACAGGCATAGTCGATGGCTACTTGAGGGCTTTCACCATTCAATAATTTGCTGATTAAAGAAGCGAGAAAAGAATCGCCTGCACCAACTGTATCCACCACTTTTATCTGGTAACCGCTATTGTAATAAAGCTTACCATCAATTAGTAACAGTGCGCCATGCCTGCCTTTGGTCACGCAAACGCTTTTGGTATTGGTCTTTTCTGATATGAACTTGACGTTCTGTTCAATGGAGTTGTATTTTGAACCTAACTTTTTACTGATCTCAAATAACTCATCATCGTTCAGTTTTAAAAAGTCTGCCTTTTCCATTAGCTCAGCCAGACCTTCGGTTGTGTAATAAGGTGGCCTTAAATTGAGATCGCAGATCTTGTACTTAGCTTTTTCCATCAATTTGAATAGTGTGCTTTTTGATAACTCGCCTCTGGCAACCAAACTGCCATAGTAAAAGGCATCACTTTCCTCAACCAGTTTCATAGTCTTTTCCAGATATTGGATCTTATCCCAGGCTCTTGGGAATTCTATATCATAGGAAGCCGATCCCTTTTCATTGAGTATCACCTTCACGGTCCCGGTTTCATAGTTTTCATCTATTTGAATGAAATCGGTACTGACTCCATTGGCGTTGATAAAATCAATTAGCTTTGTTCCATTCTCGTCATTTCCTACTTTGCTGACAATATAGACTTCACTGCCCAACGAGTTTAAACGCAAGGCCACATTCAAAGGGGCTCCACCTATTTTTTTATGGGTTGGGAATACATCCCATAACACCTCACCAAAACAAACTATTTTCGACATAATTTTTATATGTTATAAAGTGTTTTTTAATTATTGTATTTCATGTATTATTTACGGTTCTTTATTAACTTTTTGCTTAACTCCTCCAAAGGCACACCCTTAGTTTCAGGCATCATGAAAGCCACAAATAATAACTGAAGTACCATCATAAATGCGAAGATCGCGAAAACTGTTCCTGCTCCAATAGTTGCGAACAGCACAGGTACTAATGACGGTATAACGGCTGCCAAAACCCAATGAACTGAACTACCAAATGCCTGTCCTGAACCACGAAGGTGATTAGGGAAGACCTCCGAGATAAATACCCAAATTACAGTACCCTGACCTATGGCATGTGAAGCTATGAACATGAATAAGAATATTGGCATGGAATTGCCCTCCCAATTAAAGAAAAAGGCGATAGAAACCAATGATAAGGATATAATGTAACCTACCGAGCCTATGTACATAAGCTGCTTCCTTCCCAATCTGTCAATTAAAAAAATACCCAATAATGTAAAGAGCATATTGGTTACTCCCACACCTATACTACTAAGCAGTGCTGAACTTTCAGCCAAACCAGCTTCCTCTAAAATTCTGGGAGCATAATATAAGAATGCGTTTATCCCGGATAACTGATTAAAAAAGGCTATTAAAAATGCCAGAATTAAAGGAAATCTATATTTTTTGATGAAAATAGTTTCATGCGGAATCGTATTATCCATTTCGTCCTTAATTTCCTTGATCAATATTTCAGGGTCTTGATCAGGATTAATAATTTTAAGCACTTTAATGGCTTCTTCATTTTTAAATTTAGTAAGCAGCCATCTCGGACTTTTAGGCACGGTTAAAGTAAGAACAGTATATATGGCTGCCGGAAAAGCCTCTACACCCACCATCCAACGCCAGGCATTTTCACCGATATTATTAAGGAGGTAATTTGATAAAAAAGCTATCAGGATACCAAAGACGATATTAAACTGATACATACCTACCAGTTTCCCCCTGTCCTTTGCAGGAGCAATTTCTGATATATAGGCAGGTGCAGCAACGGTTGAAGCTCCAACACCCAGACCTCCAATGAATCTGAAAATGGCAAAAGTCACAGGGTCATTTGCAAATGCTGAGCCAATGGCTGATAAAGTATATAATACACCTATCCAGATCAAGGTCTTTTTTCTGCCTAATCTATTGGTTGGAATACCCCCAAAAAAGGCACCTACTACTGTTCCCCATAATGCCATACCAATGACCACAATGCCATGAAAAGCATCTGAAGACCCCCAAAGTAGCTGTAGTTTTTTTTCGGCACCTGAAATGACAACAGTATCAAATCCGAATAAAAATCCTGCTAAAGCCGCAGTAATTGACCAAACAATAATTTTTTTGTTCATGTAAGTTTTAGTTAGTTAATTTATTTCAAATTGATCATACTGCTGCTATACGCGAGATGTTGGAATATGAAATATACTAAAAATGTATTACTAAGAAGAATAACCACATATTAATTATAGCCAATATTAACAAAAATTCCATAAGTTTATTCAGTATAAATAATGATGTATTTCAGCACATTGGTTGTATGTAATCAAACAGATTAGACCTCAATACTTATAATGTGCCAGTATATGTCAAACCAAATAAAACAATAAGATAAATACCTTATTATGAAATTAATAAATGAATTCAAGGAATTTGCAGTTAAAGGGAATATGGTAGACATTGCCATTGGCGTCATCATTGGGGCGTCATTCAATAAGGTGGTTGATGTGCTGGTTAAGCAGATCTTTATGCCACCGTTATCCCTTTTAACCAATGGAGTTAATTGGAGAAACAAAAAAATAGTTCTAAGGGAAGCATTAATGGATAACGGCGTTGCTCAATCTGAAGAAATCGCCATTGGTTATGGACAATTGTTCGAAGTTTTGCTTGATTTCTTTATAGTTGGCCTAACCGTTTTCTTAGTGGTGAAATTCATCAATATAATAAGAAACAAGGCAGAAGACCCTCAGGACGTTACCATTAAGACTCCAAAGGAAATAGAATTGTTAAATGAAGTTACTGTTTTACTGAAAAAACAAAATGAATTGATTGAACAAAACAGGACTAAAAAAATTTAAAATACTATATTTAACAGTATAAAGCACAATAATTGTACCCGTTTGCTATGGTGACTTTTTTGCCTGCAGGAAAAGTGTCTTATCATCTAGCGCTTATGAAGTACAAAATAAGAATTTTGATCCTGTTGATTTTTATGAGCTGGTCCTGTGATACTGCCATAGAAAAGGATGAAGAGCTACCTCTTCTGGTAAATGCTGTTGAAAGAGATCTCGAAGAGATTAAAAAGGATGGTAAACTTAAAGCATTACTGACCTACAGCGCAACCAGTTATTTTTTGTACAAGGGAGAACCTATGGGTTACGAATACGAACTGGTTAGTCAACTAGCCGATCATCTGGGCCTTGAATTAGAAATTATCCTTGCCAAAAATCTTGACAATATGTTATATGATCTCACCCAGGGGGAGGTAGATATCGTGGCTCATGGACTTGCCATAATATCTGAAAGAAAGAAATACGTCGCTTATACAGATCCGCTTTATGTGACCAGACAGGTTCTGGTACAAAGAAAACCCGATAACTGGCGACGAATGACCCTTGACCAAATAAAGGATCGGCTGGTTCAGGATCCGCTTGACCTGATAGGAGATACGGTTTCAGTGCGTAAAAACACGAATTATTACGCGCGCTTAAAAAACTTGTCCAAAGAAATTGGAGGCGAAATAGTTATCAATGTCTTAGATGGTTATCTCTCCACAGACGAAATCATTAAAATGGTGGCCGATGGTGAGATAAAATACACCTTTGCCAACGAAAATCTGGCGCACATCAATGCGTCCTACTATCCCATGCTAGATATCGAGACTCCTGTAAGTTCACAACAGAACATTGCACTGACCCTTCGTACGAATTCGCCCATGTTACTGGAAGCCACCAACAAATGGCTCAAAACCCAAAGAAGGAAAACCAATTATAATGTCATTTACAATAAGTATTTCAAAAACAAACGGACGTTTAAAAGACGATCAAAGAGTGATTTCTACAGTCTGAATAATACACAGATAAGTGTTTATGACGATATCATTAAGACTCATGCTAAAAAAATTAACTGGGATTGGCGATTGATCGCGTCTATAATATACCAGGAATCCCGCTTCAAGCCACAGGATACCTCATGGGCAGGAGCAGCCGGTTTAATGCAGATGATGCCTGCCACGGCAGAAGAACTAGGCGTAACAAACAGAATGGACCCTGTAGACAACATTCGTGGAGGCACCAAATATCTCAAGCAATTATATGATAATTTTGAGGAGGTACAGGACACCATTCAGCGTGTTAAATTTACCCTGGCATCCTACAATTGCGGATATTACCATGTGAAGGACGCACAAAAACTGGCCGAATTCTACGAACTAGATAAACACGTCTGGAACCGAAATGTAGAAAACATGATACTCGCCCTGCGATACCCAAAGGATTATAACAGGGATTTTATTAAATATGGGTATGTCAACGGATTTGAACCCTTTAAATATGTGTTCGAAATATTTGACAGGTACGACCATTATACTAAGTTTATTGATCAATAATTGAAGATTTCATGTCCTATTCCTTACAATTAACATGTCTGATTTGCTGATATTTTCTTGGATTGTAGCTGGATAAACTCGCTTCGCTCTTTTGACCAAAGCATGGGTTACTTTACAAAGAAAAACTACTGTGCAAAGCATTCGGAATTTTTATTTTGAATGAAGACTGGATTCATTCCGCTTCTGTTTCGCACAGCGGAATGGGCCTTTGGGTAAATTCTTATAAAATTCATCAACCCTTTCATAATGAAAATAAGGCATGAGTTCTACCACATTATGCGTGTCGATAGATATTTTAAAATAACGATTAACGATGGCAAAATATAACCTGCATTAAGATTATGAGTAGAACCTCACAGGACACCATGGGTTTTTTTTGGGGTTTTCTCATTTTAAATATCGATTCCGAAGAACCCATTTTCAATGTTGTCTACAATACACAAAAAAATAAAAATTTATTCAATTTGGTTAATTATTGTAAATTCATCATCTAAAGTAAATTACTATGAAATCACAATCCTCTCTCTTCTTTTCCATCGCCATAGCGCTACTTATTTTTACTTCTTGCACAGTTCCTAAAAAGGACTTTGCTACTATGATTATTCATGGTGGAACTATTTATAGTGTAGATTCAACTTACGTCAACTGTCGAAGCGGTAGCTACAAAAAATAACACTATACTTTTCGCCGGAAGCCTTGAAGAAGCCGAAGCATATAAAAATGAGCAGACGCAACTTATTGATTTAAAAGGCAAGACAATGACACCTGGTTTAATTGAAGGTCATGGTCATTTTATGGGATTAGGCTATAATGAATTAGAACTTGATCTTATGGCTACGAACAGTTACCAAGATATTATAGATGCTGTGGCAGAACGGGTTAAAACAGCTGAACCAGGTGATTGGATCTTAGGTCGAGGATGGCACCAAAGTAAATGGGATAGCATGCCGGCAGACCTCGTAAAAGGGTTTCAAACCCACTATAGACTAAGTGATGTATCACCTGACAATCCTGTGTATTTGGGACATGCGAGTGGACACGCAGGCTTTGCAAATGCAAAAGCTATGGAAATAGCAGGTTTACAAACATTATCCAAAGAAGGCATAAAAGCCTATGACATAGAAGGTGGTGAAGTTATTGTCGATGAATTTGGTCGACCAACAGGAATTTTTAACGAACGTGCTCAATCTTTGATATACAAACATATTCCTGAAGATACTCCTGAAACAGACAATCAAGCTTTTAAACTCGCCATTGACGCCTGTTATAAAAATGGGATTACGAGTTTTCATGATGCTGGAATTTCAAGAGAAACCATAGCGCTTTATGATCAAATGAAAGCGTCAGGTGACATGAATATTAGGATTTATGCGATGCTTACTGGATGTGATGAAGAATTACTAAATGAATGGTATGAAAAAGGACCTATGGTAGATCCAGATCATTTGTTTACCATACGCTCTGTAAAATTGAATTGTGATGGTGCTTTAGGATCACGAGGTGCTTGGCTCTTAGAACCATACTCAGATCGTCCAGATCACTTTGGACATGAAACGCTTCCTATGGATTTTGTAGAGAAAACAGCTTTGAGCGGACTTAAAAATGGTTTTCAAGTATGTTCACATGCCATTGGTGATCGTGCAAATAGAGAAATTCTAGATCGCTATGAGTCTGCCTTAAAAGAATTACCAGAATTAAGTACAGATCACAGATTTCGTATCGAGCATGCTCAACATTTACACCCAGATGATATTCCTCGATTTGCTGAATTAAGTGTGATTCCGGCAATGCAAGCGGTTCATATGTCTTCTGACAGACCTTGGGCAATTGACCGTTTAGGTGAAAAACGAATTAAAGAAGGAGCTTATATGTGGCAAGATTTATTGAAAAGTGGAGTCCCTATTGTGAATGGAACAGATGTTCCTGTTGAACCTATTAATCCTATAGCTAGTTTCTATGCAAGTGTAAGTCGTAAAACTCTAAAAGGCACTCCAGAAGGAGGCTATGAGCCAGATCAAAAAATGACAAGAGCACAGGCTTTAAAATCATACACCTTAGATGCTGCTTATGGTGCCTTTGAAGAAGACATCAAAGGATCTATTCATATCGGTAAACTAGCTGATTTCACAATTTACAATCAAGATTTAATGACGGTTGACGAAGATGAAATACTTAACACCGAAATAGTAATGACTATTTTTAATGGTGAAATTGTTTATGAAAAGAATGATTAAGTCGATATCGGCAAACGTCAAGAATTTCTAACTTGGTATTCAGTAAAAACCTTTTGGGACATGAAGTGGTTTAAGTTCATTAAAAGAAAAGCTCTTTGTAAAATCAAGGAGCTTTTCTTTTAAGCGGGAACTGGATTCAATTCCTTGCAAACAAGGAATTGGGCCTTTAGGGGTGGCTTTACAAAGAAAACCTAATGTGTTATGCACATTTAGATGTTTTTATATTGCCTTGCAAGCTGGGAGATAAAATCACTATCTTGATGACTGGATTCATTTCTTTGCGGGCAAAGAAATGGGCCTTGGGGGTGGCATTACAAAGAAAACCTAATGTGCGCAGCACATTTAGGTGTTTTTATTTTGCATTGCAAGTTGGTGCGAGCACCACTTGCTCGCAAAATAAAAAAACCAGTTGTTTTCACAACTGGTTTTCTTTGT
>CAVRNW010000007.1:0-107651 GCA_963722665.1 uncultured Flavobacteriaceae bacterium
AATTAAACAGTTATTGTTGAAAAAACCATTAAAATTTAATTTTGGATTAAAAAATCTTTTTTTTATAAATAAGATTAACAGTTTTTCAATAATTATTTTAAGCATAATTTATTTTGGAATTTCAACAACTTCAATTTTTGGATTATATAATGATAAATTTAAGCTAATAGTCAATTTTGGTGTTGTTGAAATAATTTCTCTACTCATATTTAGTATAACATTATTTTTAGGGGCTAAATCAATTAAGTATTACTCGCTGTTTTTGGTATTCAATATTTTAGCTATGCCGGCTAGCGTTGATAATTTGTTACTTAGTATAATTATCTCTTCAAGTATAGATAATAGAGAGCTTTTTTTCCCTCTAATTAATCATATTGATATATTTTTAATTTTCGGACTAATAAAATATAGAAAAAAGGGAAAGATTCTAAAATCATTTGGACATAATAATTGGTATGTTAATTCAATTTTATTAGTAACGTTTCTTATATTTATTTCTACTGGATATAATGTGCTTTATTTTAAAAACATATATGATGTTGGCTTAATACTTTCTCACACATACCATATTAGATACATCCTATTAATATTACTATTATTAAGCAATACAGACGTTTTTCAAAAAGAAAAGAAAGCTATTTTTTTAGGAATTACTATATCATTACTTTTTTTAATTACCGAATCTATTTTTTACAGTTATGTGTTTAATAATCATTCAAGACTAATTAGCGGTACATTAAGAAATAATACATATGCTAATATTTTGTCTGCGATTTCTTGTTTTCACACCTATCTAATTATTAGGAAAAAAATATCAAAAAAATTTATACTTTTAGTTTCACTAATCTTAATAACAATATTTTTTACGGAGTCTAGAAGCGCCTTATTTATATATTGCTTGTACTTATTGTTTGAACTGACTAAATATCAAACATATTTAATAAACCAAAGAAAAACAAAAAAGCACTTATTAGTATAGTTTTAATAGCATTTTCTGTTTTTATTTTTGTAAAACTTTATCTAGTAATAATAGATACTCTTTAGAAAATTTCGAAATTATTGAAATAGATTTTTCAAAAAATCATTTAAATGATATTTTTGTACTTAAAAAAAATGAATTTACTGAGTCGTTAATTTTAAGGTTAGATCACTTCCAAACCTCATTGAATATGATTAAGGAGAGACCTGTTTTCGGAATAATTCCAGCCATTGGAGGAATAGTTATAAGCAAAATTACGGATCTAAGGACTATCATGTTATGGATTCTCATAATGACGTACTAGCTATGTCATCACAATATGGCATTGTTCCAGGTATATTGCTTTGCCTCACGATATATAACCTTTTTTTTAATTTACCAAGAATAGTAAAGGAAAAGGGAACAAAAAATAATTTACAATATTTGTTTATTGTGAATATTGTAATGATTTTTGCAGGAAATACAAATGCTGGACTTTTTAAGCACCAAGTTTTCGGGTTTCTTGTTTTAATATTAATGATTTTTGTTTTGGAGAAAGAGGATATGAATCCAAATAATATCAACAAATGAAAAGAGAAATTAATTTAGACTTATTAAGAATATTTGCAACTATTACAGTTATTGTTTTACATGTTGATGGAAAACTTTGGTATACACAATTAGGAGTGGATAATTCAAAATGGACTATTTCTAATTATTTTGATGGTTATTCTAGATGGTCTGTCCCTGTTTTTTTTATGCTCAGCGGTTATTTTATTTTAGGAAGAGACATTAAGTTACCAAACTTTTACACGAAAAGATTGTCTAGAATTGTTATCCCTTTGTTATTTTGGAGTTTTATATATATACTTTTTGATGTTTATATTCTTAATAAGTATAGATATAAGGGGAATAATTTCTATTTTATTAGAAAAAAAAGCCTCTTTTCATTTATGGTTTGTATATTCATTAATAGGGGTTTACCTTATTGCTCCATTTTTATCAGGGTTTTTAAATATCAATCCTAGGTTGCACAGTTTGTGGTTTGTATTAATTGGTGTGTTTTTTCTGGTTTTTAAGTATATTATCACATATCTTTTTGGATTGAAACTAGAAATTGATAATGAATATTTCTATTGGCCTATTGTTTATTTTGTTCTCGGTTTTTTACTTAAAAATTTAACCTTTAAAAAGCCAAATTTAATTAGGCTTTTATCCTTTTTTACCTTTTTAGGGTCTTCTTTTCTTGCGGTTTTATTAGTGCAACATTATTCTTTGATTTCTGAAGGAAATAAACCTTATAATTTCTTTTTTAGTTATTCCCATCCAATCATAATGGTGTCATCTATTTCAATATTTATGTTCTTTCAGTATTCAAAAGGTGAATTTATGAATAACAATATTAGAAAACTTATTGAAAGTTTATCTAAGTACTCTTTCGGTATTTATTTAGTGCCTATCTTAGTAAGATCTTTATTAAACAAAGGTTATTTTGGAATATTTATGATTTTACGTTATAAAGAAATTTCTCCTTCTGTGTATATAATATTTAACGTTTTAATAATATTCCTTTTTTCTTATTTAATTGTTTTGATACTCGATAAAATTACATTGGGAAAATTAACAAAAATACTAACTTAACTAAAAGGACTAATGAAGATAGCAATAATAGGAACTAGAGGGGTTCCGAACCATCATGGTGGTTTTGAGCAATTTGCGGAATTCTTTACGGTTTCTTTAGCCGATAATAGGCCATCGACGTTTATGTTTATAATTCGCACACGCATCCATATCAAGAAAGTACGTGGAACGGGGTAAATATTATTCATTGCAATTTGATCCCGAAGATGTAATAGGCACAGCCGGACAGTTTTTTACGATTTAAACTGTATTCGTCACTCCAGAAAAAGAGAGTTTTGACGTTATACTACAACTTGGATACACTAGTAATTCAGTATGGGGGGGATTACTACCAAAAAAACCAGTTATTGTTACCAATATGGATGGTTTAGAATGGAAGCGAAGTCAAAATACTCGCAGACCTGTACAGAACATTTTTAAAATATGCCGAAAGATTGGCCGTTAAAAGTAGTGATTATTTAGTTCAGATTCTATAGGTATTCAAGACCTACATTCAAAAGAAAGTATAATATGAGGCTACATACATTACGTATGGAGCAGATGAACTTTTTAGACCCTTCAAGAGCCGCAGCTTTAGAAGCCTACAATGTAACGCCGTATAATTACAACGTGTTAATTGCCAGACTTGAACCAGAAAACAATCTTGAAACTATTTTAGATGGCGCTAGCCTTAGAAGATAAAAAGGACCAACCCTTTTTTAGTGGTAGGCAAGCATGATACCAAAGTTTGGGGAGTACTTAAAGAAAAGTATATCGAAAACAACAAATGATACGCTTCATTGTAGGCGGCTATATAATTCAGAGCCATTTAAATAACCTTAGACATTTTTCTAATTTATATTTTCACGGACATTCGGTAGGAGGAACTAATCCTTCCCTACTAGAAGCCATGGCATCTAACACTTTAATTGTTGCCCATGACAATGTATTCAATAAAAGTATCCTAGAAAATGACGCTTATTATTTTAAAAATGCGATAGACGTAACAAACCATTTAAAAAAGCAAAAAATCGATCATTTAGATTTGGTTGAAAACAACAAGAATAAAATTTTACAAAAATATACTTGGAAAATAATTAACAGTCAATATGAAAAATTCTTAAAAGTATGTTTAAAAAATTAAAAACAAATCTTTTTAAAAACTATTTTGAATATGCATTGTATTTGTTCGCGAGTTCTTTTTTTTGGGGGAATGCTGCAATATCTATAGCTTATGTGATATTCTTATTAGCCGCAATTCCGGAAGTTTATAAAAATTTTAAATTAAAAGAATTTTTGAATAATCGCGGTTTGGTTTTACTTTGCTTGTTTTTTCTATTGAATTTAGTAATAGTTGTAATTTTACACGAGAATTTTGAAGAGATTTTCAAAATTATAAAATTACATTATTTCCTTGTGTTGCCAATAATTATTTTCTCTTCAAGAGGAGTATTTAAAGAAAACAAGAACATTTTATTTACACTTTCAAAAGTCTTTGTTTTTTCCGCTTTTATTAGTTTTTCTTTGAGCTTCATTTATGGATTGTACAGAATGTTCTTTGCTGAAATAAATATAAATAGTATTTATATTACCTATAATCATCTTGCAGAGTTATTAGAGGAGTTCAACCATTATACATGGGAGTATTTTATTTAATGGCCATAATTTTTTGTTTAGATCTTATACGATCTAATCATTTTTTTCGAAAAAGATATTCCTTAATTGGAATTGTTTTATTTATTGGCATAATACTTCTGTCCTCAAGAACTAGTTTATTACTTTCTATAATTATTTTATTAATAAAGCTATTGTCAAATTCCTCTAAATTAAAAATTAGAAAGACTATATATTTTTTCATTTCTTTTTTTGTTTTAGGTTTAGTTTTAACTTTTTCTATCCCAACTTTAAAAAAAAGAGTTTTAAATTTTAACGAAAATGTATCTTCCTATTCTGGAGTATCTCTTAGAGCTAAAATTTGGAAGAATGTTATAAAGTTTTTAAAGAATCCCCAATTTACGGCCATGGATTTTATAAATCTCAAGAAAAATTAATGAATCAGTACAAACGTGTAAATTTTAGAAGAGGATATATTAACAATTTTAATTCGCATAATCAATATTTACAAACCTTAATGGATAGCGGAACTATCGGCCTAGTAGTTTTACTATTAATGCTGTTTTTCCCACTTTTAGATTTTCAAATACTCCATTAATGCATACTTTATTTAGTACTATTATAATTGTTTCACTAATTCCAGAGTCTTTCTTTTTAAGGCAATATGGGGTCATGTTTTTTGGCTTATTTTCTTCTATATTTTATATTACAAAGGATAAAATTTAATTTACTTAAGTCAAATAGATCTATTTGAAATACAATTTAAATTTAATAGTTCAAATACAACTCATTGTATTTACTTTACTTATTTTTACATTTTAAAATAAACCAATATAAATACTGAGCTTATTTTAGCTTAATGGTCAATCTAAAATATGAAAAGTAATAGTACTATAAGAGAGTATTGTTTCTAGTGTTTTTATTCAATTAATAAATTTTCATTATGAACATGAATAACATTTGCTGTACAGGTGCAGGCTTGTGGAATGCCAATAATAGTGTTAAACTGAAGACTTTTATAAGAAACAGCGGTTGAGGGAATCACAGGAGCATTATTTAAAAACACTATAAAAAGGTGTAATGAAATTTCTTTTGCACATAAAAAAGAGGAGATATCTCCCTTAGAGTTTCAAATGAACGTTTTGAAAAAGAAATAGAGGATTTTGTTGTTTCAAAATATATAGAACATAAAAATCAGTTTTAAATAAACTTTAAACAATAATTATTATAAATTTCAGAATATGAAAATATCAGTAATAGGAACAGGATATGTTGGATTAGTAACAGGAACTTGTTTAGCAGAAACAGGAAATGAAGTGTTTTGTATAGATATTGATGAGAACAAAGTTAAAAAAATGCAAAAAGGTGAAGTTCCTATTTATGAACCTCATTTAGATGTGCTTTTTGAAAGAAATATTAAAGCAAACAGGCTTAAATTTTCAACATCTTTAAAGAAAGGATTAGATTATGGAGATATTATTTTCTTAGCACTTCCAACACCTGAAGATGAAGATGGATCTGCAGATTTGTCATATGTTTTGGGTGTTGCAGAAGAAATAGGTAAGCAAATAAAGGAATACAAAGTAATTGTAGATAAAAGTACAGTTCCAGTTGGAACATCAGATAAAGTAAAAGAAACTATTGCTAAATATAGCAAATGTTGAATTTGATGTGGTTTCTAATCCAGAATTTTTACAGAGAAGGTTTTGCTGTAGATGATTTTCTTAAAACCAGAACGAATAGTTATAGGTTCAAGTTCTGAAAGAGCATCAAAATTAATGGAAAAACTATACAAACCTTTTGTACGATCAGGAAATCCAATTATTATTTATGGATGAGAAATCTGCAGAATTAACTAAATATGCAGCAAATTCATTTTTAGCTACAAAAATTACTTTTATGAATGAAATTGCTAATTTTTGTGAAAAAGTTGGAGCAGATGTAGATAAGGTTAGAGTTGGTATGGGAACAGATTCTCGAATAGGTAAACGATTCTTATTTCCAGGAATTGGATATGGAGGATCTTGTTTTCCAAAAGATGTTAAAGCCTTAATAAATCAGGAAAAGATATAGATTATAGATTTTGAAATTTTAAATGCTGTTATTAAAGTTAATGATGGACAAAAAAGTATTAATTCCAAGAATTAATGCGTATTTTAATAATGATTTAAAAAATAAAACAATTGCTATTTGGGGATTGGCCTTTAAACCTGAAACAGACGATATTAGAGAAGCACCAGCATTATATATGATTGAAGACTTGCTTAGAATGGGAGCTGACAATTAATGTTTTTGATCCTGAAGCAATGAAAAATGTAGAAACGAAAATTTGGAGATAAATTAAATTATGCTGATAATATGTACGAAGCCACTAAAGGTGCAGATGCCTTGTTATTTGTACAGAATGGAGTATTTTTAGAACACCAGATTTTAATAAATTGAAGAGAAAACTTAAGACATCCAGTAATTTTTGATGGAAGGAATCTTTATGATGTAAACGATATGGAAACGGAAGGGTTTTATTATAGTTCAATAGGAAGAAAAACCGTAAATTAATGTCAAAAAAAGATACTTATAACTGGAGCAGCAGGTTTTTTAGGATCACATTTATGTGATCGATTTTTGAGAGAAGGCTATCATGTTATTGGAATGGATAATTTTATAACTGGAGATATTAAAAATATTTCACATTTAAAAGACAATCCAAATTTTGACTTTATTGAACACGATGTAACAGAGTTTATTAATATTGAAGGAAAGTTAGATTACATTCTACATTTTGCTTCACCTGCCAGTCCAATTGATTATTTAAAAATACCAATTCAAACCTTAAAAGTAGGATCATTAGGAACACATAATTTACTTGGGCTTGCAAAAGCAAAAAATGCAAGAATTTTAATTGCCTCAACTTCTGAAGTTTATGGAGATCCATTAGTGCATCCGCAAACCGAAGAGTATTATGGAAATGTAAACACCATTGGACCAAGAGGTGTTTATGATGAAGCCAAACGATTTCAGGAATCTATAACAATGGCCTATCATAGATTCCATGGATTAGAAACCAGAATTGTTCGAATTTTTAACACCTATGGCCCAAGAATGCGATTAAATGATGGAAGAGTTATTCCTGCATTTATGGGACAAGCCTTAAGAGGAGAAGATCTGACTGTATTTGGAGACGGTTTGCAAACAAGATCTTTTTGTTATGTAGATGACCAGGTTGAAGGCATTTACAGATTGCTTTTAAGTGATTACTCATATCCGGTCAATATTGGAAATCCTCATGAAATTACAATATTGGATTTTGCCAAAGAGATCATTAAATTAACCAATACAGACCAAAAAATTGTTTTTAAAGACTTACCGGTTGATGATCCAATGCAAAGACAACCGGATATTTCTCTCGCAAAGAAGTTATTAAATTGGGAGCCTAAAATTAATAGAGAAGAAGGAATGAAAATAACATTTGATTATTTTAAAGGATTAACTAAAGAGGAGCTTTACAAAAGCGAACATAAAGATTTTTCAAAGCATATAAAAAGATAAATTGAGCTTATTTAAACAGGGCAGATATTCGGGTTATTTACGACCAGTTTCTTACATAATAGATTTATGTATCATAAATCTATTTGCTGTTTTGTATTTTTTTAATTTCCCTGACCCACTTTTATTTGTAATAATCATATCCTTTTCCTGGATATTCTTATCTATTTATTCCCGATTTTATGAAGTATATAGGTATACAAGGGAAATAGCCATCTTAACGCTGATTTTTCGTCAATTGGTTTTATTTGCTCTTGTAGTTTTGGCCTTTTCAGGATTTTTTCATGAGTTGAATTTGGATTATAAAAGGATATTGAAATATGTTTTAACATCCTTCACTGTTATTGCCATAGTTAAATTCAGTATTTATTTTTTGCTTCAAAAATACAGATCTGATTTTGGCGGAAATTTTAGAAAGACTGTTATTATTGGAAAAAACAAGCAGACCCTGGCCTTAGAGAATTTTTTTACTAAGAATCCGGAATTTGGATATTCTCACAAAAAGACATTTAATTTAAAAGAAAAAAAGGACCTGGAATTACAAGCCTGTTTTGATTTTGTAGAAAAGGAAGGCATAGATGAAATTTATTGCTCTATTTCTGAGTTATCAAATAACCAACTGAACCAGGTTATTGATTTTGCCGATAACAATTTAAAGATCTTAAAATTCCTTCCTGATAATAAGGAAATTTATTCCAAACGCTTAAAATATGAGTATTATGATTATATACCAATACTTTCCTTAAGGGATATTCCAATAGAGGATTCGTTCAATTTTATAATTAAAAGATCGTTTGATATTATTTTTTCGTCAGCAGTGATTATATTCATACTATCCTGGCTAACCCCAATTATTGCAATTCTAATTAAACTGGAATCAAAAGGGCCGGTATTTTTCAAGCAATCAAGGAATGGATTTAATTATGAAGAATTTGATTGTTACAAATTCAGGTCCATGACACCTAATAAAGATGCTCACTTGCACCAGGCCACAAAAGGAGATCAAAGGATTACGAAATTTGGGAGTTTTATCCGAAAAACAAGCATTGATGAATTACCTCAATTCTTTAATGTATTATTTGGAGATATGTCAGTAGTCGGACCCAGACCACATATGGTAACCCATACAAATTTATACGCAAAAAGAGTTGATAAATTCATGGTCAGGCATTTTGTAAAACCGGGAATAACTGGCTTAGCTCAAATTAGAGGATTTAGGGGAGAAATTGAAACAGATAAGGATATAATCAACAGAGTAAAATATGATATTTTTTATGTTGAGAACTGGTCTTTGTTATTGGATATAAAAATTGTAATCCAAACATCTATTAATGCGCTAAAAGGCGAAGAAAAAGCCTATTAATATCTATAAATTTTGGAACCACTTGTTTCTGTAATCACTCCAACCTATAATTCTCAGGAATTTATTGAGCAAACCATTAACAGCATTTTAGAACAATCTTATAAAAACTGGGAACTTATATTAATTGATGATGCGTCATCAGATGAAACGGTTGAAATAATTAACGATTATACTTCAAAGCATTCTAAGATATCCTTAATTCAAAACAAAACAAATCAGGGAGCGGGGATTTCCAGGAATATAGGAATCAATGCCGCAAAAGGGGATTTTATTGCTTTCCTGGATGCCGACGATCTTTGGCTTTCAAATAAACTGGAAGTTCAAATTGATTTGATGCTTAAAAATAATTTGGATGTTTGTTTTTCCAGTTATGACCTTATGGATGAAGGCGGAAACAAATTATACAAAAGAGTTAATGCATTATCAGAACTAAGCTATAAAAAATTATTAAGGAGCAACTATGTAGGTAATTTAACAGGGATCTATAATCGCAAAACATTAGGTAAAATACAGTCCACGGAGTTTAGAAAAAGACAAGACTGGCTGTTGTGGTTAGCCGCCATTAAGAGATCGAATAAACCTGCAACAGGAATACAGGAATCCCTGGCGTTATATAGAGTAAGAAAGAATTCGATGTCATCAAATAAGTTTGATCTGATTAAATACAATTTTCAGGTTTACAATAAAGGGCTGGGATTTTCTTGGATAAAGTCTATGGGTTTTTTCCTTCTGTTTTTATTTGAACACTTTTTAATTAAGCCAAGGCAGATCTCTAATTTACCAAAGAACTAAATTGCTTGAGCTTTCCACTTTTAGACCGGACCAATTGATCTTGACGCTCAAAGGATATCTGTAATCCGGGTTCAAGATACTTTTCCATTTCTTTAGCAATAATTTTCTTTTTTGCGGCTGAAAGTTCTTCAGCACTTACATAAATAATATTAAAATCGGATTTTGTTAATTGTTCAATGATGAATTCCTTCACATTGCCATCGTCTTCAATGATACTTTTGGTGATATAATAAAACGTCAATCCTGCTGCTTTTTTTCCACTTGGCAGAATGGCAATGTCATTGGTTCTGCCCGTCAGACTTTTTAAAATCGGCTTTTTTAAAGGTGCTTTTTTTAGATATGACACCAATATCACCAATATCATATCTAATGAATGGATGCGCCTTGTTATAAAATGAAGTTATAACCACCCTGCCTTCTTTACCGTTTGGCAATGGGTTATTATCGTCATCCAAGATCTCAACATATAATGTTTCACTGTTTATCTGTAATTCTCCTTTTGGGTTCTGAAATGCGATCAGATCGAGTTCAGAAGCACCATATTCATTGATCACCGGAATCCCAAATTGAATTTCCATCAATTCCTTATCACTTTCAAACAGCATTTCTGATGTCACAACACAAGCTTTCAAGGTTGGACAGACTTTATTTAGAACGATACCTTCTTTTTTTAAAAATTTAGCAAACTGCACAATTGGGCTGGTATATCCATTTATAAAATCAAAAGGTGTTGATCTGAATTTTTTTAAATGTTTATGAAAAGCTTCATCGCTTAGATCAAATACAGAAAATCGGAATCGGTGACTAAAAAGATCTTTAATACGCTCCTTATAGTATCCCTTTTTATCTAGACGGAATACCATAAAATCGCGCTTGCATACTTGAATTGAAGTCTATGCCATACCATCCAAATCTGTTCTGTATTTCTGCCCAGGTTAAGGCATGACAAAATTTATCCTTTGCAAAAACAAAAGGATCACCAGAAGATCCGGATGTTTTGTTTACATAAACATTTTTGGTATTATAACCTTTTGATAGTCTTTTGTCTAATGGAATTTGTAAATCTTGTTTGGTCATGATTGGAACAGAATTCCAGTCATTTAAGTTGATGTTTTTACCAAAGGATTTATAGAATGGGTTATTCGCTAAATGAAATTGGACTATCTCCTTTTTTTTAGACTCTATGTAGTGATCGAATTCAGGACTCTTTAATAGACAAAACAGACTCCAAAACCGATCTGGCCTTTTTAATTGGGAATCCATTAATGCTTAAAGAAAGATCGAATAACTTCAATGTAAAATTGTATATGTTTTTGTAATATAATTATTTTTTAAAGGTAAAAGCAATTATTTTTGCCTCAAACAAAAAACATGAAAATTTTAGTTCTGGGTTCAGGAGGAAGGGAGCATGCTTTCGCATGGAAAATTTCACAAAGTACTTTATGCGATCAACTTTTTGTAGCACCGGGAAACTCGGGAACGGCAAAGATTGCCAAAAATATACCGGTCGATGTATTAGACTTTAATGCTATAAAAGAGATTGTTTTGGCTAACAAGATAGACATGGTTGTGGTTGGTCCTGAAGATCCTTTAGTGGCTGGAATTCATGATTTTTTTCTGAATGATACTGACTTAAATAAAATTCAGGTTATTGGTCCTCAAAAAGCTGCTGCACAATTGGAAGGCAGTAAGGAATTCGCCAAAGAATTCTTAATCAGACACAATATCCCTACTGCAGCCTATCAAAGTTTCTCAAAAAGCGAGATCGAATCGGGATATAAATTTTTAGAAACTTTAAAGCCACCTTATGTTTTAAAGGCTGATGGTTTAGCTGCAGGGAAAGGCGTATTAATACTGAATGATCTAAAAGAGGCCAAGGATGAACTAAAAAAAATGTTAGTGGATTCTAAATTTGGAAAAGCGAGCGCCAAGGTCGTAATAGAAGAATTTTTAGATGGGATCGAGTTAAGCTGTTTTGTTTTGTCTGATGGCAAGAATTACAAGATATTACCAACTGCAAAGGACTACAAACGTATTGGAGAAGGAGACACAGGATTAAATACAGGAGGAATGGGAGCCGTTTCACCGGTTCCTTTTGCAGATAAGGAGTTATTGAGTAAAATTGAAGATAGAATTGTTAAACCTACAGTTCTGGGCCTTCAAAAAGACAATTTGCCCTATAAAGGATTTATATTTATTGGATTGATCAAAGTTGGAGATGACCCGAAGGTTATAGAATATAATGTTAGGATGGGAGACCCTGAAACAGAAGTAGTTTTGCCTCGTTTAAAAAATGATTTTGTTCAGGTGCTTCAAGGAATTGCTAATGGCACTCTTGACTCCATAGATCTAGAAGATCGATTCGCGTACAGCAACAACTGTTATGCTGGTTTCAGGAGGCTATCCTGAAGCCTATGAAAAGGGTAAGGAAATTATGGGTTTGGAGACTATTTCAAATTCAATTCCTTTTCATGCAGGAGCTAAATTGGAAAATGCTAAAGTTGTTACTGCCGGTGGACGAGTATTGGCTATGACCAGCTTTGGTAATACTTTTGATGAAGCTTTAAAAAGATCGTATCAAAGTATTGAGCAAATACATTTTGATAATATGTACTATAGGAAAGATATTGGGTTTGATCTATAGATAGGAATGAGATGTAATGCTCTTATCTTCGTCCTTATCGAATTTTCGTAATTGAAGCATCCAATATACAAAGGCAACAAGTCCAATAACAGCTAAAGTCCAGGAAACCATGTTTGACAACCACCAATTATCCAATTCCAAGGCTCTTAATGCATCAAATGGCTTAAATAAGTAGTTTACAAATAGATCTTGAATAGCGTAAAAAAAATCCTTCATTGTTAATAAATCTTATATTTACGCAGCTAAAATACAAAAACAGTTAATGATTACAAGTATTTTCAATAAATCTAAACCAATAAATTTTGTAATAGTCATTATTATACTATTTCTGGCTTTCATACTGGTTAATGTTCAGGAGCTAAACGAGGAAATCTCCTTAACAATGTTATTTGAAAAGGGAGTTATTTTTTTGATCAGTGTTTTTTCTGTGTTTTTATTGAATTTTATTGTAGTAAAGAATAAACTAATAGATCAGAGCAGTTATCATATATTACTTTTTAGTTTGTTTTTAGCAATGCTTCCAATTACATTAATAAGCGTAAAACTTCTTTTGGCGAATGTGTTTATCTTATTTGCATTTAGAAAGATAATTAGTATGCGGAATCAGAAGAATTTAAAAAAGAAATTGTTCGATGCCTCATTTTGGATTGGCATTGCCACTATTTTTTACTTCTGGGCAATACTGTTTTTCCCGCTGATCTTTATTGCACTATTTTTATTTTCCAATAACATGATAAAAGATTGGATAATAGCATTTACAGGATTATTAACTGTTCTGTTGTTGGCCATTTGTTACCATCTTATTATTTATAATGACTTGGATTCATTGAAGAACGCATTGCCAACTTTTAATTTTAATTTAAACAGTTACAACTCCATAAGGTTGATAGTGTCAATCACAATAGTTATAACGTTTAGTCTGTGGTCAACTTTTTTTTATATCAATTTGATAAAAAGTAAGCTAAAAGTATTCAAGCCTCCGCATAAAATAATTGTCGCCGCTCTTATCATTGCATTATCTGTAATAGTTTTTTCTGATCAAAGAACCAGTGGTGAATTTATTTTTATTTTCGCTCCCCTGGCAATAATTACATCGAATTACATTCAATCAATTCCTGAAAAATGGTTTAAAGATGTTTTTTTAGCCACTTTGGTGTTAGTGCCTATAGTGACATCATTTTTGTAGTTTAGATCCATATGCAAGGTCTCCTGCATCCCCTAGCCCTGGAACAATGTACCCTTTGCTGTCCAGTTTTTCATCAATAGTGGCAACCCATAATTTGGTGTTCTCCGGAAAGTGTTCTTTTACATATTGAACACCTTTTTTAGCAGCAATTACACTTACAAGATGAATTTCCTTAGGATTTCCAAAGGGTTTTAATGCCTCGAATGTAGAAACCAATGATTGCCCGGTGGCGAGCATGGGATCTGCAAGAATCAAAGTTTTATCATCAAGACTGGGGCTGGCAAGATATTCAACTACAATTTTAAACTGATCAGGGTCATGCTTTTCATGATGTCTGTATGCTGAAATAAAGGCATTTTCAGCAGCATCAAAATAATTTAAAAGACCACTGTGAAGAGGCACTCCAGCCCTTAGAACTGAACAGATCACTACCTTATTATCAGGTAAATTCATTGTACAGGCTCCGGATTGAGCTTGAATTGCTTTCGATGTATAATTTAAAGTCTTACTTAACTCATATCCCAGCACTTCGCCAATACGCTCAATATTCCTTCTGAATCGCATACTGTCTTTTTGAATAGTCTTATCACGGATTTCAGAAATGAAGGTGTTTAACAATGAATTTTTTTGAGATAAATTGTGAATTTTCATGGCTTGTTAACTGTGGTTTGAGTAGTAAAGTTAATTAATTATGAAGTATATTTGCCCTTTAAAATAAAAGATATGTTCACTAAAAAAGCCAATGCCATTTTTCAAGAAGTGATAAAAAAATATCACGTCATTAACACTGTTGACCAACCATTTGTAAATCCTTACAATGAAGAATCTGACCTCTTAGGTCATTTGCTTTACAGAAAATGCTGGATTGACACAGTACAATGGCATTATGAAGACATTATAAGAGATCCTAAAATAGATCCGGTTGCTGCTTTAAAATTAAAAAGGAAAATAGATGCTTCAAACCAGGACCGAACAGATATGGTGGAATATATAGACAGTTATTTTCTCAAAAAATATAAAAATGCAGTTCAAAAGGAAAATGCAACTATCAATACAGAAAGTCCTGCCTGGGGAGTTGACAGACTGTCTATACTTGCATTGAAAATATATCATATGAATGAAGAAGCCTCAAGAACCGATGCATCACAATCTCATATTGATTCTTGTAAAAAGAAATTAGATATTTTATTAGAGCAACGTGTTGATCTTTCAACTGCCATTGACACTTTATTAAAGGACATAGAAAATGGAGATAAATACATGAAGGTTTATAAACAAATGAAAATGTATAATGATGATGAAATGAACCCCGTTCTTCGATCAAAAAAATAACCTATAGATAATCCTGAATGGCCCTCTGAAAATATCGAAGTGTTGCTTAAGGATCTTATCTGTCAAATTATTAGATGTCTAAGCCATTAAAACACATATTAGTAATCAGATTTTCTGCAATGGGAGATGTTGCCATGACAGTTCCTGTTTTGCGAGCTTTTGTCGATCAGCACCCAACAGTGAAAGTTACTGTTTTGACCAGACCTTTTTTCGCTCCGTTTTTTGATGATATTAAGAACACAACAGTTTTAACCGCCCACTTTAATGCTGAACATAAAGGAATAAATGGACTTTATAGATTATCAGAAAAAATAAATAAACTCGACATTGATGCTATTGCTGATTTGCACAATGTGCTACGGACTAGAATATTAAAATTATTTTTAGTTGGTAAATTATTTATCCAAATAGATAAAGGCAGAGCCGAAAAGAAAGCATTGATTTCCGGAAAACAATTCAAGCAACTTAAAACAACCCACCAGCGTTACGCAGATGTATTTAAAAAACTTGGTTTTAAGATCAACTTGAGCAATCCAGCTTTTCCTGGAAAACATAAACTAAATGAATCCATTTTAAAGGTCATACACGCATCAGACAGACCTTTGATTGGAATTGCTCCTTTTGCTCAATATCCTTCAAAAGAGTATCCTGTGAACCAGATGGAGGAGGTCATTAAAGAATTAGATAAGACTGATGTCTATACCATTTTATTATTTGGAGGAGGAAACAAAGAGATCAACGTTTTAAGCGGAGTTGAAGCACAATATGAAAATGTTATTAATGTTGCCGGTAAGTTATCATTTAAAGACGAATTAAGCTTGATAAGTAATCTTGAAGTCATGTTATCTATGGATTCCGGCAATGCACACATAGCTGCCATGTATGGAATAAAAGTTATAACGCTTTGGGGAGTGACACATCCATTTGCCGGGTTCTATCCTTACAATCAAAAATCAGAAAATGCTTTATTAAGTGACAGGACTAAATATCCCAAGATCCCTACTTCGGTATATGGAAATAAATACCCTAAAGCATATAAGAATGTGATGGAAAGTATTGACTACAAAAAAGTCCTTAAAAAAATTGAAACTGTCATAAAAAAACCCTACTCCAAAGAGTAGGGCTAGATTAATTGCATTAGTTTAAAATAGATATCCCAAAATCTAAATAACGCTAAATCTGTTACTAATTTATTGGTTTAATAAAATATATTATCATAAAGTTGAATGTTCTTTATTTTATTCGATGAACGGTCAAATATTTCGATAAAAAGACAATAAAATCGATGAACAACTAATTAAGGAACGATTTATCGGTAAATTATTACAGATTATATGTCATCATAATCAACAATAATCTTTGATGTTGTAGGCTGAGATTGACAAGTTAAAATGAGTCCTTCTTCAACCTCACTTTCTGTAAGAATATTATTTTGCCTCATAACAACTTCCCCTTCTTTTAAGCGAGCCACACAGCTGCTGCAAATGCCTCCCTGACATGAATAAGGTGCATCGATTTTTTCAGCCAAAGCAGACTCTAAAACCGTTTTTTTTCTGGACATTGTAAAAGTGGTTTCTTCATCATCAACAAAAACAGTAACAATGGTTTTATCATTGGAAAATTGGACTTCTTGAGTTTCAGTTGTTTCAGATTTCGTTGTCGTAAATAGTTCAAAATGAATGGAATCTTTATTAACCCCGTTTTCGGTGAGAACTTCTTGTACGGTACTAATCATTTTTTCCGGACCACATATGTAGAAAGAATCTATGTCTATGTGTTTGTATTTGTTTTTAACAATAAAATTTACTGTGCTTTTTTCTATCCTTCCAAACAGGGCATTCTCTTCATCAGATTGGCTGAATACTAATTGGAGGTTAAACCTGTCCAAATAATTATGATGAAGATCAAGGATCTCATTGAAAAAAATAGTGTCTTTGGGAGTTTTATTTCCGTAGATTAACATAAAAGTACTTTCCGGCTCTTGGGTCAATATTGTTTTTGCAATGCTCATGATAGGCGTTATACCGCTTCCTGCTGCAAAAGCAACGATGGTCCTTTTCTTTGCATGATTCGGTTCAAAAATAAATCTGCCCCTTGGAGGAGCCACATCCAATATGTCATTTGCTTTCAACATCCGGTTAGCGAATTTTGAGAAAGATCCTTTTTCTACCTCTTTGACCGCAACTTTTAGTTCATGTTCTTTAGGTGATGAGCAAATGGAATAATCTCTCCTGACTTCTTCGCCGTTAATTAAGGTTTTTAAGGTGAGGTATTGCCCTGCTTTAAATTTAAATTTTTCTTTCAGTTCGTTAGGAACATCAAAGTTAATGGTAACACATTTATCTGTTTCTCTTTGTATATCTTTGATGCTTAGTTTATAAAATTGAGACATGTAATATTTTTTTTCAAAAGTAATGAACTTAACGCGTATTTAAGTTTGGTTTGTAACAAAATGTGTATTAATATTACTAACTAAAAAAAAGTACCACAAAAATTTATGATAAAATATTTCATTAGTCTGGAATGGAAATCTCTTTTCAGATCAGCCAGCATTGGAAAAAGTGTAGCATTAAAAATTTTCATGGGTTTTTTGGCCTTATACTTTATGGCTACGTTTTTAATATTAGGACTGGCTTTATTTCCGATACTTAAAAAAACATTTCCGGATGATGATCCCTTATTAGTCCTCAATGGAATCTTATTTTATTGGATCTTAGCTGATCTTTTAATGCGTTTCTTCCTTCAAAAATTACCTGTAATGAGCGTTAAACCATTACTTACTTTGCCTATTAAAAAAAGCAAAATGGTGCATTATGTTTTAGGTAAATCGGCACTGTCATTTTTTAATTTTTTACCCCTTTTTGCAGTTATTCCGTTTGGGTTTATGTTAATGAGGAATGGTTATGATACAGCTACAGTGGTAACATGGATAGCTTTAATGATAGTAATAACATTGATCATTAATTTTTTAAATTTCATTATTGAAAGCCTTTCAGCAGAAACCGAGCTATCATTTCTGCCGCTAATAGCAGTTGCCGGAATTTTATTCGGACTAAATTATTTTAATATTGTTTCCTTTTCATCTATTATATCCGGGTTTTTTATGTCTGTAACAGAGAATCCTTTTTTAATAAGCATTCCGATACTTATTTTAGTTGGACTTTATGTTTATAATTTTAAAATCTTAAGAAAGAAACTCTATTTAGATAACTCTCTTAAAACAAAAAATCAGGAAGTCAAAACTTCTGATCTGGCCTGGACAAGAAGATTTGGAGATATAGCGCCTTTCATGCAATTGGATCTAAAACTTTTGTGGCGAAACAAGAGACCGCGATCTTCCATTTTTATTTTGGTCATAGGCTTGCTTTATGGCCTGTTCTTCTATCCTCAGCCAATGTATAAAGATTTGGTTTGGATCTACGGGTTTATTGGAATATTTGTAACAGGGGTGTTCCTGATCAATTTTGGACAGTTCATTCCGGCCTGGGACAGTGGTTACTACAAAATGTTGATGAGTCAGAATATTAAATATGAGCAATATCTGCGCTCAAAATTCGTGCTGATGGTCATGAGTGTGGTCATAATGTTCGTGTTAAGCATACCTTATGTATATTTTGGATGGAAAATTTTACTGGCGCATTTTGCTGCAGCGATATATAACATAGGAGTCAATTCTCATGTTATTTTATTTGCCGGTTCTTATAACAGAAAGAAAATAGATCTCAATCAACGAGCTGCATTTAATTATCAGGGAACAGGAGCGGTGCAATGGCTGTTAGGAATCCCTTTAATGCTTTTGCCAATAGGAATATTCGTGTTGTTTTATTTCTTATTAAATTTTGAAAGCGGTATTGCGGCATTGATAATTTGCGGATTATTGGGTATTGTGTTTCACCAGAAAATAATGAATTTAATAACTTCAAAATATTTAGCATCAAAATACAAAATGATCGATGCGTTTAGTCAGGATAATTAATTTAAAATTATGATATCAGCAAAAAATCTTACCAAGAAATACGGTACAAATACTGTTTTAAAAATAGACGACATTACAATTCCAAAAGGACAAAGTTTTGGTTTAGTCGGTAACAATGGAGCCGGTAAAACGACATTTTTCAGTTTGCTTTTAGATTTAATTCAACCTACGACCGGACAAGCAACTAACAATGAGATAGCTATAAATGAGTCGGAGGACTGGAAGCCTTTCACTTCTTCATTTATCGATGAAAGCTATTTGATAGGATATTTAACACCGGAAGAGTATTTTTATTTTATTGGTGAGCTTAGAAATCAGAATAAAGCCGATGTGGACTCCTTAGTATCTCAATTTAAGGACTTTTTTCATGATGAGATATTGAGTAAGAAAAAGTATTTAAGGGACCTAAGTAAAGGAAATCAGAAAAAAGTTGGTATTGTATCTTCACTAATTGGAAATCCCGAAGTCATTATTTTGGATGAACCCTTTGCAAATTTGGACCCAACAACACAAATTCGTTTAAAACAAATCATTAAGAATCTGGCTGAAGAAAAAGATATTACAATTTTAATTTCAAGTCACGACCTTATGCATGTTACAGATGTTTGTGAACGCATAGTGGTTTTGGAAAAAGGTGAGATTATTAAGGATCTGCAAACAAATAAAGCGACACTTAAGGAACTAGAGGAATATTTTTCCGGCGAATTGCAACAGTAAAACCGAAACTTATTTAATGGTGCAATTAAAAAAGATGCTTATTTTTACCTTTTAGTATAATAATAACGGGGTTAATCTGTTATGTTTACACTTAATTAAGTATAAATTTGAAGGCATTTTTTAAAATAGCAACAGTATTTGTTGTTTTCATTCTTTTATTAAGTAGTTGTTCCCGTAAGAAAAATAGCTTTATTAGCAGAAATTTTCATGCTGTTACAGCTGAATATAATGCGCTTTATAATGGTTATAATGCCTTATTTGATGGTGTAGAAAGTTTAAACGAAGGCTATGCAGATAATTATTGGGAGATACTGCCAATAGAACGAATGCAAATTACCGAAGATATTTTCCTTCCTGGAGAATCCAAAAATCCGAATTTTGAAAGGGCTGAAGAAAAAGCGGTCAAAGCTATCCAAAAGCATTCCATGAATATAGAGGGGAAAGAGAGCAACCCTCAAATGGATGAATCCTATCTTCTATTGGGAAAAGCCCGTTATTTTGATCAACGATTTGTTCCTGCACTTGAAGCTTTTAATTACATTCTTTACAAGTATCCTGCAAGCGATAAAATTAATCAGGCTAAGATCTGGAGGGAAAAAACCAACATAAGACTTGAAAATGATGAGCTGGCTATCAAGAATTTAAAACGCCTTTTAGAACAGGAAGAGCTAAAAGATCAGGATATGGCAGATGCAACTTCCATGTTAGCTCAGGCCTTTTTGAACATTAATAATGTTGATAGTGCTCTTGCGTATATAAAAACAGCATCAAAAAAGACCAAAAAGAACGAAGAAAAAGGGAGATACAATATTATAAAAGGTCAGCTTTATAATACCTTATCCCTTAAAGACAGTGCCAATATGGCTTTTGATGAAGTTATTGATCTACACAGAAAAACACGCCGTACTTATTATATCAATGCGCATTTGGGTAAGATCAGGAATTTTGACTTTGAAGAAGGGAATAAACTGGAGTTTATGGAATACCTGACCAAACTTGAAGAGAACAGGGAGAACCGACCATATTTAGACAAGATTTATCATGAAATAGCTGAGTTTCACAAGACAAATAAGTCTGATAGTGTTTCAATGGCTTATTATAATAAGTCGCTCAGGACAAATTCCGTAGATAAATATTTGAAAGCTATAAACTATCAGCGCCTGGGAGATATGAGCTTTGACAATTCTCAATATATAACCGCAGGAGCCTATTTTGACAGCACAATGCAAAATTTGAAGAAGAATTCTAAACTGTACAGAGTTATAAATAGAAAACGAGAGAATCTTGAAGAAGTTATTTATTATGAGGGTGTAGCCCAACGAAATGACAGCATACTGAATTTAGTGAACCTGTCTGATGAAGATAAATTAGCTGTATTTGAAACTTTGGTAAATGATCTAAAAGAAAAAGATAAAGCTCAAAAAGAGAGAGAAGCCATAAAACAATCTGCCGGCTTAGTTATAGATCCTCAGAATAATCCACTGACAGGAAATCAACCGGGGAACAATGTTTCGCAGAGTTTCTATTTTTATAACCCAACTACTGTGGCTTTTGGTAAAAATGAATTTATCAAAATATGGGGAGAAAGGCCTTATAAAGATAATTGGAGATGGTCCAAATCAGGATCTTTTCAAGATGAAGATAGTAAAGGATCAGAATTGGTCTTAGAGAGTTTAACTGAAGAAGAGAAGTATGATCCTAACTTTTACATCTCAAAAATTCCAACAGACCAGAAGGAGATCGATAGTATTATAAAAGACAGAAATTTTGCTTATTACCAGTTAGGGCTCATTTATAAGGATAAGTTCAGTGAATTTGAACTATCAAAGAATAAGCTAAAGAAATTATTAAACAATGATCCGGAGGAACGACTGGTTCTTCCTGCAAAGTATAATTTATACAAAGTATATTCAGAACTTAACAGCTTAGGAGAAGCAGATATAGTTAAAGCTGATATTGTTGAGAACTATCCGGAATCGCGCTATGCAATGTTATTGAATAACCCGGAACTGCAGTTGGAAAAGGATGAAAGTAGCCCGGAAGCTTTGTACGAGACACTTTACAAAAGTCATGAAAAACAAAATTATGCCGAGGTAATTTCAAAATGTGATGAATACATTGAGTTATTCGAAGGTGAAAAAATAGCATCAAAATTTGAGTTTTTAAAAGCTACTGCCATAGGCAGGCTAAATGGATTTGATGCGTATAAAGAATCATTGAATTACATTGCTTTGAACTATCCTAATACACCCGAAGGAAAACAAGCGGAAAGATTGATCCAGGAGGCTTTGCCTAAACTGGCTTCAAAAGATTTTACTGACGATAATTCATCAAATAAATTCAAAGTTGTCTATCAATTCAATGATGCATCCAACGAAAACATCAATGAATTCGTCAAAACCCTGAATGAAGTTTTAACAGATGTGGAAGTGTACGATTTAACCTCATCCATAGATGTTTACGACAAAAATACTACCTTTGTGGTTGTTCATGGACTCAGAAGTATAGATGGAGCAAAAGGATTTGCAGAAATTTTAGGAAAGAATAAAAAGAAAATTCTTAAAGATCATTTGGCCATTTCAACTAAAAACTATGAGATCATTCAAATTCATAAGAACTTAGAATCATATATAGAATCCCAATAATTAATAAAAATAGAATAATAGCACCATGTACTCAGATAACAAAAAAAACAAAGGAGCAATCGATACCGTATCGCAGCAGAATATCATTTCACACAACACAAAAATAGTTGGGGATGTTGTTAGCGAAGGGCCATTTAGAATTGACGGAACAATTGAAGGTAACCTAAAAACGCCAGGGAAAGTAGTTGTTGGAAAAACCGGATTGATCAAAGGAACACTTGAAGGAACAAACGCCGATTTTGAGGGCACTTTTTCAGGGAAATTAAATCTTTCAGGCACATTAACTTTAAAGGACTCAGCAGTCATTGAAGGAGAAGTCATAATAGGTAAATTAGCGGTAGAGCCCGGCGCCACCTTTAACGCAACTTGTTCTATGAAAGGAGCGGTAAAAGAACTTTCCGGTGAAAGAAAAACCGAAAAATCAGCTTAAACAAATCGCGATACTCTCCGGTATAGGAATACAAATGGGGGTCATCATATATTTATTTGTGCTTCTAGGTAAATGGTTAGACACAAATTACAACGACAGCGAAAAGTTATTTGTGATCATTTTAACGCTTCTGGGAGTCGCAGTTTCCTTATATGTAGTTGTCAAACAGCTCAATAGTATTAAGTATTAAATGAAAAATGAGTTTACTATTTTTTCTGTCAGACTTTTACTATTACTTAGTATTGCCTTCTGTATTCATATATTAACACTTCAATTTTTAAGCGTCCCTTTGTTCAATGATATGATTGTTCTTTCATACATAATAAATGGTGCTTTAGCCATAGGTATTTTTGGGTTTTTATATAAAATGAAGGATAAATATGGCAGCCAATTAGGATTTTTATTCCTTGGCGGCAGTTTTTTAAAATTCATAGTGTTCTTTATTGTTTTTTATCCTATCTATAAGTTAGACAATCATGTAACTTCTCTTGAATTTTCCGCCTTTTTTATTCCTTATCTCATTTGCCTGATCTTTGAAACATTCAGCCTTGTAAAATGGCTGAATAAAATTTAACTATATACAACTTATTAAGCCCTAATAAATAAGGCAAAAAAAGTAAAAATTTATTTTTGTTTTTCATTTAAAAACATACCTTTGCAGCGATTTTTAGGCCACTATTATTAGCAGGAATATGCAAAGAAAAATAACCGTAAAAACTATAACCTTATTCGCAGTCTTAATTTCCTTTGTGTCTTTCGCAAAGGAAGAGGAATCTCCAAAGGGTGATATTAAGTCCGAAATTAAGGAGTACATCCAACACCACCTGCAAGATTCCTACGATTTTAGTCTTTTTTCATACACTAACAGTCAGGGCAAACATGTTTACATAGGCGCTCCACTTCCGGTAATCTTATGGGATAATGGTCTTAAAGTGTTTTCATCGTCTAAATTTCATCATGGTGAAACGATTGCCCAGGTTGGCGATAACTACTACAAGCAATACCACAGTAAAATTTATAAAACAGATGCTTCAGGAACCATAAATTATGATGAAGAACATCACCCGACAAATGTAAAACCAATAGATATTTCATTTACCAAGAATGTAGCTGTCATTTTTCTGGTAAGTTTAATGATGTTCTTTCTTTTTAAAGGTCTGGCAACATCATATAAGAACAACGGAGGCATAGCCAAAGGTGTTGGTCGTTTCTTTGAGCCAATTGTTTTATATATTCGTGATGATATTGCGATCCCAAATATTGGTGAAAAAAAACACGGAAAATACATGCCATATCTATTAACCGTATTTTTCTTTGTATGGTTTATAAACATGCTTGGTTTGACCCCTTTTGGTGTTAATGTCACCAGCAGCATCTCTGTTACTGTTGCACTGGCTTTAATAACATTTTTGATCACAAATTTCACGGGAACAAAAGACTACTGGAGGCATATTTTTGATCCTTTAGGTGACTCCATGCCATGGCTGGGAAAACTCCCGATTTATATTATTTTGGTTCCAATTGAGATCTTAGGGATCTTTATTAAACCTTTTGCACTGTTGATCCGTTTGTATGCGAATATAAAAGCGGGACATATAGTGCTTATGAGTTTAATTGGTTTAATGTTCATATTTAAGAGCTGGATAGGAAGTCCATTGTCATTTGGCCTTGCCTTTGCTATTTCGCTTATTGAATTGCTGGTAGCATTGCTGCAAGCATATATTTTTACAATGTTGTCTGCTTTGTACTTCGGATTCGCAAGTGAATCTCATGACCATACCGAAGAACATGAAGGAGAAGTACAACATTTGTAAAATTTTAATTTTAATGTTTAATTTTTAAATACATATTTATGGAAATTCCAGTAATGGTAGGTGCAGGTTTAGTAGTAATTGGTGTTGGTATTGGTATTGGTAGAATTGGTGGTTCAGCTATGGAAGCGATCGCTCGTCAGCCAGAATCATACGGTAAGATCCAAACAGCTATGCTTATCGCAGCTGCGTTAATTGAAGGTATTGGTTTTGCTGCTCTGTTTGCAGTAAGCTAAAAATCTTTAAAAGTAAGGTTGCAACGGTTGGTTGTAACCTTACTTTATTAAAAATTAAATAAATATACTATAAGAAGATTATGGAAAAGTTATTAGAAGAATTTTCAGTTGGGTTGTTTTTTTGGCAAACTGTATTGTTCCTTGCATTATTATTTTTATTGAGAAAATATGCCTGGAAACCCATTCTTACCGCTGTGAATGAAAGAGAAGAAGGTATTAAAAAAGCATTGGATTCTGCAGAGAATGCAAAGCGTGAAATGGAAAACCTTCAAGCCGATAATCAAAAGCTATTAAATGAAGCGCGAGCTGAAAGAGAGAGCATGTTGAAAGAAGCAAGAGATATTAAAAATAAAATGATTGAAGAGGCTAAAGATCAAGCTAAGGTGGAAGCTAATAAGATGATTGCACAGGCACAGGCTTCTATTAAAACAGAAAAGAAGGCGGCAATTGCCGATTTAAAATCTCAAGTTGCGAATCTTTCCATTGATATTGCAGAAAAGGTTGTTCGTGCAGAATTATCGAATAAGGATAAGCAAGCGAAATTGGTAGAGTCTATGCTGGGAGAAGCAAAACTTAACTAAATTATAAATGGCAGGAACAAGGGCGGCAATACGTTATGCAAAGGCAGTTTTAAGCCTGGCATCAGATCAAAAAGAGGCATCAGCTGTGGACAAGGATATGAAGCTTATTGTTAATACAATAGCTGAATATGAAGATTTAGATCAGTTGCTTAAAAGTGCGGTTATTAAATCTGAAGTAAAAAAGGAGATGCTCAATAAAATATTCCCTAAGCTTAATGTTATTAGCTCCAACTTATTCGACCTTTTAGTTTCTAATAAAAGAATTGATATTTTAGGTGATATTGCCTCAAAATATAGTCAGTTATTCGATGATTTAAACGGAAAGGAGAAAGCCACAGTAACTACTGCAATACCAATGACGAAGGATCTGGAAGATAAGGTCCTTAAAAAGGTAAAACAGTTAACCAATAAAACAGTAGAACTTGAAAATATTGTCGACGAAAGTATTATTGGAGGCTTTATCTTAAGAGTTGGCGACAAGCAGTATAATGCCAGCGTCTCAAACAAATTAAATAAATTAAAAAGAGAGTTCACATTAAATTAAATAAGTCTAGATTATCTAAAAATATAAAAGATGGCAGAAGTAAAACCAGCTGAAATTTCAGCAATTTTAAAAAAGCAACTTTCAGGATTTGAAGCAAAAGCTTCTTTGGATGAAGTAGGAACAGTATTAACTATAGGTGATGGAATTGCACGAATATATGGTTTATCAAATGTTGAATATGGAGAACTGGTTGAGTTCGAGGGTGGACTTGAAGGAATTGTTTTAAACCTTGAAGAGGACAATGTTGGTGTTGTATTATTGGGGCACTCCAGTGAGATAAAAGAAGGTGCAATTGTAAAACGAACTAATAGAATCGCTTCCATAAAAGTCGGAGAAGAGATGGTTGGTCGTGTTGTTGACACACTCGGGATTCCTATTGATGGAAAAGGTCCAATAGGCGGTAAATTGTACGAATTACCATTAGAACGAAAAGCTCCTGGTGTTATTTTTCGTCAACCTGTTGATGAACCATTACAAACAGGGATCAAAGCAATCGATGCCATGATACCAATCGGACGTGGTCAACGTGAGTTGGTAATTGGAGACAGACAAACAGGCAAAACAACAGTTTGTATTGATACTATTATAAATCAAAAAGAATTTTATGATGCAGGCGAGCCGGTTTTCTGCGTGTATGTTGCGATTGGTCAAAAAGCATCTAATGTAGCAAATATTGCTAAAACTCTTGAAGATAAAGGCGCTTTAGCCTATACAATAATTGTTGCAGCCAATGCATCAGATCCTGCTCCTATGCAGGTGTATGCTCCTTTTGCAGGGGCAGCTATTGGGGAATATTTTAGAGATACTGGTCGTCCGGCTTTAATCATTTATGATGATTTGTCTAAACAGGCCGTTGCGTATCGTGAAGTGTCTTTATTATTACGTCGTCCACCGGGACGTGAAGCATATCCGGGAGACGTTTTCTACTTACACTCCAGATTGTTGGAGAGAGCAGCTAAGATCATTAATTATGATGAAATTGCCAAGAATATGAACGATCTGCCTAAACCTTTAAAATCTTTGGTAAAAGGTGGCGGCTCACTCACAGCATTACCTATTATTGAAACGCAGGCAGGAGATGTATCAGCATATATCCCAACAAACGTGATTTCAATTACTGATGGACAAATATTCTTAGATGGTGATCTGTTTAACTCTGGTGTACGTCCTGCAATTAACGTAGGTATTTCGGTGTCACGTGTAGGAGGAAATGCGCAGATCAAATCAATGAAAAAGGTTGCAGGAACTTTAAAATTAGATCAAGCGCAATTCCGTGAACTGGAGGCTTTTTCTAAATTTGGATCAGACCTGGATGCAGCAACTTTAAATGTGATTGAAAAAGGTAGAAGAAATGTTGAAATTTTAAAGCAGGCACAGAATGATCCGTATCCTGTTGAAGATCAAATTGCAATAATCTATGCCGGATCAAAAAACTTATTGAGAAATGTTCCTGTTGAAAATGTAAGAGAATTTGAGAGAGACTATATTGAATTTCTTAAAGCCAAACATCCTGATGTATTAAGTACTTTAAAATCAGGTAAATTGACTGAAGAAGTTACAGATACATTGACAAACGTGGCTAAAGATTTATCAGGGAAGTATAATAATTAAGTTAAAAGTTAGAGAAGTTATGAGTTCAGAGTTTGTGTATTTATAAATCAACACTCATAACCTATAACTTGAATATATGTCATTAGAAAACAGCCCTATAAGAACTAAAAGTTTTCAATTCGCTTGTGAGATTGTTAATTTTAGTGACAAATTAAAAGAAAATAAAGATTTTGAGTTAGCATCTCAGTTGTTAAGAAGCGGAACGAGTATTGGAGCTAATACAAGAGAAGCTCAAAGAGGTGTTAGTACAAAGGATTTTAAATATAAATTTGGTATTGCTTTAAAGGAAGCGGATGAAACTAAATATTGGTTAGAGATTCTTGAAGCAACTGGACGAGAAGTACCAAAAGAAATGATGAACAAGTGTGAAGAGTTAATTAGAATTTTAGTAGCAATTATTAAAAACTCATAATTCAACACTCCTAACTCATAAATTAAAAAATGGCAAACTTAAAAGAAATACGTAACAGGATAGCATCGGTTTCTTCAACAATGCAGATAACCAGTGCCATGAAAATGGTATCTGCTGCAAAATTAAAGAAAGCTCAGGATGCCATAACTGCTATGCGTCCTTATGCTGATAAACTCACTGAGCTTCTTCAAAGTTTAAGTGCGAGCTTAGATGCTGATTCCGGCAATAAATTTTCTACACAAAGAGAGGTAAAAAAGGTCCTTGTTGTTACAATAACGTCTAACAGAGGTTTATGTGGAGCCTTTAATTCAAACATTATAAAGGAATCTTATAAATTAGCCGATGAAAAGTATGCCAATCAGGAAGTTTCCTTCTTGACCATTGGTAAAAAAGCTAAAGATGCCTTATCAAAAAAATATAATGTAATTGAAAACCATAGTGATGTCTATGATGATTTGACCTTTGAAAATACAGCAGAAATAGCCCAAATGTTAATGGATAAATTTGTTGATGCAGATTTTGATAAAATTGAGTTAGTATACAATAAGTTTAAAAATGCTGCCACCCAAATAATTATGCATGAACAATTTTTGCCAATTGTTCCGGTTGAGAATGCTAGTAATGTAAATGTGGATTATATCTTTGAGCCAACTAAAGTTGAAATTGTGGAAACTTTAATTCCAAAATCCTTAAAAACTCAACTTTATAAGGCTATCCGTGATTCTTTTGCAAGCGAACATGGAGCACGTATGACAGCAATGCATAAAGCAACAGATAATGCCACTGAACTAAGAGATCAGCTTAAATTAACGTATAACAAAGCTAGACAAGCAGCAATAACCAATGAAATACTTGAGATTGTTGGAGGCGCAGAAGCACTTAATAATTAGCACATTCCTGCGCATGCAGGAATCTCATACAATATAAAGAAGAAAGTCTCATTTTAAGTGAGGCTTTTTTTATAGAATAATTTTTTGACCATAATAATAAACCAAAACTCAACCATAATGAAGTTGAAAAAACAAGTATTAATCCCTTTTCTGTTTCTTACAGTTTTAAGCTTCTCACAACAAAAAGGAGATTTTACAATTTCAGTTGCATTATCACCTTTCACAACACAAGGTTCAAATTCAGATGATTTCGGGCTAATTGGTAAAGCAGGATTAGAATTCTTTTTATCTGATAAAGTATCATTTTCCGGGAGTTTTTTCACTTCTAACAATACAATAATTAACAATGAAGGTGGAAAAACTATAAACTCATATGGTTTTATTCCATCAGTTCAATATTATTTCTTTGATAAACCAAAACTTAATGTATTTGGACAATTGGGTTACGGTTTTGGTTTTGAAGACCTTACAAGAAATTTTGGGGATATAGAAAATAGTGCATTAACTATTTTTAGTTTTGGAGCAGGAATTAATTACAAACTGAATGAAAAACTGTTTTTACAATTGTCATTGCCATATTTTAAAGCAAAAAACATTACTATTAATGAAAATGCCGCAGATGGTGTTGCGGTGTTTTTAGGTTTTGATTTCAAACTATAATTGCGAGGCTTTTTTATGGAATAGATTTTGATTTAATATCTTTAAATAAATATATCCGGATGAAAAATATTATCAAAGTATTGTTATTAACTGTAGTTGCAACAACTTTTTGCCAATGCACCAGTGCGCAAAAACTACAAGAAAAAGTACCGTTTAAAATAGGGAATGTTTACTATCAACATTGGGTTGCCGGGATACAAGGCGGCGGATCCGGAGTTAATATTTTTATACCAATTGATAATTCAGATAACACGATACAACTGGACAGCGTTTATTTTATAGGAAAAGTATCTAAACTGGAGTCTAAGCCTAATACACCCGACTTATTTATCGGCAGATTCATGTCAGCAGCCAACCAAAAAAAGGATATTATAATGAGCGATGAGCCAAATGCTGAATATGGCAATGAATTACCGGAAGAAATAAAGAAGACCCCATTTGAATTAAAACCAAATGAGTGTGTTATAAGCTATGTTGAAGATGGTAAAACAAAGCACTTTAAAATTACAAATATCACTGAAAAGAAAGCAGAGTTTTATCCAAGCGCACCTCCAAAAAAGCAATAATTTATGGCGTTGCAAAACGTTTTATAAAAACGTATTTTTAGCAGAACAAATTTTTTATTCTTGGGCGCACTTAAAAGGTTCTTTAAAGACACGATCATTTATGGTTTGGCTACTGTATTACCTAGACTCATGAATTTTATTTTAGTACCTCTGCACACAGGGACTTTGGCTACAAAAGATTATTCAGATAACACGATTTTCTATGTTTATGCTGCTTTTTTCAATGTGCTTCTTACTTATGGAATGGAAACTGCTTTTTTCCGTTTTTTCAGCAAAAGCAAGGAAAAAGACACCGTTTTTTCTACTGCATTAATAAGTTTGACTATAACAACTATTTTATTTTTAGCAGTTGTGATCCTCTTTAATAATCAGCTGGCAAGCCTTGTGAATTTAGATCAAACCTATTTCAATCTATTGATTGGCGTATTGGCGCTGGACACATTGGTCGTCGTGCCTTTCGCTTATTTGAGGGCGACGGGAAGACCAATAAAATTCACACTGATCAAACTAAGTAATATAAGCATTTATGTGCTTTTGAATTTTTTGTTTTTATGGGCAATTCCTAAATATGGAATTGATTTTTCGGGTTATGATAAAACAGATCTCGTTAAGTATATCTTTATTTCCAATTTAGCAGCCAGTATATTTACTTTATTACTGTTATCTCCTTACTTTTTCAGAACAAAATTGCAATTCAGTACTACTATTTTCAAAAAGTTAGTAAATTATGGATGGCCAATTATGGTTGCCGGATTAGCCTATGTGATTAATGAAAATTTTGACAAATGGCTGCTTCCTGACATGTTGGGAAAAGAAATCAATGGAGCTTATAGTGGATGTTATAAAATAGCCGTTTTTATGACCATTTTTATTCAGGCATTCCGACTAGGAGCTGAACCATTCTTCTTTAATCATGCTAAAGAAAAGAATGCAAAAGAAACATACGCAACAATCATGAAATACTTTGTGATTTTTGGAAGTTTGATGCTCGTCTTTATAATGGCTTATTTGAACCTTTTTAAAGAATTGATCGTTCGTGATGAAAGCTATTGGGTGGCTATCGATATAGTTCCAATAGTATTGCTTGCTAATTTATGTCTTGGTATCTATTTCAATTTAGCTATATGGTATAAATTGACTGATAGAACTCAATATGGCATGTATTTGTCAATTGTTGGCGCCGTTATAACTATAGCATTTAATTATATTATGATACCCAAAATTGGCTTTATGGCATCAGCATGGGCAACCTTGGCAGCATATGGCTGTATGATGGTATTATCCTATATGATTGGACAAAAAAAGTACAAAGTGCCATATGATTTGAGACGGATACTTAGTTATTTGATATTAGCAATTGCATTATCAATTCTTACTTTAATAACTAACACAAACTATTATCTAAACAGCTTATTAGTTTTATTATTTTTGGCAATTGTAATTGTATCAGAAAAAAAGGAATTAGAACAATTCTTAAAAAATAAATAAATGTCATGCTGTCCCGATATTTATCGGGATTGTCGAAGCATCTCAAATATAGATAAATGAAAATTAAAATAATCAATAAATCCAAACACGCTTTACCAAACTATGAAACTATAGCTTCAGCGGGAATGGATTTACGAGCAAGCATAGACGAATCAATCACGCTTAAACCACTTGAAAGAATTATTGTGAAAACGGGACTATTCATTGAATTACCAATTGGCTATGAAGCACAGGTTCGTCCGCGTAGTGGTTTGGCAGCCAAAAAAGGAATATCAGTTTTAAACGCTCCAGGCACGATTGATGCAGATTATAGAGGAGAAATAGGTGTGATTCTGGTTAATTTATCCAATGAGAATTTTACAATTGAAAATGGTGAACGAGTAGCACAATTGGTCATTGCAAAACATGAACGTGCTGAATGGCTTGAAGTAGATGAACTATCAGAAACATCAAGAGGTGAAGGGGGATTTGGAAGTACAGGAACTAAATAAATTCCTGCGTACGCAGGAATCTCATAGTAAATAGAAACTGTCAAAATGAGTAAGCCAAAAACTTAACAGATTTTATTAAAATAGATTGGTAGCTTTGAAAAATATGAAATATTGGTACGTCTATATAATGAACAATAAACCAAATGGTGTTTTATATATTGGCGTATCAGATGATATTGAAGAAAGAGTAAAAGAACATAAACTAAAAGTTTATCCAAACTCTTTTACTGCAAAGTATAATTGCGATAAGCTGATATATTTTGAAGAGTTCGAGGATGGAAGTATTGCAGAAAAAAGAGAAAGAACTTTTAAAAAATGGAAAAGAGAGTGGAAAATCGAACTCATAGAAGAAATGAATCCAAATTGGGCTGATTTGAGTTTAAATTGGAATTTAAATTTTAATAAATTAAGAGAATTATAGTTTAACCTAATAAAAAGATACCTGCTTTCGCAGGCATGCGTATGAAAATAATAGTACCAATGGCAGGTCGAGGTTCTCGATTAAGACCACATAGTTTAACAGTACCAAAACCATTAATTCCCGTTGCAGGACAACCAATTGTACATCGATTGGTCAAGGATATTGTGAAAGTTGTCAAGCAGCCGGTTGATGAAATCGCATTTGTTTTGGGCGATCCGGCATTTTTTGGTGATGAAGTTGTCGATAGCTTAAAAGATCTTGCAATTAGTTTAGGCGCAAAAGCTTCCATTTATAGACAGTTAGATCCTTTAGGAACAGGGCACGCTATTATGTGTGCCAAGGACTCACTTTCCGGACCGGCAGTAATTGCCTATGCAGATACTTTAATAAGGGCAAACTTTAATTTAGATCCTGATGCCGATGCTGTAATTTGGGTAAAACAGGTTGACAAACCGGAAGCTTTTGGCGTAGTTAAATTAAATGATAAGAACGAAATAGTTGAATTGGTAGAAAAACCAAAGAACTTTGTAAGTGATTTAGCGGTAATCGGAATATACTACTTTAAAGAAGTTGGCGTTTTAAAACAGGAATTACAACATGTTTTGGACAACAATATTGTAAATGGAGGGGAATATCAGATAAATGATGGAATTAAAGGTATGATGGCTAAAGGAAAGGTGTTTAAAACAGGGCAAGTGAATGAATGGATGGACTGCGGAAACAAACCAGTTACCATTGAAACCAATACAAGAATGTTAGGCTTTTTAAAAGCGGATAATGAAGAAGAATTGATTGCAAGCTCGGTAAAACTAGACAATTCAAAAATTATTGAACCTTGTTTTATAGGTGAAAATGTCACACTTAAAAACACTGTCATAGGGCCAAATGTGTCAATAGGAAAAGATTGTAGTATTGTAAATTCAACTGTTAAAAACAGCTTGATCCAAACGAATACAACTATAAAAAATGCGAATTTAAACGAAGCCATGATAGGCAATAATGTTGTTTTTGATGGCAATTTCACTAAAATAAGTATTGGTGACTATTCGGTTTTGGAATAGAAATTGAATTAACATTTTGAGCATTACTTGGAATCTCAAATTTAAAATGAACACAAAACATTACATATTCATTGTACTCTTCGGAATTTTTATAATTCCAAATATAACATTTGCGCAAATTGGACAGGAACCTGAAGATGATCTGGGTGATGTCACTGATGAATATCAGGAACTTTTTTTTGAAGCTCTCAAGCAAAAAGCCATTGAAAATTATGACAGATCGGTTGAGGCCCTTTTAAAGTGTATTAATATTGATGATTCCCAAGCCGTGCTGTATTTTGAATTGGGAAAGAACTACAAGCAGCTAAAAAACTTTGGAGAAGCGGAAGACGCCTTTAAGGAAGCTATATCAAAAGAACCGGAGAACGAATGGTATCTTGATGAATTATACGATGTTTATTACCAGCAGCGAGACTATGATAAAGCTGTAAAAACTGTCAAACAGCTGGTAAAGTATCATCCTGACTATAAGGAAGATCTGGCATCTCTTTATTTGCGAATGAGAAAGTATAATTCGGCGCTTAAGATTCTGGATGAAATAGACGCAGAACAGGGAGTGTCATTTGAGCGTGACAGAATGAGAAACCAAATATATAACGCTACCGGTAAAACAAAGGACAGAATAGAAAATCTGGAGGGACGTGTAGAAAATAATCCGGATAAAGAATCTAACTATTTGAATTTGATTTACAGATATAGCGAAAGCGGCGATAAGGAAAAAGCCTTTGAAACGGCTAAATCATTGCTTGAGGTCAATCCGGAATCACAACTGGTACATCTGGCTCTGTATAAGTTCTATTTAGATGATAATGATGCGGAAAAGGCTGTTGAATCCATGAAAATAGTTTTAAAGAGCACAAAAATAAAAGCAGATGCAAAAGTTAAAGTTTTAAGCGATTTTATCCGATTTGTTAGTAATAACCCGGAATATGAGGAGGATCTTTTAGATGCCACTACCTTGGTAAGTGAAACAGATAATGGTAAAACCAATGTAGAACTAGCACAATACTACCTATTAAAAGGAGATAAAGAAACAGCCTTAAGATATTATGAAACCGCCTTGAAATATGAAGGAGATAATTTTGGCATACTTAGAAACATTTTACTGCTTTACATTGATTTGAAAGAATATCAGAAGGCCGCCGATAAAAGTACAGAAACAATAGACCTGTTTCCTTCACAGCCGGTACTTTACCTTATAAAAGGTGTGTCATTGAATAATCTGGATAAACCAAAACAAGCAATTAGTGTGTTGGAAGAAGGCATCGATTATATTATTGATGATGATAAAATGCTTTCAGACTATTACAAGCAAATAAGTTTGGCCCATGCAGCGATGAACCATGCTAATAAGGCTGAAGAATTTGCTAGAAAGGCTAATGAATTAGTAAAGGAATAGATATGCGAAACAGCCTCAAAATATCTTATGCATTACTTTTTTTATTGTTGTTCTTCAGTTGTAAATCTGCTAAAACAATATCCACTACGGATGAGGTAAATTCAGATCTTTCAGCAAAGCAGTTAATTAAGAATAATGGTAAGAATAGCGTTAATTTCAAAACCTTAACAGCAAAGGTCAAAGCAGATTATTCAAGAAAGGATTATTCAAAAGGGACAACTATTAGCCTTAGGATGGAAAAGGATAAAACTATTTGGATGAGTGCTCCTTTTTCTATGGCGAAAGTTTTAATAACACCTAAAAAAGTTAGTTTTTATAATAAAATAGATGACACTTATTTTGACGGTGACTTCAAGTTGCTAAGTGAGTTTGTAGGAACCGATCTGGATTTTTATAAAGTTCAGAACATTCTTTTAGGAGAAGCCTTATATGATCTTAAAAAAGATGAATATGTGGCTTCCACTTTTGAAAAGTCCTATTTGTTACAACCAAAGGACCAAAGTGCGTTATTTGAAATATTCTATTTATTGAATCCATCACACTTTAAAATGGATTCGCAGCAATTTGCTCAACCTGATGAAAATAGAATACTACAAATAGATTATAAAGTTTACCAAAGGGTAAATAAACAAACATTGCCTCAAACAATTAAAATAATTGCCGTGGAAAGTTTGGATGAAACAATTATTGATTTAGAATATAAGTCGGTTGAATTAAATGAGAAGATACGTTTCCCTTTCAGGATACCTTCAGGATATAAAGAAATAGAGTTTAGATGATTTCTCAGTTAAACACAAATAGTATAGGTCGTCAGTTCGATGGTTCTGAAATTTTTCAGAATGTATCGAGAACATGTTTTTTGGTTCTTATGATGTTCTTATTTTGTTTAAACCTTAATGCTCAAAGTCAAAAGCAAAAGGAATTAGAACAGCGCAAGCAAGAGATCCTAAAAGAGATCAGTCAGATCAATGAACTCCTTTTTAAAAACAGCAGGAAGGAGAAAACGATAATTTCCAAGGTCGAAGATGTTAGCTACAGAGTGAGTGTCAGGAAAAACCTGATAAAAGTTACAAATCAACAGGCAAACCTGCTAACAAGAGAGATAAATAAGAATCAGGATGATATATCGCGAATGCGAGAGGAATTAAAGGTTTTAAAGGACAATTATGCCAGCATGATAGTGAAATCCTATAAAAGTAAGAACGAGCAAAGTAAGCTCATGTTTTTATTATCTTCCAGTAACTTTCATCAGGCCTACAAAAGGTTACAATACATAAAGCAATTTGCCGAGTATCAAAAAAAGCAAGGACAGGAAATTAAAGAAAAAACGCTGCAGCTTCAACAGGTCAATACAGAATTAATAGCCCAAAAAAGAGAAAAGCAAAAATTAATAGATGAGAATTTAAAGGCTCAGAAAGAAATGGAAAAAGAGCTCAAACAACAGGAAGACTTGATGAAATCTGTTAAGAAAAGCATGAATAGATACGCTTCTCAAGTAAAGGAGAAGCAGCGTGAAGCAGACAGAATTGACAGACAGATCGAAAAGATAATTCGTGATGCCATTGCAAGCTCCAATAAAAAGGCTGGGACAACCTCTTCAACAGGATTTGCATTAACGGCCGAAGCTAAAGCGCTTGCAGCTAATTTTGTTAGCAATAAGGGTAAATTACCATGGCCGGTAGAAAAGGGAATTGTGAAATTAGGTTATGGCAAACAACCGCATCCTGTAGTAAAATCAGTGACCATACAAAGTAATGGAGTAAGAATTGCGACAGAAGAACAAGCCAATGTGAGAACTGTATATGATGGAGAAGTTTTGGCTGTTCAAGCCATGAAAAGAGGAAATTTAACTGTTTTAATTCAACACGGGAATTATATTACAGTTTATAAAAACCTGGCAAAGGTATACGTTAAGAAAGGAGAAAAAGTTAAAACAAAGCAGAATATCGGTCAGATATTCACTAATTCTTCAAATGGAGAAACTACTTTAAGTTTTAGTATTTTTAAAGAATCCAAAACGCAAAATCCTGCTGAATGGATTTACAAAATGTGACGAAGTCAAGCTGAATTTATTTCAGCTTCTTTTGAATATATCTAAATCTAACTTGAGTCCAAATAATAAGCATTTTTAAAACTCTCACAACTACAAAACCTCAGATATCATAGTTTTAAAATTTAGGTTTATTATATGACCTTTATTGTTTGAATAAGATTTATTAATCAACAAACAAAGCTTTAAGCTCAGTGGCATCTTTTGGCTTCATTTTACCGGCCAATACCAGGCTTAATTGTTTTCGTCTTAAAGCACCTTCAAATCGTAATTTTTCGAGATCTGTTTCTGGTCTTATTTCAGGAATTCTTACAGGACGCCCGGTATCATCAACTGCAACAAAGGTGTAAATAGCTTCATTAGCCTTTGTGCGCTCACCGGATTCCCGATCTTCGGTCCAGACATCAATATAGATCTCCATGGAGCTGTTGAATGCCCGAGACACTTTAGCCTCAACCGTCACAGCACTTCCCAAAGGAATAGCTCTGTTAAATGCCACATGATTAACGGACGCTGTAACTACTATTCGTCTACTGTGCCGTCTGGCGGCTATACTGGCAGCTCGATCCATCCTCGCTAATAATTCGCCTCCAAATAAGTTATTCAATGGATTGGTTTCGCTGGGTAAGACCAGATCTGTCATGATAGTTCTTGATTCTTCAGGAGTTTTTGGTTGCATTGTTTTAATTTTGAAATAGCAAAGATATATTGATTTACGATTGTAGAGTTACGATTTCCGAATTAATGAATAAAAGTTATAGGACAAAGCTCTTTCTTTGTAGCACCAGTCGTAATTCAAAATTTGTAAATCGTAATTAGTTAAGTTCTTTCACCAACAACCAGGCATCTCGGTTGTGGTCTCTTCTTATTTTTCGAAGTGAATTTAAAGCGTCAACTCTATTTTCAAAGCTCTCATAAACAACTTCGTGTAAGCCATATTTGTTGACACCTATTTTTCTGGCCTTGTAGCCTAATTTCTGTAATTGGCTAACTTTTTTAAAGGAGTTTTCTTCAACTCTAAATGCACCGGCAACAATATGATAGCGGCCTACTTGTTTCTCAACGTTTAATGTTATGGCAGGAAGCGGATTTTCAATCACAAAAGTGGCTTCCTGTATTCTGTTTTCAAGTTGTTTGTGAGCCTCTTCTTGGGCCAACTGATTGTGAGTCTCAATTTGATTCACATAATACTTTGACATGCCCAAACTACCAATGGTTAATGCAATTAAAGCGATCGCAGCATAACGTAAATATGGGCGTTCTTTGCGTTTTTCGGGAGTAATAATTAAAGGAACTGCTTCTTCTAGAGTTTCAATCTCCTCTTTATAAACTTCTCGAGTAACAGTAGGGGACACAAATTGTGATAATCCAAATGAGTCAGTTAAATAATTTAGGTGATATGATGGTTCAAATTGAATTTTGCCATCCTTACTTAAAAAAATATCACCAATATTATCAAAAGTTAATGTTTCGCCCTGAACAAGATAAGATTTTAAAGACTTGATTCGTTTTTGAATTTTCTCTAAAGCGGCCTCAAAAGGAATCTTCTCAACACCTGCAATATAATTCACTAGCAGACCATCATTATTCTGAATTTGCTCATTGAATGACAATACTTTTTTAGGCGGATAAAAGGCATTGGTTGATTCGTGTACTTTGGCAGATTCACCTTGTGTTAGAAATGCTCCAAATTCAGGCACAACAACACATTCGTATCTGTATAGTAAATCGCTTATGTAAGTCTCCAATTGCATTGAAACAAAGGTAAAATATTTTAAATTCTATTAAAATTTAAACCCAACTATTTATTAACACGGTAAAATTTGCTTTCTTGCAATTTATAATTTTTATAGATTAAGAATGACGGAAACGGAATTACTTTTAGTATTGGCCTTACAGCATGTGCCGAAAGTGGGAGACATCACTGCAAAAAAACTGATATCGCACTGCGGTTCTGTCGAAGCTGTATTTCAGGAAAAAAGGAGAAATCTTCTTAAGATTGATGGTATTGGCACAACGGTTTTAAGCGAATTGTTTCACACCTATCATCATGAAGAGGCAGAAAAGGAATTAAGGTTCATTAAAGAGAATGATATTGACTGTTTATATTTTACTGATGATGACTATCCTGATAAACTGAAACATTGCATTGACAGTCCGATCTTATTATTCAAATCAGGGAACATTAATTTAAAACAACAAAGAATCATCAGTATTGTAGGGACAAGAAAGATTACAACAAGTGGTATTGCTTTTTGTCAGAAACTGGTAGAAACGCTCGCTCCTTTTGACCCTGTAATTGTATCAGGCTTTGCTTATGGAACTGATATTACAGCACAAAAAGCTGCATTAAAACACAATTTACAGACCATAGGATGTTTGGCTCATGGATTGAATCAGGTTTATCCTAAAACGCATAAGAAATATGTGGCAGAGGTTGAAAATCATGGAGGCTTTTTAACCGAATTCTGGAGCACATCTAATCCTGACCGAGAGAATTTTTTAAGGCGAAACCGAGTGATCGCCGGTTTAAGCGAAGCGACCATTGTGATCGAATCTGCCGAAAAAGGCGGGAGTTTGGTTACTGCCGATATTGCTAATTCCTATAACAGGGAAGTTTTTGCAGTTCCCGGGAGAACCACAGACAGTCAAAGTGTTGGTTGTAACAATCTAATTAAATATCAAAAAGCGCATTTATTATCTAACCCTTTGGATGTAGCTTATATGCTTAACTGGAAACTTGAAGATGAGGCTCAGCCTCCTGTTCAGAAACAACTATTTGTTGAGTTGGATGATGATGAAAAAGTTATTTATAATTATTTGAAACAAAACGAGAAACAACAACTTGATTTGATTGCTTTAAATTGTAATATTCCAACTTATAAAGCAGCCAGTATTTTATTGAATATGGAATTAAAAGGGGTGATCAGGCCGCTTCCGGGGAAGTTGTTTGAAGTTATTTAATACCCGACCTTTTCCCTAACACGATTTAAAACCTCATCAGCAACTTTTGCCGCTTTTTTTGCTCCTACACTCAAAGCTTTGTCAATTTCTTCAAGGTTATTTATATAGTAGTTGTATCTCTCACGCTGTGTTGCAAATTTTTCAACTATCAACTCAAACAAGGCTTGTTTAGCATGTCCATAGCCATAACCACCTTTTTCGTAATTGGTTTTCATAGCGGCTACCTGCTCTTTATCAGCTATCAAACTGTAAATAGCAAAACAGTTACAGGTTTTCCAGTCTTTAGGTTCTTCAAGCGAAGTACTATCGGTAACTATTGACATAATACGTTTGCGTAGTTTTTTGTCATCAATAAAAATATCGATTAGATTATCCTTGCTCTTACTCATTTTATCGCCATCAATTCCGGGAACCAACATGGTATGCTCTTGAATTTTCCCTTCAGGCATGACAAATGTTTCACCCATTTTAGCATGAAAACGTGAGGCTACATCGCGAGTCATTTCAATATGCTGCAGTTGGTCTTTCCCAACGGGAATGATATTAGCATCGTACAACAAAATATCCGCAGCCATTAACATGGGATAAAAAAATAATCCGGAATTGACATCTTCCAGTCTATCAGCTTTATCCTTAAAACTATGCGCCAATGTTAAACGTTGGTATGGAAAGAAACAACTTAAATACCAGGCTAATTCGGTAGTCTGAGGCACATCGCTTTGTCGGTAAAAAACGGTTTTATTGATATCCAGACCAAAAGCCAACCAGGTTGCAGCAGTGGAATAGGTATTTTTGCGCAAAGTATCGGCATCTTTAATCTGTGTTAAAGAGTGCATATCTGCTATAAACAAAAAGGATTCATTCTCAGAATTTTTGGACATCTCAATTGCAGGAATGATAGCTCCCAATAAATTTCCCAGATGTGGTGTTCCTGTGCTTTGTACTCCTGTAAGTATTCTTGCCATTATAAATTTTTCAATATGAGGACAAAGGTAAATTTTTTGACACAATGCTCAATAAATTTCTTTAGTTTTGGTTGGTATGATCGTGTTAAAATACATTTTTTGGGTAGTTTACAGAATCTGGTTTTATGTTCTGGTGGCATTACCAATTATTATTTTGTTCCCGATTCTTCTCATTTCTATTTCCCGAGAACAATGGTATCCTTTATTTTTTAAACTAGCTCGTTTTTGGGCTAAATTCATTTTGATAGGGATGGGCTTTATTTGGAGGATCGAAAGCGAACAAATTCCGGAAAAGGATAAAAGCTATATGTTTATTGCAAACCACACTTCCATGGTCGATATCATGCTTATGCTGGTATCTGTTAAAAATCCTTTTGTGTTTGTGGGTAAAAAGGAATTGGGTAAAATTCCATTGTTTGGGTTTTTCTATAAGAGAACCTGTATTTTGGTTGATAGAAGCTGATGCCAAAAGCAGGCAGAGCTGTATTTTTAAGAGCCCAAAGACGATTAAAACAAGGATTGAGTATTTGCATCTTTCCCGAAGGATTAGTCCCTGAAATACACGTGGATTTGACTGAATTTAAAGATGGTGCATTTAGATTGGCTATTAATCATAATATTCCGATAGTACCATTAACATTTCCTGATAATAAAAAACGATTTTCGTACACTTTTTTTAGTGGAGGGCCCGGAAGAATGCGTGTCTATATACATAAGTTTTTACAAACTGCAGATCTGGAAATTATAGATACTAAAAGATTAAAGGACCGAGCTTTTAAAATTATTTATAATCAATTAAAAATAAGTCAAAATAAAAAAGCTACTCATGGCACTGAGTAGCTTTTATTACATTATTGCTGTTGCAATAACTATCTAACCAACTAAAAAACCTAAAACTTAATATTTATTCCGGAATACACTCCAATAAAATAGGGTTTAAAACTTCCGGATGTATTGTTGAAAGTGCTTATTTGATATTTGAACATTGGGTCTATGTTAAAACTCATATTCTTTGAGAATTTATAATCCAGTCCGAATCCAAAATTAGCACTGTAGCTAACATCATTGATGTTGGTGGCTTCACCGAGAATGGTGTTATCACCTCTTAATTCATAAGACACCTCATTATTGCTTAAAAAGAAAGTGCTAAAACCTCCAACTACAGAAAAGCCAACTTTTTTATCTGACATTCTATATTTTAATTCAACCGGAATTTCAATAAAAGTCATATCCTGATTTAAAAAAGCCATGGACTCACCGGGAAAAATAGATGGACTTTGAACAAATCCCAAATTATTTCCACTCACAAATGACAGGCTTTGTACGGCACTATTTAATTTAATATTCCTAAATAGGTTTGTATCACCAGATGAAGCGCCAATATTTTCATAAATTAAAACATCGTTTGTGCTGTATCCTAAGTTAACCCGGTTGACACCAGATCTTACTGTTAATCTTCCATTAACAGCATAACTGACATTAACACCATAACTGAGATTGACATCGCCACTTTTATCATTATAAACAAGCTGTTCATTAATTGAAGACCCATCACCAAAGGCATTAAAATAAACAGGGGCAAAATTAGGGCTAACTTGCCACCTGTTTAAGTTTTCTTTTTCTTCTTCATTAATGTCTTCAATACTTGCTATAACATCTTCGGTTAATGGTATTTTTTCTTTTTCCTGCTCAACAATTAAATTCTCAGGAGAATTATTATTGATAATTTCTTCCGGCTTATTTTCTATTGCTTCGTTTTTGGTGTCTATGTCTGTGGAAACGAATGCATTCTGATTTGGTGCATCGTTCTTCTCTTTTTCTTCAGTAGTAACTGCAATATTTTCAGACGGTTTAGAAACCTTACTTATATTATTATCTTGTAGATCATCAGCTATTTTATCCTGATTGGTTAAAACAGTTGAATTATTTATAAAAGGTTTAGTATTTACGCTCTTTTTGTTTGCGTTAGTTCCGGAATTGCTATTGGAATTATTATTTGCCGGGTTATCAGATTCAACCAATGAATTATTTGAATCAGAATTCTTTTCAGGCGTTTTTTCAGAATTAATAATGATCTTTTTTACTTCTTCCTTCGGGCTGATTGCGCTCTCATTTTGAGAATTGTTATTGGATCCTTCTGAAGTTTCATCATCTACAATTACAGGTACGTTGTTTAAAGGATCATCTTGATTGAAAATAAAATTGCCTACCGTCACAAGTAAAAGCACAGCAGCAGCAATACCCGCCAGCTTCCACCAGATAGGAATTACTTTATTGTTATTCTTCTCTTTATTAAGTTGGTTATTGATCTTGTCCCATACAGCATTATCCGGAGCCACCTCAAGATCCTTGAGCTTCTCCTGGAAAATTCTGTCTATATGTTTCTTTTCACTCATTATAACGATTGAGATTGTTGTCTCGTTTTATAATTTTCAATTTTCTCTTTTAATATGAATCTGGCACGAGCCAGATTAGATTTTGATGTCCCCGTTGTTATATTCAACATGTTCGCAACTTCCTTGTGAGAATATCCATCAAGAACATAAAGATTAAAGACTAATCTATATCTGTCAGGTAATTCCTGAATGATCTTAAGTAAAAAATCAATACTTATGTCATCATCTTCAATAGCGACCGATACATCTTCAATATTCCCTTCATTTACAATCTTAAACACACTTTTTTCACGGTATCGCTGTAAGGCGGTATTGATAGTTATTCGTTTTATCCAACCCTCAAAAGAACCTTTGTTATTGTATTGTTCAATTTTCTTAAAAATAGTCACAAAACTATCCTGCAGATTATCTTCAGCCTCTGCATAATTCCTTGAATACTTTAAGCAAACAGAAAACAATTTACTCGAAAAGAGCTTATATAGTTGACTTTGTGCTTTAGTATCATTTTTTTTACAATTAATTATGAGTTGTTCTAAACTCAAATTCTTTTGTTTAAAATTAATGCCTGTTTATTCTTCAACTAAAATTTCATAAATCAAAAATTCATCTTCATCATTCTCATTCCTGCCGGTCCAAAATTTAAAGACATAAGAACCATAATTCATAGGTTTAAAATCAAAGGATCTTTCAATTAAGTTATCATCTACTAAAATGCAATTAGAACCTTCATAAACCTGATTTATTACCGCAACAGTTCTTGTGCTATCTTCAGCCACATAATATAGGTCATAAAAAACATGGCATGTAGAACGGTTAAAGTAAGTGTAAGTTATGGTGTGAACAGCACCATAGGTAAAACTATCTGGCATGTTTACACTTTCTATTGGAATAAATTCGAAGTAAAAATTAACAGATTCATCATCCAAACTGCATGACCAGAATGAAAATGATAGAAAACATAATAAAACCAGTTTTTTCATTAAACATCAATTTACAAACATATAATGTTACCTATAGATACAAAAGATATAAAATGGTTGCGTAAAAAATCAAAAAATCCCGAATTTTCGGGATTTTCTTTTATTTCTTGATTTTAAGGGCTTCCTTGATTTTTTCTTCAAGTTCATCCATGAGTTCCGGATTATCCTTTATTAAGGCTTTCACTGCATCCCTTCCTTGTCCAAGTTTTGTATCATCATAGCTAAACCAGGACCCGCTCTTTTTAATTATTTCAAAATCTACCGCCAGGTCCAGTATTTCACCAACCTTACTAATTCCTTCTCCATACATGATATCAAACTCTGCAGTTTTAAATGGTGGGGCTACCTTATTTTTTACCACTTTTACTCTGGTCTTATTCCCTGTTACGTTACCGTCGGTCTCTTTAATTTGCGTCGACCTTCTAATATCTAAACGAACTGAAGCGTAGAACTTAAGAGCATTACCGCCAGTTGTTGTTTCCGGGTTACCAAACATAACCCCAATTTTTTCACGCAACTGGTTTATAAATATCACTGTGCAATTAGTTTTACTAATGGAAGAGGTCAGTTTCCTCAGAGCCTGAGACATTAAGCGTGCGTGCAATCCCATTTTGGAGTCACCCATTTCGCCTTCAATTTCACTTCTGGGAGTTAAGGCTGCAACAGAATCAATAACTACTATATCTATAGCCCCGGAGCGGATCAGGTTATCGGTAATTTCCAATGCCTGCTCTCCATTATCAGGTTGCGAAATGATCAAATTTTCAATATCAACTCCTAAATTTCCTGCGTAAAATCTGTCAAAAGCATGTTCAGCATCAATAAATGCTGCAATACCTCCTGCCTTTTGTGCTTCGGCAATAGCATGCAATGCTAAAGTTGTTTTACCGGACGATTCAGGCCCATAAATTTCTACAACCCGGCCTCTTGGATAGCCACCAACACCAAGCGCTATGTCCAAGCCAAGAGATCCCGAAGGAATGACTTCAACATCAACAACTGACTGATCACTCATTTTCATTACGGTTCCTTTTCCGTAAGCCTTATCTAACTTATCAAGTGTTAATTTAAGGGCTTTTAATTTTGCATCTTTTTCGTTACTCATTTTTATTTTATATCTAATTCTTGCTAAAATACTACTTCTTTTTTCTTAAAAAAATTTTTTTGACGCAACCTTTTTGCACTTTTTGCATCTACTTTTTGTTAAGGGAAAGAGTTGCTATGAAATGAGTATAAATAAACTTCATTATTAATTTTTTAAAAGAAGGATAATGGAGTTTTTTATACGAATTCCTGAATGTGATAAAATATTTGTCAACTTTTAATTAAGTAAAAATTTTAAACAGGTGAAATTCTTTAAAAAAACGCTATTAAATAAGAAATTAGGTGTTTCAATTGCGATTAGTATAAATGGCAATTGTAAAGCCGATGGAGGTTAACTCGCAAACTATTTTTATAATAACTTAAAAAAAGTTTAACAACGAGTTAGTCTAAAAAAGAGCATTTTGGAATTCCAAAATGCTTTTTTATGTTATCATTTTTAAAAAACACCTAATTATTTAAAAACATTACATTTGCAAAAAAATAATTGGTATGCAACATATAGAATTAATGGCTCCAGCCGGCAGTTTTGAATCCCTCCAGGCAGCTTTGGATAATGGTGCGGATTCAATTTATTTTGGTGTTGAGCAATTAAATATGAGAGCCAGGGCATCAATTAATTTCACACTAGATGACCTGCCAGAAATATCCAGACGATGTAAGGCAAAGAACGTTAGAACTTATCTGACCTTAAACACGATTATTTACGATCACGACCTATCTATTGTTAAGACTTTAGTAAAAAAGGCAAAAGAAGCCGGTATCTCTGCAGTTATTGCGATGGATCAGGCTGTAATTGCCACTGCCAGGGAAGTTGGATTGGAAGTGCATATATCTACTCAAATAAATGTAACAAACATAGAAACGGTGAAATTCTATGCTATGTTTGCTGATACAATTGTACTTAGCAGGGAATTAAGTTTGCGTCAGGTTAAGAAAATAACAGAGCAAATTGAAAAAGATCAAATAAAAGGTCCTGCAGGAAAGCTAATTGAGATTGAAATATTTGGGCATGGAGCTCTTTGTATGGCAGTCTCCGGGAAATGTTACATGAGTTTGCACTCACAAAATTCTTCGGCTAACAGAGGGGCCTGCAAGCAAAACTGCAGAAAAAAATATACAGTTATTGATCAGGAAACGGGATTTGAAATGGAACTTGACAATGAATATATCATGTCTCCAAAAGATCTTTGTACAATAGATTTCCTGGATCAGGTTGCCGATGCCGGGATCAAGGTCCTGAAAATTGAAGGACGGGGGCGAGCGCCGGAATATGTTGCCAATGTAATAAAGTGTTATCGAGACGCCATTGATAGTATTGCAGACGGTACTTATGACAAGGAAAAGGTCATTTCCTGGATGCTTGAGCTTGAAAAAGTTTATAATCGAGGATTTTGGAATGGCTATTATTTAGGTCAAAAACTGGGAGAATGGAGTAAAGGCTCAGGGTCTCATGCCACTCAAAAGAAAGTCTATATTGGCAAAGGCATGCATTTCTACACAAAATCCAAAATAGGTGAATTTAAAATTGAAGCTTATGACATATCAATTGGCGATACTATTTTGATAACAGGACCAACTACCGGGGCACAGGAAATGGAAGTAAAAGAAATGTTGGTCAATGATGAAAGATTAGAAAAGGGAACTAAAGGAGATTCCATAACAATACCTTTAGACTTCAGGATCAGACCTTCAGACAAATTATATAAGATCGTTGAAAGCAAAGTGGAAGCGTAATGGTTGTAGTCACCTTACAGCGAAATAAATGTATTGGCTGCAATTATTGTGTTGAGCTGGCTCCGGATCAATTTCAAATGTCTAAAAAGGACGGCAAATCTGTATTATTACATTCACAAGACAAAAAAGGATTTTTCACTATAAAATCAAATGACGATTTTATTTTTGAAGATTGTGATAAAGCGGCTAAAGCCTGCCCGGTAAAGATTATCAGTGTTAAATCCATTTAAATAAGTAATCTTATTTCTTTATTTTTAAGTAATTAGAATAATCTTATCTTTACAAACTAGATTCAATTTAGTTGTAATTTCCGCGAAAGTGAAATCTCCTTAAATTGAATTATATTTATTAATCGTCTTCTGAGAATTGTTTGAATTCATCAGAATCAATATATATCTAAACATATGGCTTGTAAAAGTTGTACAACTGAAAAGAATGGTCTGCCAAAAGGCTGTAAGAATAATGGAACGTGTGGAACAGACAGTTGTAACAAATTAACCGTCTTTGATTGGTTATCTAACATGTCACTTCCTGAAGGTGAAAAGCCATTTGATTATATCGAGGTTCGATTTAAGAACGGAAGAAAATTATACTATAAGAATTTAGAAAAATTAACTTTATCTATTGGCGATATAGTTGCTACTCAGGCACAATCTGGTCATGATATAGGTATGGTAACTCTTACAGGTGAATTGGTAAGAGTCCAAATGAAACGTAAAAACATCGAAATCGATAGTGATGAGGTGTTAAAAATTTACCGAAAAGCGACTCAAAAAGATATTGATATTTGGAGTTCTTCTCGTGACAAAGAAGAACCAATGAAAGTTAAGGCACGCCAGTTTGCAATTGACCTTAAACTTCAAATGAAGATCTCTGACATTGAATTTCAAGGTGACGGCAGCAAAGCAACTTTTTACTATACGGCAGAAGAGCGTGTTGATTTTAGAGAATTAATTAAGCTTTTTGCACGGGAATTCAGGACAAGAATAGAAATGAAACAAGTAGGTTTCCGCCAGGAAGCTTCCAGACTTGGAGGCATTGGTTCATGTGGTCGTGAATTATGTTGCTCTACCTGGTTAACAGATTTCAGGTCGGTCAGTACTTCGGCGGCAAGATACCAGCAACTCTCACTGAATCCTCAAAAACTGGCAGGTCAATGCGGAAAGCTAAAATGTTGTTTAAATTATGAGTTAGACGCCTATATGGATGCTTTGAAGGAATTCCCAAAAACAGACGTCAAGCTATTTACAGAAAAAGGAAAAGCCGTTTGCCAAAAAATAGATATTTTTCAGGGATTTATGTGGTTTACCTATGAAGGGGAATGGACCAACTGGCATAAGTTAACCCCATCTCAGGCTAATGAAATAATAGCTCTAAACAGCAAAAAAGAAAAAGTGGCAAGTTTGGAAGAATATGCTTCAGAACTTATTGCCGAAACCAAAACTGAGTTTGAGAATGTTGTAGGACAGGATAGTTTAACACGTTTTGATAGTCCAAAGCCTAGATCCAAACGTAGAAATAATAGGAATAGAAACCGAAAAAGAAAACCTCGCCAAAAAAAATAGAATAATGCGGATTAATATAGTTTTAGGTCTTTTATTTTTTTGTTTTGTTTTATGTTCGTGCGATAACAACCGGGTTTTTGATGAATATAGTTCTCTGCCTAATAAATGGAATAAAGATTCAGTTATCACGTTTAATGTAACACCGCCAGACTCAATTAACGCTTATAATGTATTTGTGAATTTGAGAAATACCGGTGATTATAAGTACAGTAATTTGTTTTTGATAATTGATATAAAATTCCCTAACGGTAAGGTTATTACAGATACCTTAGAATATAAAATGACCAAGCCCAATGGTGAATTTTTAGGAAAAGGTTTTGCGGATATAAAAGAAAATAAACTCTGGTATAAAGAAAATGTTGTGTTTGAAGAGGAAGGTGATTATGTGTTTTCAATCAGGCATGCCATGAGGGAAAATGGAAAAGTTGACGGAGTAATTGATCTTGAAGGTATTGAAGATGTTGGATTAAGAATAGAAAGAATTAATAATAAATAATAGCTCACTTCCAGTGATATTGCTTTTACAAGATCATATCGGGAAGTTTTTTTTAGATTATGGCAACAAAAAAACAGGCAAATACGTCTTCTGATTTCAGTAAGTACGTTCGATGGTTCTGGATACTTTTTGTGTCCGGAGTATTAGGATTGATCCTTATTTTTTCTCTGGCTTCAATGGGTGCTTTAGGTGAAATGCCGGATCACACCCAATTGGAAAATCCTGAAACCAATTTAGCAACAGAGATCATTTCTTCCGATGGTTTAACACTTGGGAAATTCTATTTTAATGATAACAGAACACCTGTTGAATATGAGGAGTTGCCAAAACATTTGGTTGATGCTCTTATTGCCGTTGAAGACGCCAGATTCCACGATCATTCGGGGATAGATGCAAGAGGAACTATTCGAGCGTTTGCATTTCTTGGAAGTAAAGGAGGAGCCAGTACTATATCTCAGCAATTGGCAAGACAATTATTTGTTGGAGTGCGATCAAAAAGTAAACTGGAAGCTGTTACCCAAAAAGTTAAAGAATGGGTCATTGCTTTGCGTTTGGAGCGTCAGTATACAAAAGAAGAGATCATCGCCCAATATTTTAATATCTACGATTTTGGCAATAATGCAGACGGTATTCGCAGTGCTTCAAGGATCTATTTTGGGAAAGAACCTAAAGAAATTGACATTAGGGAGTCGGCTATGTTAGTTGGGATGTTCAAGAACTCATCTCTTTATAACCCAAGACGAAATCCGGAAGGAGTAATAAACAGAAGGAATGTTGTACTTGGTCAAATGGCCAAGTATGGGTATATAAACGAAGAAGTAAAAGACTCACTGAAACAAATGGATTTAGGATTGAATTATTCGCCGGAATCCCACAGAGAAGGAATTGCTACTTATTTTAGAGAATACTTGCGGGATTTTATGAAGGGTTGGATACAGGACAATCCTAAACCCGATGGAACTAAATATGATCTTTACAGTGACGGATTAAAAATAAACACAACCATAGATTCACGCATGCAGACCTATGCGGAAGAAGCTGTGGCAAGACATATGCCCAGGCTGCAGAAGGAATTCTTTCATCAGAATACACCAAACAGGAATCGTACGGCTCCGTTTCTGGAATTAGATAATGCCGAGATCAAAGATCTCATGAATCGTTCAATGAGACGATCAGAACGATGGCGAGTCATGAAAAAAGAAGGAAAGTCCAATAAAGAAATTATCAGGTCTTTTGACACGCCTACAAAAATGAGAATATTCTCGTGGGAAGCTCCAAACACAGAGATAGACACCATTATGAAACCTATGGATTCCATGCGTTATTACAAATCTTTTTTGCAACCCGGAATGATGTCCATGGATCCGCAAACAGGACATGTGAAAGCCTGGGTTGGCGGAATGGATTATAAGCATTTTCAATACGATATGGTAAAACAAGGAAAACGTCAGGTAGGCTCAACATTCAAGCCATTTGTATATGCTACCGCCATAGACCAGCTGCATTTATCTCCTTGTGATGAGTTTCATGATATACCTTTTTGTATAGAAAAAGGAAAATATGGAAATACCGAAGAATGGTGTCCAAAGAATTCAGGAGAGAAATATGGAGGTATGCGAACTCTTAAAAATGCCTTGGCCAATTCTGTCAATACAATAACAGCTCAAATAATGGATAAAGTCGGGCCACAACCTGTTGTTGACCTTGTAAAAAAACTTGGAGTAGAATCAGAGATTCTTCCTGTACCATCAATAGCATTGGGAACACCAGATCTAAGTGTTTATGAAATGGTGGCGGCATATAGCGCTTTTGCCAATAAAGGAGTTTATACTAAGCCGGTCATGGTAACCAGTATAGTAGATAAAAATGATACAGTTCTATATCAGTTTTCACCTGAAAGCAGGGACGTTTTAAGTGAAGAAGCCGCCTATGTAACTGTAAAGCTATTGGAAGGCGTAACACTGGGAGGTTCAGGGATCAGACTGAGGACCACAGGATCAATAAAACCGGAGTTTAAAGAAATTATAACAGGCTATCCATACCAATTTACCAATCCAATTGCCGGTAAAACAGGAACGACACAAAACCAGAGTGATGGCTGGTTTATGGGAATGGTGCCAAATTTAGTTACAGGGGTCTGGGTTGGTGCAGAAGACAGATCAGTTCATTTTAAGACCATAAACTATGGACAAGGTGCGTCCATGGCACTTCCTATTTGGGGAATGTATATGAAAAGCTGTTATGCAGATGAAGAGTTAAATATTTCTATTGAGGACTTTGAAGAACCTGCAAACTTATCTATTAGGGTTAATTGCGACACTGATGAGGATGTCATTAAAGACGAACCTGTAATTGAATACGGGATTGATGAATTGGATATGTAAAATTCCTGTGAATCCCGATAACTATCGGGATGACGCGGCAATCTCTTTTTGAGATTCGTCACTCAGACTTCGATATGCTCAGTCTGAAAGCTATGAAGGAGAATCTTAAATCCCTTTCGCAAACTCAATAAAGAAATCCACACTTTCCGGGTTTCGCATCGAATCAAAATTAATGGATTTTTCCAATGGCATTTTTAAAAGGATCTTCTTTATCGGTGCTTCCATTTTCTTGCCACTTATGGTATAGGGAATGTCTTTTACTTCAATGATCTCATCCGGAACATGTCTGGGCGTATATTCTTTTTTTAATTGATTGTTGATCCTTGTTTTAATGGCATCAGTTAATTCAAACGACTCTTTTAATTTCACAAACAAAGGCATATAATGGGTTCCTTCATTCAGTTCCAAATTTACGATAAGAGAATCTTCAATTTCTTCAATTTTATTGACTGCCCGGTAAATTTCACTTGTTCCAATCCTTATTCCATGTCGATTTAGTGTAGCATCAGAGCGACCATAAATAACTAATCCATCTGTTTTAGAATTGATTTTTATAAAGTCACCATGTCGCCATTTTCCGGGATAATGTTCAAAGTAACTTGCTTTGTATCGTTTATTGTCAGGATCATTCCAAAAATAAATTGGCATTGAAGGCATTGGTTTATCAATGACCATTTCTCCTAATTCATCAAGAACAGGATTTTCGTTTTCATCATAAGCAAATAAGGACACGCCTAAAGCTCTGCATTGTATTTCCCCGGCATGAACAGCATAATATGGTGTTCCGCCTACAAAGGCTGTACAAACATCCGTTCCGCCTGCCATAGAACATAACCAAACATCATCTTTTATGTTCTTGTATACATATTCAAATGCCTCGTAAGGCAAAGGTGCTCCGGTTGAACTTATAGACCGAATAGTAGAAAGATTATGATTAGATTTGGCATCAATATTCTTCTTCATGCTTGCCACCAGATAAGGTGCACTGGTTCCAAAATGATTAATGCCAACTTTATCTGAAAATGTCCATAAAGCTTCAAAGTCAGGATAGGTTGGACTACCATCATACAGCACAATAGATGCTCCCATTAATAGGGCAGACTGCACAAAATTCCACATCATCCATCCGGTTGTAGAGAACCAGAAATATTTTTCACCTTTATGCACATCATTATGGAATGCCATATACTTAAGATGTTCCAACAAAATACCGCCATGTGAATGCACTATTGCTTTTGGTAATCCTGTGGTGCCTGAAGAATATAACACCCAAATAGGATGATTAAATTCAACTGGCTCAAAAGTCAGTTCATGTGACTGTGTACTAAAAACAGTTTTCAATATCAACAAAAGTTTCTGGGAAATTATCTATAGCTTTTTTGTTTAAATAAGGCAGAACTATAACTTTTTCCAGAGTTGGTAAAGCATCAACAATACTGTTGACAATATCGGACTTATCATATGGCTTGCCATTGTATTGGTAACCATCAACAGTAATTAAAACTTTAGGTTCTATTTGTGCAAATCTGTCTACGACACTTTCAGCGCCAAAATCGGGAGACGTACTCGACCAGATTGCACCTAATGAATTTACCGCCAAGAAAGAAATAGTGGCTTCGGGAATATTAGGTAAAAATGCTACAACCCGATCGCCTTTTGTAACACCAACAGATCTTAAATAAGCAGCCAAAGAAGCCACCTTTTGTTTTAATTCGTTCCAGCTAATTTCTTTGTAATCTCCGGCTTCATTTCCAAAATAGATTGCGGGCTCCGCAGGATTAGCATGTCTAAAAATATGTTCGGAATAGTTTAAAGTTGAACCTTCAAACCATCTGCAATTTGGCATATTATAACCCGAAAGAATGTTTTTATACGGGCTGTGAGAAATGATATTAAAATAGTCCCAGATGGCTTTCCAGAACTCTTCTATGTTATCAACCGACCATTTCCAAAGTTCATGATAATCTTTAAAACTTAAATTATAATGATTTTGTAACCAATGCTGAAAATGATATAGATGGCTGTTCTTTTTAAAACCAGTATCACCTTCCCATAGTTTTTTATCAGACATTCTTAACCGTATTAATTATAACCAAATATAAATATATTATAACCAAATTGGTTTATAGAGTAAATCAAATCTTTATAGTGTAGCAATAAAAAAACCCATTACAACTGTAATGGGTTTTTCGTTATTTATTATATTTCTATTCAACTATCATTTTCTTGATAATATCACCATCACTGGTTTCTAATTGAACAATGTACATTCCTGTGCTAATACTATGTACAGGTAATGATAAGTTTCTGTTTTCAAGATTAGAATTCCAGGAATTAAAGGACTGACCTAAAGAATTGTATAGCTTAATGCTTTCAATTGTGGTATCCAGAATTCTGTTGATCTTCAATTCTGTATTGGAATCATTCATATACACAATTATACCTTCTTCCAGAGTCACTTCATCGAAAGTTTTTAATCTAGGTTGGAAAACCAATACAAAACGACTCATAGTATTCACCCGGTTCAAGTTCAATTTCAAAAGGATCATTGGTAATCTCATAGGTTTCCTTAGTCAAATTATCTTTGATAAAGATCTTTGTCAGGGCATCCATGTTTTCAAGGGAATCAACAGTTATTCTTGCTAAACCGGCTTCACTGATGATCAAACCAAGTGGTAATTCCTGATCAGGATCAAAATTTTCTACACCTTGAATGACGAATTGCGTATCGTTAATATTCCAGAACATATCCTCAGACCCAAGATCTGGTAAAAGGGCATCATATCCAATATCAAATGAGTTGCTGGCGTTTTTATCAGTACCTGCAAGTATCTGCCTGTGAATTCCTTTAGGAGAATCAAAACTCAACCTAATAATAGGTCTTTCATTGCCATTTTCTTCTGATTACGACATTCATCCTTGCACTGGTATTTGTGACTTTTCCGTCTTCTTTTTTGGTTGATCCTGAGTTGTCTCATGAAAACAGAATTTATTGAAGTTTCTGGTTTGAAAACCCTTTGGCTATTCTTAAATACGATATCGCCGCCATAAACAGTAGTTAATCCTGTCAGGTCTTCATCAAGGGAGGTTAAAACAAAGAATCCCTGATTTACCGGTATATATGGACCAGGTGTTTTAGTCCTCCATAACCACCGGTGGCGTTTATTCTTTGATCATTGGCAATTGCCGGCGTACCGCCAATTATGTTGCGAGTCGCATAACCACCAACGTAATCTCCAAGATAGTGGGAGTTTATAGATCCAAAATGATCCCAGAAATACAAGGCTCCATTAAATACGTTACCATTGGTATTATTTCCTCCATCAGCAGTACTTAAGTTATCCAAAATAAATTTTTCTGCATCCATGGCTGATGGGTATGGATTCCCGATAAGTCTGTCATTTCCAGGAGTAATTGGCAGGGTAAAATCACCATTATTAGGTTTACCTCTGAACACATAGTTCTGTTCGCTGGAAATAGGCACAGCGCCCGGAAGATCCTTTCATTGTATAGCCTTCACCGGGCTAAAAAGGCGTATTTGGATAAATTTTATTGCCAGGCAGCATAATCTTCACTGGTACCATGATATCTCCATAACCAGTATGTACTTATTGTTATTGGATCAGAATTACCATAATCGGCAGCCGTATAATGACCATTGGAAATTAATAGCTCTAGGATAAACTCCGTTGTCTGCTATGGAACCGTCAAGTAATATACCTCCAATTAATAAAGTCATTGTTAGTACTTGCTGTTCCTCTTGCACCTGTAGCACCAATAGGGCCAACCGATGACGACCAGTAATTATAGTTGTAACTATTTGCAGTTCCCTGCTGGTCTTTTTCAATATAACCAGAACTATCGGCATCTAAAATACTGCCAGCACCTTGTACAAGCTGAGATTCACCTTCAAGGTCTAACTTACCATCCAGTTCAAGATACCAGCTTATATTAAGCTCAGAATCGTTTTTAACACTGAATTCTATAGGATTGGAACTTGCATCTTGCGCATCGATCATTAATGCCGCTTGTTTTAGATTCACTATCAATATATACATCATTGTGTGCAATTCTAACAATGGCACTTTCATTATTTATGGCATCATTACCATTGATTCCTCTTATCAGGGTCATTGACTGCAACCTCAAGTCGTCCAGCTTTGATTTGTAACAAATGGTAGTGGTGCAGATTGAGACTCAATTAATTTTGTATTATAAATTCTTGCTCCTGATCCTTCATCTATTTCTGGAGTTGTTAGATCATCCAGAACATTGTCTTTAAAAGCATCCATTCTGTAATATCTTTTCAGGCTATTCCAGACTAATGGTATACTGGTGTCTTCATCAATTAAATTGGTGACATCTATAGGAATTACAGACACCTTTTGTGTTGCCACTATTCTCTTCAATTTCCTGATAGACCATTTTTTGAAGTTCATTTAAAGCAAGTGCTTTAAAGAATACACGAGCTTCGTCAATATAACCACTAAAATAATTACTATCTGTGTCCGGTTGTCTTCCTAATGTTAAACTGGAAGAATCTGAAGGCAATGCACCCGAAACGGTAGTACTTGAATATTTCCTGACCATTTATAAATAGTTTAAGTGCACTATTCGTATTACTGTATGAAGCAGCCACATGTGTCCACTGATTCGTATTTAAAGCAGTATTATTAGATACTGTATTTCCATTTGCTTTTGCTGAAATCGTTTTATCAGAATTAAGCTGAATATAGAATGAATTTTGACCGAAAATTATTTGGTCACCTGTAGCTGTAGGGTCAATCTTGATCCAGGCCATTAAAGTGGCTTCACTCCATCCGGACATAACATTTGTATCTTCAACATAATCATTACGACCATCAAAGAACAGTTCAAATTTTCCTTGCAGGTCTCTTGGTGAACCAAAAGCAGAATCATTTGTATCAAACAGAACTCATACAGACCATCGCCGTCAGTATCAACAGTATCATCAATAATTCCATCATTATTGGCATCTAAATTAGGCATAATGTGTTTCTGCTATATCAAAGGTTCCATCATTATTGGAATCCAGATCAATATAGTCTGGTGTACCATCACCATCTTCATCATTTACAAAATAAGGAGCAGAGCCCTGATCTAAGTTACCATATTCATTGGCACCTGTACCATAATCATAAATATCTAAAATACCATCTCCAAAATATTCTACAGTTCCATCACCATCATCATCTTTTTCTCTAAATGCTTCTGATTCCTGACCATCACCAACTCCATCACCATTAATGTCTCCATCGCCATTGTCAAAAACAAGTGTTGACATAAAATATCTTTGTGTTCTGGCTTCATCTACATCAAAAATAGCATCATTATCACTATCCAGATCTTTAATAATTTGGAATACCATCACCATCTGAATCCAAAGGAATATTGGTTTCAAAAGGATCGTGCATACCGTTGTTATTAGTATCTATAAATGAAGCGGCTGGAATTGTTCCAGTTCCTGCACTAATAGCTTCCTAAACCGGCTTCTACTATATCTGGAATACCATCATTATCTGAATCCAGATCTAAATAATCCGGAATAGAGTCACTATCAGTATCTTCACAAGGTAATCCAGCACATTCATCAGTACCAGCACATTCATCAGTATCTTTAATTCCGTCATTATCATCATCAATATCTATTCTATCATAAATTCCATCACTATCACTATCAAAATCAAATTCAAAGACGGAATTAAACGTCAAATCAGAGCCAGCGGCTACATTTCCTAATGCATTGGACATTGTAGTCCACGAATTAGAACCAATGTCATATCGCCAGAATGAGTTACTGTTATTTCCTTGAAATGCATATATATATTTTCCATCATAAGTTAGAGCTCCATCTTCATCAATATTTCCGGGCGTAGAAGCCAGTGATGTCCATGAATTCAGTGCAATATCATAGCGATAGAAATTTGTTGTGCGTCCTTGAAGCGCATAAATATATGTTCCGTCAAAACCCAAATCTGCTCCTGAATCTATACTCCCTGGAGGTGCTGCCATTGTAGTCCAGGTGTCTGCAATTGCATTATATCGATAAAAGTTAGTAGTTCCTTTACCTTGAAAGGCGTAAATATCTTTATAGTCAGAAATCAAAGCGGCTCCAGCATCAAATTTCACACCACCAGGTAGACCAGACGTCACTGACCATGAATTTGATGATATGTTATATTTATAAAGAACACTATTACCTCCATTTATTCCATATAAATACCCATCGTGGTTATATTCTAATGAGCTTGACTTATCTGGTTGACCTGGATAGTCAGCAAGACTGCCCCAGGAATTACCACTTATATTATATTTCCAAAAATCTTTCTGTTGATCACCCCGCATTGCATAAACATCGCCTTCTGCAAATGCTAATCCAGAAGCAATTTTAATAGGTTGGGGAGTATTTGCCAGACTACTCCAGGAATTACCACTAATATCATATTCCCAAAAATCATTTGTGTTATCCCCTCTTAAAGCATAGAGCAAAGATGTAACACCATAAGTAATCTGAAGGGTTGGAGGTGTTCCAGAAGTTGTTTCTCGACTGTAATAATCAATAGTGCGGTTTCCTCCACCATCCTGACTTCCTACCATGACACCATTATTGGTTATGGTACCATCTATCCATCCTTGAACTAATGAGGTTATTTTCCACGAGTGAATACCATCTCCACTTCCGTTAATTGTAGCCACAGGTGTGCCTCCACTAGAAGGGCCAACAACACCAACTGTTCCCCAGGTAGAAGAAGCAGTTCTATTGGTCCAATTAGCAGAACCATTAGTTCCACATGAGCTTCCTTCATCCCATGCATCAGCAGCTCCTATTTGAAACACACTAACGTTCATATCATCACCAGCTTCTGTATACAACCTCAGTTCTGCAGAAGTAATAATTGCACTGCTTGAAATACCAGACAGATCGAACTGAAGTAAAATCCTGTGTAGATCACCGTCTTCTCGGTCAATGATTAAAGTTTCACAAGTTCCAAAATTTTTAGATCGCTCCTCCGGATCGTTGTCGTTACCTTTAATATAAGTATCCTTAGAAGCTATAAAATCACAGGTGGTTGTTGTTTGTGAATTTGGTAAAGACTGAGTATTTTGATCATAAATAAATACAAAAGGTTGGTTTTTTGTTTCTCCGGAAGTAATTTCCAATTCAGTAACTGCTCCCCATGAAGTTCCATTCCACGTAATAGTATTTACATCAGAATTATCATCATTGACCATTAAAACAATTTGATCGCTCAATGGACTAGAATATAGTTCCATTGAATTTGAAGTACCACCAATTGCCGGAGTAGTTAATTCCGCAGACCAAGCACTTCCATTCCAAGTTCTATAACGTGTACTGGCACCTTCTCCATAAGTTCCAATAATATCACCACTTACAGACTCAATAGCAACGGATACATTCGGTTCTATGTTTCCATTAGCAGAGGTAGTTGCACTTACAGTATTTCCCCAGCTACTTCCATCCCAAATAGCAAAATAAACATCGCTGTTTTGTGTAAGCACGACTAGGGCAATTTGATCACTCCCCGGTTGTGATGCCAGATGCATCCATCTAGCATATCCACTCGGACCCGAAGGAGCAGTAATAGTTGCTTCAGCACTCCAGGCTGAACCGTTCCAAATTCGATATTTTGCATTAACATCCGCGTCAGCCTCATAAACAACCAAGGCGTTTCCACTGTGCTCTTCATAGGCTACGAAAATATCCGTGCGAACTTGAGTGGTCGAAGTATCCAATGTCACTGAATTCCCCCAACTCGATCCATTCCAAACTAAAGCACATTCTGTTTCATTTGTAAAATTAACCACCAATACCATTTCATCTGTATTAGGATTAGCTGCCAATCTCATTTGATAAGGCGTACCGCTTGTACAAGTGGTAATATTTGTCGCTGATGACCATGTTGTTCCATTCCAAATGCTGTAGCGTAAATTGGTACCATCTCCATAAACAATCATACCATCACCACTTTGCGATTCATAAGCTGTTTCAAGTCCCCAAAAATAAGTAGCTCCTGGCGTTCCAAGGTCGGTACTTCCATCAATTGATATTGCATTCCAATTACTACCATTCCATAATTGACCTGATACTGATCCGCCATTTTCTATTCCAATAACAATTTTTTCATCTCTTTTTGGACATGCCGCTCCTTGCATGATTCTCCATCTATCACCATTACTAACACTTGTATTGGTATTACTTCCAAATGAAGTACCATCCCAGTTTCTTAATTCAGGTGTATTACCGCCTGTCCAAATTGCTGCTCCTGGAACATCTTGTGAATAAGTTGAATATGACCACAGCAATACCAAAGCAAGTACTGCTTTTCTGAAAACAATAAGTAGTTTTTTTCATATTAAGTTCATTTAGAATAGCTTGGGGCTATTGATATTAATATGCAAACATATGTAAAAAATCCTACTAACGACAAATTTTATTCGATGAACTGCATAATTTGATTTTATGGGATTATAGATGAATTAATTTTTTATTTGAGTGAAAAACGAAAAATTATTATTATTTCGATTAAAAAGATTCTTATAAAATTAGGTCAAGATTAATTGACTGGAAATAAATTGATTAGATCACCATTATCCGATTGATTTGCTCCCAGAACTAAAGAATATTGGAATTGATCAAATGTTAAAATTTTAAGTATTTCATCGAATTTAAGTGTATTTAAACTGAAATATTAAATATTTATTGCACTTTTACAGTCCCTAAATAAACCTACTTTTTGTTTCAAATCTATCAAGAACTTAACCTTTTGTTATGGATACAAATCTACCACGAACTAAATCTTTTCACAACAGTGAATTCTACAGGAACGTACAAGGAACAATAAAATGTATTCGTAATTTTCTGTATTTAGCCAAAAAAATATTTATGCTATAATCCTTTGGGAATAGCATCGATGAGTTTTTTGGTATATTCTTTTTCGGGATTGCCGTATACGTAATCTGCTTCACCCATTTCCTCAATTTTACCCTCATTCATCACTAATAATTGATCTGACATATATTTCACTACAGACAGGTCGTGCGAAATAAAAATATAAGTAAAGCCAAATTTTTCTTTTAGCTCATTCAATAAATTAAGTACCTGAGCCTGGACAGATATATCCAAAGCAGAAACAGATTCATCACATACTATCAATTTAGGATTCAATGCTATTGTTCGCGCAATTCCAATACGTTGTCTTTGTCCGCCCGAGAATTCATGTGGATATCGATAAAAATAGTCCTCTGATAGTCCTACTCGATTCAAAATATCAAGAACTTTATCTTTCCGTTCTTTGTCTGAGGCATATAATTTATGTACCAACATGGGCTCCATTATTGCCTTGCCAACGGGAATCCTTGGATTTAATGAAGAAAACGGATCCTGGAAAATTATTTGAATGTCTTTTCTTAATTTTCTTATAGAAGTTTTTGAGAGGTCAGTAATGTCTTTTCCATTATAAAATATCTGTCCACCAGTTGCCTTGTCTAACTGCAAAATAGCATTTCCCAGAGTAGATTTACCACAACCAGATTCGCCCACCAAGCCCAAAGTTTCACCGGGATATAATTTAAAACTTACTTGATCAACGGCTTTGAATGATTTTGGTTTCTTGAAAAAACCAGCTTTAGAGAAGTATTCTTTTTCAATATTTCTAATCTCCAGTAATGGTTGTTTAGAATAAATATTTTTGTGAGCTCGCTCTCTTTCCTTATTTGTGACCATTGTGTTGTCCACAGTCCCATTTAAATAATCCTGGATGGTTGGCAGATTTTTGGGTCGTTTATCAATGGAAGGGCGTGAATGGATAAGTGCTTTGGTATAGATATGTTTGGGGTCTTTAAAAATTTCCCTGACGGTTCCCTGCTCTACAACTTCACCCTGATACATGACTATAACTCGATTAGCAATTTCACTGATCAGAGACAAGTCATGAGAAATAAAAAGAATACTCATGTTCGTTTCTTTTTGCAACTCCTTTAAAAGGCTGATAATTTCTTTTTGCACTGTCACATCCAGAGCAGTTGAGGGTTCATCGGCAATCAATATTTTGGGTTTACAGGCAATAGCCATGGCAATCATGACACGTTGTTTTTGTCCCCCGGAAATTTCGTGAGGATAAGCATTGTAAACTCTCTCTGGTTGAGGTAATTTAACCTTTTCAAATAAAATAAGGGTTTCCTGAATGATCTCTTTTTTGCTTAAAGATTGGTGTTGTTCTAATATTTCAAAAACCTGCTTGCCACATGTCATAGATGGATTTAAAGCACTCATAGGTTCCTGAAAGACCATACTTATCTTATTTCCTCTAATTTTTTGAAAGGATTTATTGTCCAGCCCTACCAAGTCCAGATCTTCAAAATGAATTGAACCCGAATCAATTTTAGAAATTGACTTTGGCAGCAAGCCTAAAATAGTCAAGGCAGTAATTGATTTGCCGGATCCGGATTCGCCAACTATACCAAGAATTTCGTTTTCCTTTAATTCAAAAGAAATAGTCTTTAAAATCTGAGTTTTCTTTTTATTGGTTATAAAAGAAACGGATAGATCCTTTATTGAGAGCAAATTTGATTTATTCATTTTTTAAAAATACGGTTTTTCTAAGGAGTTAATTGAAGCAAAACCACTTAAACATGAATAATTTCGGAATCCTGAAGGATGTCATCACCGCGTAATCGTAAAATTATTTGAGCGACTGCAATGGTGTCTTTTTCGCAATAGGTGATTATCTTATCAATATTGTTTTCTTCATAAAATACCCGGTAGACATCACTTCCTTCAATATCATCTTTTGGTGATGGAATGCCCAATACATTGGTCAATAATTTTAAGGATGTGTAATTTTTATAATCACCAAATTTCCATAATTCAAGGGTATCCAGATGCGGAACTTCCCAGGGTTTTTTACCAAATAAGTTTAGCTTGTAGGGTAGTTCAATGTTATTGATGATCATTCTCCTGGCAATATAAGGAAAGTCGAATTCCTTTCCGTTATGGGCACACAACAAATGTTTTGTTTGACTAAAATGAGATATCAGAAGATTCTTAAAATCTTTTAAGATCTTCACTTCATCCCCATAGAAAGAAGTAACCCTGAATGTTCTAACATCTCCTTTGTAGGTAAAGTAGCCGGCAGAAATACATATTATTTTTCCAAATTCGGCCCAAATCCCTGCACTGGGATAAAATTCCTCTGCTGTAAATTCATCATGACGCTGGTATTTTGACTTTTGTTCCCATAGTTCTTGCTTGTCAGAATCTAGACCTTTAAAATCCTGCATTTCAGGAACGGTTTCAATATCAAGAAATAATATGTTTTCAAGGTTTAATTTAGAGATCATACCTGTAAGATTTAATCTGCCCCCTATAAATGCTTATTAATTGTTTAACATTTTATAGGCTTCTTCAATATAATTTATAATATCTGGTGTGAAAGATGCAATTTCATCACCTTCTCCCTTGGAGTGCCCCAGTCTTACAATGATAACATTATCATTGGGTTCAACAATCACATATTGACCAAGATGACCTCTCATCATGAAAAAATGCTTATCGCCAACGTTCTTTAACCACCACCCATAGCCATATTCCGGGCTTTCAGGAAAACGAGGTGTGACAGATCTTGCCACAAAAGCAGAATCTAGAAGTTGCTGCCCATTCCATTTTCCATGGTCTTTAAAAAGTTTGCCAAATCGCGCAAAATCTTTTGCATTACTGGCAATACAGCAATAGGCTTTTACTAAATCGTGTTCTTCGCTGTCAACTTGCCAAAGTGTCGAATTTTCGGATCCAAGAGGTTTCCAGAAACTTTCGGTCAAATAATCATAAAGCTTTTTGCCCGTCGCTTTTTCGATGACCATAGCTAAAAGTTGTGTGTCTCCACTTGCGTATTTATATTTCTTACCCGGTTCTTCAACTACTTTCAAGCCAAGGATAACTTTTTCAAGATCATCATCAAAATAAGCTCTGGTAGTTATCGATAAAGGTGAATAATATGCCTCATCCCAATTGGTTCCTGAGCTCATTGAGGACAGATCACCAACAGTCATTTTAGCTGCTAATCCTTCACTAAATTCAGGAAAATAATCACTAACCGGTTGATCTAAACCTTTGATATATCCTTCTTCAATAGCCTTTCCCATAAGTCCGGACACATAGCTTTTTGCCATAGAAAAGGAATTGGATTTAGAATCCTCATTAAATCCGTCATAATATTTTTCAAACCAAATACTATCATTTTTAATAATGACAAATGCTATAGTTCCGTTGGTCTTGTTGATTTTTTTTAATCCCTCTGTTTCTTCAGTTTTATTATAGTCTAAGTGAATTGGCCAAGGTAGTGGAGTGCCATTTTCTACGTCTTCATTATCAAATTCTTTGTAGTCTTCTAAATAAGCAGTACTGTATCCTTTTGCATATATGGTTCTTACGGCTTTTATTAAGTAATCGGTATCCGTGATATAAAGAATAGCAATCATTAAACCGAAAAGAATGATCAAGTATTTAAGAAGTTTTTTTAAGATTTTCATTTTGTTATTTTCATTTTTTTGAAACTAAATATAAGAAATTAATCTGTCTGTCGAATTACTTTTAAAGGTAAAGACAATTTTATAAAAGCAAAGAATTTCCTGAAGGAATTCTATATTTAAAATAAAGATTGCTGTTTATTTGGGTTTTCATGATCCAGCAACCATTTTTTCCTGTGCAGACCGCCGGCATATCCCGTTAAAGACCCATCTTTTCCTATTACTCTGTGACATGGGATAACGATCCAAATGGGGTTTTTGCCATTGGCATTAGCTACAGCCCTGATAGCCTTAACGTCTCCTAGTTTTTTGGACAACTCTAAATATGATAGCGTTTTACCGTAGGGTATTTTGAGTAACTCTTTCCAGACTCTTTTTTGAAATTCGGTCCCTTCCGGATTTAATTTCAAATTGAATTGCTGCCTGGCGCCTTGAAAATATTCATCCAATTGTTTGACACATTCTTTAAGTTCTTCAGGTATTGAATGTGTAAGGTTTACCTCCTCATTCATTACAATAATTGCTGTAACTCCATTTTCATTTCCTGTGATCCTTGTAAATCCTAAAGGTGTTTTAATTATGGCTTGCTTCATATTTAAGAAAATACGTACAAAAAATTAATAAATAATGTATTTCATCGATAAAACGCAATTATTATTGGCTGAAATACATTTGTTTTCTACATTAGTAGTCCCTAATCTAAAAAGACTCTATATCTGATGAAAAATCTACTTATACTATCCTCAGTGGTGATTTCCATGTTTATAGCAGGAAACCCTCATAATTTTAAAATTGAAAGTAACAATTTAATTTGGCAAAAAGTATACGATAGTGACAATTCTGTTTTTGAATTATATGAATCTATTCGTCAACAGGGAAATTATGAAAAAATTTATATTGTTAGAGATGAAGTGATATTCACAATAAACTTTGAAAGCAAAAATGAATTGGAAGCACATGGTTACGAAAATGGAAGCTATCCAAGGTATTTGAAACCGGGAGGAAAATTTACGGGATATTTACAGAAGAAAGAAGGGAAATATAGAGTGACTATTACCAATATAGATTTTAACTGGAATGGAGATTATGTAGAGAATATAGATGATGCCGCGCTAACAAAAGGCGAGTTGAACGAAAACATTAAGGCTAAAAAAGTAATTCAGTTGTTTGACAGATACTTTAATAATAAATTTGATTTTTGTAAAGCTTGCCAAGAAAATTGGTAGTATTAAAAAATTTGTTTCATTTATTCTTTAGTTTTTTAATAAAACCCCAATGCGAGAGCATTGGGGTTTTATTTTCCCTTAATGTTTTTATCATCAATCAATCCTAATCGTTTTGCTCTCGATTCCCAGCTTTTTCTTGCTAATTTCTGAAGGTTTTCAACATTATCACTTTCATCCATAATTTCCAGTCCTAAAAGAGTTTCTATAACATCTTCCATAGTTACCAAACCACTCACAGAACCATATTCATCAACTACAAGTGACATATGGTTTTTACTTTCTATCAGCTCTTCAAACAGCTTAGGAATGGGTAAATTTCTTATGGTCACGATTATGGGTCTCTTGATCTCTGTTAATTTTTTTTCACCATTCCCATAGGCCATTTCTTTATAGACATCATCTTTCAATACAAGCCCGGTTATATTGTCTTCAGAATCTTTATAAACAGGGATTCTGGAAAACCTTAAGTTTGGATTATCATTAAAAAATGATTTAATGGTTGTTTCCTCATTTTCAATCTTTAAAACTGTTCTTGGGGTCATAATATCCTTGGCCATAACATCCTTAAAGGTTATAAGATTTTTAATGACCTTGCTTTCTGATTCGTGAAACAGGCCTTCTTCGTGGGCTATATCTGTCATTGCTAAAAAACCTTCTCTGCTAAGTACGCTGCCATGATGACCCTTACCGAATAGTTTGGTAAATAATTGTAAAAACCAGATAACTCCTGTCCATTTAAAGAAAAAGATCATCCCGTTGAGGGTAATAGCAGAAAGATTGGCCAGCGTTTTCCAATAGGTCGCTCCAATCGTTTTTGGTATAATCTCTGATAATACCAATATTAAAAAGGTCATTACGGCAGATACGATCATGATAGAGTTATCACCTGTGCCAAAAACCTTTTCAGCCTGGACGCCTACCAAAATAGCGCCAACAGTATGAGCGATCGTATTTAGTGTTAAAATGGCTATCAAAGGTTTGTCAACATCTTTTTTCAAAGTTTCTAAGGCCATGGCATAATGCTTCCCTTCACTTTTTTTTATATTAATAAATGTTGGCGTGATGCTCAATAAAACAGCTTCAAGAATGGAGCATAAAAATGAAAAGAAAATTGAAATAACAGCATAAAAAATTAATAAGCTCATTGATTAGATTTTGAGGTTAAAGTTAAAAATAAAAACATAACCATTTATCTGTGTAATCTACTCCAATTATTTGGCTTAATTATTGTTATATTTATCCAACAATTAAGACAAAATCAGTTGAAAAAATTATCTCTTAGAACACGCATTTTTATAGCAATGGTTCTCCTTGTAGTTTTAGCTTCGGTTTTAATTGCATTGGTCTCAATTTTTCAATACAATGAAGAGTCTCAGGATTATCATAATAACAGGTTAGAACGAAAAGAACAGAATATACAAGAGCATATAAATTATGTTTTAAGAGAGACAACGTATGAGATCAAGACAGATAAAATTCCACTGATATTTAAAGAAAAGATCTATGAGATCGCGACCATACATAAACTCCAGCTCAATCTATATGATCTGGAAGGCAATTTGTTAAAGTCGTCTTTGGCCAGAATAAAACCGGATTCCCTTGCAGTTTGCTTAGATGCTAATATTTTGAATACACTTTCAAATTCAGAAGACAAAAGGTATGTTGAAAAACGAATGGAAAATGGTGAAACATTCCTATCGTCCTATACTTATATCACAGATGGGAAGTTTAAACCATTGGCAATATTGAATCTTCCCTATCTTGAGAAGGATGAGTTCTTAAGCAAGGAATTGAATGAATTTTTAATGCGCCTGGCATATGCTTATATATTGATGCTTCTTATCGCAATTATATTGGCATATTTTTCTTCAAAATATATTACCAGAACTTTAAAGACCATAAGTGACAAGATCAATACGACTCGATTGGAAAAGCGAAATGAGAAAATAAATATTGAAACTAAAACCGAAGAAATTTCAACCCTGGTCAACTCCTATAACAGCATGATTGATGAACTAGAGGAAAGCGCAGTTAAGCTGGCGACAAGCGAAAGAGAACAGGCATGGCGGGAAATGGCAAAACAAGTTGCCCATGAAATAAAGAATCCATTAACTCCAATGCGATTGAGCGTACAGAGTTTTCAGGCTAAATTCAATCCTAACGATCCTGAAATTCATCAAAAGGTTGATGAATTCAGTATTACCATGATCCAGCAGATTGATATAATGAGCAGTATCGCTTCAGCCTTTTCTAATTTTGCAGAAATGCCTGCTCAAAAGAATGAAATGCTGAATATGGTCGAGATAGTTGCCTTGGCTTTAGATATTTTTAGTGAAAAGTATATTACATTCAGTTCAAGTAAAAGTGAAATTATTGCCAAATTTGACAGAACCCAGTTGATTAGGGTAGTTACGAATCTTGTTAAGAACGGAATTCAGTCGATCCCAAATGGTGTTCAGCCTGAAATAGCAGTTACCTTATCTGAAGAAAATGGCAACATAATCCTGACAGTTAAGGATAACGGAATTGGAATCACCGATAAGAATAAAGAAAAGGTCTTTGAACCAAAATTCACAACGAAATCCAGTGGAATGGGATTGGGTCTGGCTATGGTAAAAAATATAGTGAACACTTATAAAGGCAATATTTCATTTAAATCAAATAAAAATAACGGGACCACATTTACAGTTGTTTTCCCAAAAGAATAAATTTATGAAATTCAATAACGTACTTACCGAATCAAAAAATGGCATTGCTACCATTACTATCAATCGCCCAAACAAATTGAATGCGCTTAACAAAGAGACCATCCAGGAACTGCACGATGCTTTTTCACATTTAGATCAAGATCAAAACGTAAAAGTCATAGTTTTAACCGGAAGTGGTGAAAAAGCATTTGTAGCTGGTGCAGACATAAGCGAATTTGCAAATTTCAGCATGGATGAAGGCAGTAAATTGGCAGCTAAAGGCCAAAAATTATTATTTGATTTCGTTGAAAATCTTAAAACTCCTGTAATAGCCGCGGTTAATGGCTTTGCACTTGGTGGAGGATTGGAACTTGCTATGGCCTGTCATTTTAGAGTGGCAAGCAACAATGCGAAAATGGGATTGCCGGAAGTGTCTCTGGGAGTTATCCCCGGATATGGCGGGACTCAGCGATTACCGCAATTAGTCGGAAAAGGGCGAGCTATGGAAATGATAATGACAGCGGGAATGATTGATGCGAACCAAGCTTTGAATTATGGATTGGTAAATCACGTTCAGGCACAAGAGGAACTTTTAGATTTTTGTTATGAATTAGCAAATAAAATAATGCGAAATTCATCTGTAGCCATTGGTAAAGCAATAAAAGCAATCAATGCTAATTATCAAGACGGTAAAAATGGCTTTAAGACAGAGATCAAACAATTTGGCAAGTGCTTTGGTACCGAAGATTTTAAAGAAGGCACAACTGCCTTTTTACAAAAAAGGAAAGCTGATTTCCCGGGCAAATAAGGCAGTCAATTAAAGATTATAAATAAAAAAGCGGCTTGATCAAGCCGCTTTTCTTTGTTTTTAAGAACTTTCTATGATTTAATAGCAACAATAGTCAATTCATCAACTATATGTTTGGCATTTGAAAATTTATCAATCAGCCAAAGAACGTATCTAATATCAACGTTAATGGTTCGTTGTAAATTGGGATCAAATATGACATCACCGGCCATTGCTTCAATATTACCATCAAATGCTAAGCCAATAAGCTCTCCATTTCCATTGATAACAGGTGAACCTGAGTTTCCTCCTGTAATATCATTATCAGTCAGGAAGTTAACAGGCAACTGCCCATACTCGTTTGCATATCGTCCAAAATCTTTTTTCTTATAAATATCCAGCATTGCCTGAGGTAAGTCAAATTCATCATCATTTGGCTTATATTTATTAATGACTCCGGTTAGGGTTGTATAATAATTCTTATTTGCATCATTTCTACTGTCTTTAGGCAATGCTCTTACTTTTCCATAGGACAATCTTAATGTTGAATTGGCGTCTGGATATTTTATTTCGCTCAATCCTGATTTTCGTAAGCCATCTACCAGTAATCTGTATGAAGCCTCAAAATCGTTCGTCGGTTGTTCCAGTTCTTCAGGACTTTCTCTGTATTTATCTAACAATTCGGCAGACAATTTATATAAAGGATCATTTGCTAATAAAGCTGAATCCGGGTATTGTAAGAATGCTTCAACACGTTCTTTAGATGAAAACATACTAAGCTCGAATATAGCATTGATATATGTTGAAAAATCATTGTTATTCTTCGCACCAACTTCAGCCACTATTTCAGGGAGTGTATAATTTGATTTCGAAGTATATAGACCAAGTTGTTTGGCGAAAATCTCCTTTTCCAGAGGTAAATAATGGTCCTTATATGAGCCATCAATCAGCTCCTCAAGCCTTGGCATGATATCTTTTCGTTTTTCTTCATTAGCACTTACATATTGCTCTAATGTACGGCCAATTCTATATGGTAATACAGCAAATGTGCTTGAACGCAGCATGCCTATTATATAATTATCATGTTTGACTTTGTTATTAGTTAAGCTATAATATTTATTGATGTTTGGAATTATATTTCCGTATATAGCTTTATTTTCTTTTTTATTGGCCCACTTATCAAATTTAGCTTCCGTTTTTCGTTTTATTGCAGCTGTTTTATGCTTTGATAAGTGCATCTATCATCCCAATTCTATTTTTCCAATAGTTTGCTATTCCTGCATATTGAGAAGCATACATTAAATCAATTTCTTCGCTTTCATTCATGTATTTTTTCATGACATCTAAGCTCAACCTGGAGCTTTCAACCCAGGCAGGATATGCGTATTTTACATTTTGCTCAACACCTTCCGCCGGCATCCATCGGTTTGTTCTTCCCGGATAGCCTAAGATCATAGCAAAATCATTTTCTTTGACTCCATCAATATTGACCGGTAAATGATATTTTGCTTTTAAAGGAACATTACTTGTTGAGTAGTCTGCCGGATTTCCATTTGAGTCGGCATAAACTCTAAACAAACTAAAATCGCCTGTGTGTCTTGGCCATTCCCAGTTATCTGTATCACCACCATATTTACCAATACTTTCTGGTGGAGCACCGACCAATCTAACATCATTATAATCTTCATAAACGAAGTAGTAATATTCATTTCCTTGATAGAATGGACGAACAGAAACTGTGTATTTCCCTCCTTCGTTGTTTTCTTGTTGAATTTTTGCAATTTCTTTATTGATAGTCGCTTCACGTTCTTTTTCACTCATAGTATCATTTACTTGAGATAAAATACGTTTAGAAACATCATCCATTCTAACAAAAAATCTAACAAATAAGCTTTCAGGTTTTAGTTCCTCTTCTAAAGAACCTGCCCAAAAACCGTTTTTTAAATGATTTTGTTCTGTAGTAGATAGCTCACTAATTGCACTGTATCCGCAATGATGATTTGTAAGTACTAATCCACTACTCGAAATTATACTTGCAGTGCAGCCGCCATTAAATTGTACAATGGCATCTTTTAAGCTTTGGTTATTAATGCTGTAAATTTCTTCAGGGGTCAATTGAAGCCCCATTTTTTGCATATCAGTATAGTTCAATCGCTCTATATGCATTAAGAACCACATGCCTTCATCTGCTCTAATTGAGTTTGGAATGGCAAGAATAATAGTAAATAAAAAAAGGAATATTTTTTTCATGTGAAGTTATTTTTAATTAGGCTCTAAAATTAAGGATTTTATAGCGGATAGCGTCTCAAATTCTCTTTAAAAAATGTTAATATTTTCTGGCTTTTGTATATAAAAAAAGTGGGCGCAAAGCCCACTTTTATAACTGAAGTTAACAGATTTTTTCTAACTAAAACTTTAAATAATCTATGAATGTATGTCCTTCAGTTTTTAATTTCCTTTTTCTATTTTTTTAATTTATTGAAATAATCACCTTTAAGGGTTAAAATTTTATCCTCAATACCTTTTTTTACTTCTTTTGAATCATCAACAAGAATTTCTTTAGTTTTCTTTTTTTCTTGAGGTTTAACAGAAGTATAGGAATAATCTATATATTCAACAAAAGACCTGCCCTCAGAGTTTATGACTACTTTATAATTTCCTTTTTCGTTTTTTAATAGTCTGTAAACTCTTTGAATGTTCATCATGTTTTCAACAGTCTCTGAGTGTATTAGATCATAAGAACCTGTATTATAATCGTAATAAATTTTTACTTCTAAAGGTTGTTTATCTAAAGATAGTTTTGAGACTAAAACATGGTTATCCTTTTTTGTAATATAAGGTTTGTGAATGATTGTTTCCATTTCCTTGTTAAACTCTACGCTTTTCATCTTTACTTGAAACGGGATAATTCTAATTTCCAGATCTCTATCAAGCTCAAAATAATATTCACCATCCGGAAGTGAGGTTAAATCAAATCCTTTAACAAATTCTCCTGATTTTTGAATAGACTCTTTGTAAAGAACCAATCCAAACATATCCTTGATGAATAACTGATTTCCTTGTTTAACATTTAACAATGTCAACATAGTTGTCTTTTCGTCATTAAGACTTCTTAATGATGAAATCTCATTTGCGTTACCTAGTAAGGAAGTAAACAGTACTACCAATACTATACTTTTTTTAATTAAATTTTTCATAACATAATTGTTTTAAATTATTACAAGACAAATGTAGGGCTAAGCAATATGTGTGAAAACATCAATTTTGACCAATTTGTATGTTATATTAACTCAACTCAAACGTTATAGTAATAAAAAGGGTAATATAGTATAGAAATTGGTTAAATTTGCACACATGTTTTTAAGTGAAGACATTACCTTTGTATAAAATTTGCACCATGATTAGTAAAAAACCTGCTTTAAGAAAATTAAGTCCGGAATTCGGTTATTCACTTCTTGTTGAACAACATACCGAAAGATTAGATGATAAAACTGCTTTTTGGCATTTTCATCCTGAAATAGAACTGTCCTATGTAAATAAGGGGTTTGGAAAAAGGCATGTGGGAAATCATATTTCTTATTTTAACAATAGCCAGCTGTTATTAATTGGATCTAATTTGCCTCATAATGGCTTTACAGACGGAATGGCTCGATATGGAAGAGAAACAATAATTCAATTTCATCCGGAATTCTTAGGGAACACATTTTTTGATGTCCCTGAAATGAAGACCATTAATAAACTTCTTGAAAGAGCAAAAAAAGGAATTTTGTTTAACCCCGAAACTAAGAAGAAAATCGGTCCTAAAATTGAAAAATTATCTAAATACGAAGGCTTTGAAAGAGTTGTAAAATTTTTAAAGGTTCTTAACGAGTTAGCTGAAGCCGATGACTATAGGATTTTGAACCCTGAAGGCTTTAATTTTGAAACAGAACCTCAGGATACGGCAAAAATTGATATAATTTATAAGCATGTAAACAACAATTTTACCCAACAAATACCTTTGGAAGAAATTGCAGATAAGGTGAGCATGACGGTTCCTGCGTTTTGCAGATATTTTAAAAAAGTTACCGGCAAAACATTTACAAAATTAGTAAATGAATACAGGGTAGTACATGCGACTAAATTATTACAGGAAAGTCAATTGAGCATTACAGATATCTGTTATGAATGCGGATTTAACAATTTCTCGCACTTTAATAAACTATTTAAGGAGGTTACAGGTAAGAGCGCCTCGCATTACAGAAGTGAAATGAAACAAATGGTTAGCATGGAGCTTAATACATTTGATTAAAGGGATGTAAAATATGAAACGTAAAATTAATAAAACATTAGATTACTATTTCATTAAAAGAAAAGAAATAAGTGACATTGTAAATAACAGTAACAATTTGACTGCAGACCAAATTATTCATTACGGTGAAGAAATGGCTATTTTGGAATATAAAATAACGGCTTTACAAGTTGCACAGGAGAACTAAATCCTAAAATTTCTTAGATCTACTTTTTACCATTCCATTCAGCGTAGAATTCATCCAGAAAAGCTTTCATATATTCATGGCGCTCTTGGGCCAGTTTTTTACCTGTTTTTGTATTCATTCTGTCCTTTAGTAACAATAACTTCTCATAAAAGTGATTGATTGTTGGCGCTTTAGATCTTTTATATTCTTCCTTACTCATATTGAGGTTCGGTTTAATATCCGGATCATAAAGAGGCCTGTTTTTAAATCCGCCATAATTAAAACAACGCGCTATTCCAATGGCTCCAATAGCATCCAAGCGATCGGCATCCTGGATAACTTCTAATTCAGAAGAAGTAAATTCTTGATTTATATTACCTCCCTTGAACGAAACATTTTCTATTATTTTGATGATATGTTCTATTATCAATGAATCGACATTATGTTTAAACAAAAAATCACGAGCCAACTTTGGACCAATCGTTTCATCTCCATCATGGAACTTACTATCAGCGATATCGTGTAATAAAGAGCCAAGAGCAACAACCAGAGGATCTGCTTTTTCGTCTTTTGTGATTAGAACAGCATTATTATAGACTCGTAAAGTATGAAACCAGTCATGTCCTCCTTCAGCGTCAACCAAACTGTTTTTAACAAAGGTTTTTGTGGCTTCTATAAGTTGTTTATTATTCATGTATTACGGCTTCAGTTATTTGTTTTTCAATGATTTTGATAAGTTCACTAGTATTATGCTCACTTACCTTTAAAGTATCATGAACGGTAAAAGTAATGTGTACACCAATACCCATAGGAAATTTTCCATAGCGTAATAATTTCCAGGAATTGTTAATTGTTATAGGGATAACGAATGCATTTGGTGCGTGTTCTAAAAGTGTTGCTAAGCCTTTTGTCTTAAATGGTTTTGTCAGGGCATTTCTACTTCGAGACCCTTCAGGAAAAATTACAACTGCTCGTTTATAAGTTTCGATATATCTCGCCATTTCCTTGATGGCATTGACTGCCTGTATAGGATTCTTTCTGTCTATCAGTACAGACCCACCATGACGTAAATTATAAGAAACGCTTGGAATTCCTTTACCCAATTCAATTTTACTGATGAATTTAGGATGAAACTTTCGCATAAACCATATTATTGGCGGAATATCATTCATGCTTTGATGGTTTGCTACAATGATTACCGGAACGTTTTTGGGAATATTTTTAGGGATTTTAAAAGTATATCTCGCTCCTAAGATATGTAAGGATCTTGTCAAGAAACAATTAAGGATATCCACGCTTTTTTTATGGGCCTGATACCCAAATAAATTAAAACAGATCCATTGAACAGGATGAAATACAAGAAGATTTATTCCAAAAATTATAAAATAAATTATTGTAAGAGGATATGCCAGAAGTTTTCGCATAAATTAAAATCACTTATCGCCCCAAAAATACGCATAAAAAAACCACGACAAAATCGTGGTTCTATTTTTTTACGTCAGCTAAATAGCTTCAGACTTCTGCGTTTTAACAATATTCATTAAAAGCATCAACAAGGTTTTCTGCAATTAATTCAGCTGGACGGCCTTCAATATGGTGACGTTCCAGCATATGAACCAATTCTCCATCCTTAAACAAGGCAATGCTTGGTGAACTTGGAGGGAAAGGGATCATATATTCTCTGGCTTTTTCTGTTGCTTCTCTATCGACTCCAGCGAAAACGGTCACTAAATTATCTGGTCTTTTAGCATTTTGTAAACTCATTCTTGCTGCCGGACGCGCATTGGCGGCAGCACAGCCACAAACAGAATTGACAACCACTAAAGTTGTTCCTTCATTTGCAATTGCTACATCAACTGCTTCAGCAGTGTGTAACTCTTCAAAACCAACATTGGTCAAATCTTCGCGCATTGGTTTTATTAACTCTGGTGGATACATATCTTTTTCTATTTTTATTTATTTAAACTGGGTAAAGATAATTAAAAATCATGCAAAACGGATTTCAGGGCTATTACCTTAACTATTTTTAACTTTTCTTGAGTTATTCAATTTAATAATTGAGCATTATAGACGTAACAAATACTATCAAATTACATCTAACAGTAGTATATTTGAAACTTTATAAACTTTAATTCAATAAAATGGGTTTTGCAAAATGGATAGGAGCTTCATTAGGTTGGTCTTTTGGTGGACCAATAGGAGCCATCATAGGCTTGGCATTAGGTAGTCTGGTAGATTCAATGAAGGGTAACGGCAGTCCATTACTGGGAGAATCGCAATCAAGGTCAAAACGTAGCCAAACTGACTACAGGACAAGACCACAACAAACACCACAAACACAGCCTGGTGATTTTGAAGTAAGCTTATTAATTCTCGCCTCCATTGTTATAAAGGCAGATGGAAGTCAGGATCAGCGAGAATTGGATTTCGTCCGCAAGCAGTTTGTAAATTTATATGGAAAGGAGCGCGCTAATAAGGCTTTCAGGATATTTAAGAATATTAGTGATCAAAAAAATATTTCGACCAGACAGGTCTGTCTTCAAATAAAACAGATGATGGATCATCCTTCAAGACTTCAGCTTCTTCACTTTTTATTTGGAGTAGCCAAAGCGGACGGAATTGTTATTGATGATGAAGAAAAACAAATTTATACGATCTCAGGATATTTAGGTATCAGCTCTCGTGATTATAACAGTATAAAGGCCATGTTCTACAATAGCAGTGATAGTGCCTATAAAATTTTGGAGATCAATAAATCGGCTACTGTAGATGAGATAAAAAAAGCTTACAGAACGATGGCTAAAAAATACCATCCCGATAAAGTGGCACATTTAGGTAAAGAACATCAAGCAGGAGCCGAAGAAAAATTCAAGCAAGTACAAAAAGCCTACGAACAACTGCAGAAAGAAAGAGGGTTTTAGTCGAAAAGGAACAGTTTTTGTAATGTTTTCTAAAAACTAATCCGTATGAAATTTTCACTATCAATTTTATCCTTATTTTTCAGTTTAATGCTATCTGCACAATCTAATGATCATGCGGGAAGCTATGAATTTTATAGCGGAAATGGTGATAGTCATTTTTTAAGAGACTATCTTACTTTAAACCCAGATGGCACATTTCTTCTTCTTTCCGAATCCTATATTGAAGAAAGAATGATAAGAGAAAGAAAAGAATATGGTAAAGGAACTTGGACGTCTGATAAGGGATTGATATTTTTAAAAGTTGAGGAAAGCGATGTGGATGCTAAACATGTACTTAATCTAAACAACACCAAACTCCGTTTCGACACCAAATCACCTAGAGATAAATCCAATCGAGATATTAAAACATCTGTAAGAATATTTGATACAGAAATTTCTTGGTTAAAAGGAAGAACGCTTATTAAAGGAGCCAATACAACCCCAATTATAAAAAACAAGGAATGTTGTAAATCTGTTTGGCAAGCTCATTCTTACCTAAACGGTAAATGGAGAAAGAATAACAATGAAAACAAAGAGTATCATTATTCCTTTCTAGAAGAAAAAGGTGTGTTTAACGTTTATGAAAAAAATGCAGAAGGAGTATTGGAGGAAGTAAATAAAATCCCGGCAACAATAAAAATATTAAAAGCTAAAGACGGATATATGATTGAACAGGATTTTGAAGGATTAAAAATCAATTTCGTTATTAAATACCTGGACAACACAAAACTCATTTTAGTAAGAAGAGATGGCCAGGAAAGCATTCTTTATCGAATTAAAGAATAAAACCCAAAAGAAAGGCTTTAATATAAAATATTTAGACTTCCCTAAAAATATATTTAAACTTATATAAAAATCAGTATCTTTGTAACCTAAATTGTATGCTTTGGTTACATTCTCAGAAGAAAATTATTTAAAAACTATTTACCATCTTGGTAAACAGGGCAGTGTTGCGGTAAGCACAAATTCCATTGCAGAAAAGATGAGTACTAAAGCATCTTCTGTGACAGATATGATCAAAAAGCTTGCAGAAAAGGATCTGGTAGATTATAAAAAATACTATGGAGTAAATCTCACTGAAAAAGGGAGGGCGACTGCTATTGGTGTAATTAGGAACCATAGATTATGGGAAGTCTTTTTAGTAGATAAATTAAATTTTTCCTGGGATGAGGTTCATGAATTAGCAGAAGAACTGGAGCATGTAAAATCTAAAAAATTAACTGACCATCTTGATGCTTTTTTAGGATTTCCCACTCATGATCCTCATGGCGACCCCATACCAAATAAGAATGGACAAATAGATAAAAATAGTCTTGTAAATATTTTGGATCTGGAAAATGGTGCAGAGGGGATATTATCTCATGTAACAGACTCTTCGGCAGTTTTTCTAAAATACCTAAGTAAAAATAATTTAGCGCTTGGTGATAAGATCAAGGTGATGGATATAGAGCCTTTTGACAATTCGATAAAAATAAAAGCCAACGCAAAACAGCTGAATATTTCGGAAATAGCAGCCAAAAATTTATACTTGAATTTATAACATGAACAATTATAATCCAATATTCGCTTTAATTCTATTTTTTGCCTTATCGGCTTTGGTTTATTTACTATTTAGACCTGTAAAAGGCTGGTTCTGGCAAATTAAGAACAGCTTTAGGTTAAATGAAAAAACAGTAATAGAAGACATATTAAAACATCTTTATCATAACGAGATTTCAGGAAAGAAAGTAACGGTCAATAATTTGACCAGGAGTTTAAAATTCAATGATAGTTTGATAATTGATGTGATAAAAAAAATGTCCATCAATGAATTGATCGAACAATCCGGAGAGGTTTTATTACTAACAAACTCAGGACGAGACTATGCTTTAAAAATTATCAGGGTACACAGGTTATGGGAAAAATATTTGGCCGAAAAGACGGGTTTTGATAAAAAGGAATGGCATGACAGAGCTGAAGAAATGGAACATAAATTGAGCCATGAAGAAACCAATGTACTGGCCACTCAATTGGGACACCCTATGTACGATCCGCATGGAGACCCTATTCCGACACACAAAGGTAAAGTTGCTACGGTCAAAGGCGTATCGCTGGCCACTCTACCTGTAAATACGGTTGGCAGGATCACTCACATTGAAGACGAACCAGATGTAATTTATAAGCAAATACTGGCAGAGAATATACATATTGGGTCTCAAATTAGGGTAGTTGAAAATAATACCCAAAGATTAGTATTCTATGCTGAGGGAGAAGAGTTTAAATTGGCACCGGTCGTTGCGTCAAATCTTACAGTTGAGGTTTTTGAAAAAGAGAATATTATAGAACATGATCTGGTTAGGTTGTCGAGTTTGAAAGAAGATGAGACTGCCAAAGTTTTAGGAATATCAAAAGAGTGCCGAGGTGAAGCCAGAAGACGGCTTCTGGACCTGGGATTTGTTAAAGGGTCACCAATAAGAATAGATCTTGTAAGTCCTTTAAAGAATCCAAAGGCATATTTAGTGAAGGGCAGTTCTATAGCACTTAGGGATAATCAGGCATCAAATATACTCATCAAAAAAGATTGAAATTATGGAGAAGAAGGTAGTAAATAGTACATGTGAGGTTTGTCCGCAATACAATGCTAAAGGATTAAAAAAATTAGGCGTCAATATTGATAACACCGATTTTGTGGTTGCCTTGGCAGGCAATCCGAATACAGGCAAAAGCACGGTTTTTAATGCCTTGACCGGATTAAGGCAACACACCGGTAACTGGCCAGGGAAAACGGTTGCCAGAGCCGAAGGGGCCTTTGAGTATAATTCAAAAAAATTCAAGCTGGTCGATCTACCCGGAACATATTCGCTCTTATCAACCTCTCAAGACGAAGAAGTAGCCAGAAACTTTATTCTTTTTGGTAAACCGGATGTTACTGTAATTGTTGTAGATGCCAGCCGACTTGAACGAAACCTGAATTTAGTCCTGCAAATACTGGAGATTACAAATAAGGCCGTTCTGTGCCTGAACCTGATGGATGAAGCAAAGCGTAATAATATAGAAATAGACGAAAGAGCTTTAGCTCGAGATCTGGGGATTCCTGTTGTTCCAACAAGTGCCAGATTTAATAAAGGGATTCCGGAGCTGATTACAACAATAAATGAAGTTGCAAATGGCAATATTGTTTGCAAGCCTCATAGAATTAAGAATGTGCCGAAAAATATTGACAATGCTGTTAAAAAATTGAGTGAAGAAATTAAAAAGCAATTTCCTACGATTCCCAATAGCAGATGGATTGCATTCAGACTACTTGAAGGAGATACAAGAATAATTGAGGCTTTAAAAACCAAAGAATTGGTTTAAACTTAAAAAAGTTATGAGTAACAAATCTGTAAAGGACATCATTGAATTATCTAAAGAACTAAGATGGCAAATTGGTGATGATTTTCATGATAATCTGACTGAAGGGATCTATGCGGACGCCTCACAAATTGTTAGTGATGTAGTTAAATCGGATGGCGAGAACAAAAAACTAAGATTAGACACCAAAATAGATAAGATAATCACCAGTAAAATATGGGGATTTCCATTGATGTTTTTAATTCTTGGGACAGTACTTTGGTTAACAATAATAGGAGCCAATTACCCATCTGCAATGCTTGCGAACCTGTTATTAGATACTATTCATCCAGGATTAAAAAGTTTAGCTTCGACAATAGGAATGCCCTGGTGGTTAGATGGATTTTTAATTGATGGCGTTTATTTATCACTTGCGTGGGTTATAGCGGTCATGTTGCCTCCTATGGCTATATTTTTCCCACTATTTACCTTACTTGAAGATTTTGGATATTTACCAAGGGTGGCTTTTAATTTAGATTATCTGTTTAAAAAAACCGGAGCGCATGGCAAACAGGCCTTAACTATGAGTATGGGATTTGGTTGCAATGCTGCGGGAGTTGTCGCAACAAGAATAATTGATAGCCCCAGAGAACGCCTGATAGCCATTATTACCAATAATTTTTCGTTATGTAACGGACGCTGGCCAACACAAATCTTAATTGCGTCTATTTTTGTTGGCGCTGTAGTTCCTGAGTCACTATCTGGATTGGCGTCAGTAGGTGCTGTTATTGGGATTGCCATTTTAGGAATGGGTTTTATGTTTTTAAGCTCATGGGCCTTGTCGAGAACGGTTCTTAAAGGAGAAGTTTCCACATTTAATTTAGAATTACCACCTTACAGACCTCCAAGATTTTGGAAAACATTGTATACATCCCTAATTGACAGGACCTTAATTGTTCTTTGGCGGGCAATGGTATTTGCTGCTCCGGCGGGTGCTGTCATTTGGCTCATATCCAATATTAATATTGGAGACCACAGCATTGCCTACTGGATGATAGATTCTCTTGATGGATTTGGTTGGCTTCTCGGTCTTAATGGGGTAATTTTAGTTGCTTATATCGTTGCAATTCCTGCTAACGAAATTGTTATTCCAACTATTTTAATGTTGACAGTATTAGTAACAGGCATTACAGGGGGAGAAGGTGCCGGAGTTATGTTCGAGTTGGATTCTGCCAATGCTACCGGAGATATTTTAAGAGCTGGTGGCTGGACTTTGCTCACTGCGGTTAACCTGATGTTGTTTAGCTTATTACATAATCCATGTAGTACGACAATTTATACGATCTATAAAGAAACAAAAAGCGTAAAATGGACTACTGTTGCTTCGCTTATGCCGGTCTTTATGGGGTTTATTGTAACTTTTCTAGTTGCACAGATCTGGAGAATATTGTCCTGATACAAATTATCAATTAATCTTGGCACGATTTAAGCATGTATTATTTAAAATCTAATCATGAGAATACTATATATTACTTTTTTCTTAGTATTAAGTGTTACCCTTCATGCGCAAAACATTACAAGTTTAAGATATGGAACAACTTTAGCAGTTTATGAAGTTGATATTGAATTTGTTGAGGTTATTGAAGATTCACGTTGCCCAATGAACGTTAATTGTGTTCAAGCCGGAAAAGCTATAGTGTTAGTGAATGTATTTATTGAGGGCAATTTTCTTGAAGAAAGACTATTGGAATTCTATCCGAGCGGATTTAATACAGAATCTAATATTACACTTTTTAATGCCGATGGTCTACATATTAAAGGCTTGAACTTGATGCCCTATCCTGTTGCTTTATCAAATACTCCAAAAGAAGACTATTATTTAGACTTGGTTATTACCAATTAGTGACAACTACAATCATCTTCCCCGCAATCCTGAATACTACCGGGATTTTTACTGTTTGATTTTTTAAAGAAGAATTTCCTAACCAAAAAAGCTACGGCAAGCACTATTGCAATAAAGACAAGTATGTTTTGTATGAAGATATTCATTTATATATTGTCGTTATATTCATTATAAATTTACGTCAGTTTGAGCTATTTATGAAAGTAAATTGTATCAAAAACAAGTTAATTTATTTAAAAATACTCTGATTCTATCCCGAGATCTATCAGAATTGCTTTGCAATTTCACTCGTAGTGACACATTACTTCAAAATCTGAAAAGCAATCAGCGCAACAATATATGCCAAAAGCGTCATACCTATTAACTGAAAAATAGGCCATTTCCAGCTGTTTGTTTCCCTCTTTACAATGGCTAATGTACTCATACATTGCATAGCAAAAGCATAGAACAACAATAATGAAATTCCGGATGCAAAATTAAATAAAGGTCCGCCAAGTATTGGGTTTACTTCACCGGCCATTCGGTTCTTTATTGTTTCTTCTTCTTCGCTTCCAACACTGTAGATGGTTGCTAACGTACCGACAAAAACTTCTCGAGCTGCAAACGAACTGACTAAGGCAATACCAATTTTCCAGTCGTAGCCTAAAGGCCTGATTGCAGGTTCAATGGCTCTTCCGGTAATTCCTATAAACGAATGTTCCAGTTTATGTGAGGCTATTTTACGTTTTAGTTCATCATCACTTAAATTTTGAGAGACCGTTTCAGCTTTAACAATGTTTTCAGCATTGTTGAATTGCTCACCTGGACCAAAGGAAGCTAAAAACCATAAAATTATTGAAATAGCTAATATGATCTTTCCTGCTCCAAATACAAAGGCCTTTGTTCTCTCAATGACGGTTAAAACAACATTTTTAAACAAGGGTAATTTATAATTGGGCATTTCAACAACAAAAAATGTTTTGCTTTTTATTTTTAGCACTTTGTTCAGTAAAAAAGCAGAAGCAATTGCTGCTCCAAATCCTAATAAATACAAAAACATCAAGGTCAATGCCTGATAATTCAATCCAATAAACCGACCTTCAGGAATTACGAGAGCTATAATGATCAAGTACACAGGCAATCGTGCAGAACAAGTTATAAAAGGTGTGACCAGTATTGTAATTAAACGTTCTTTCCAGCTTTCTATATTTCTGGTTGCCATGATAGCCGGAATTGCACAAGCCGTTCCCGAAATTAAGGGCACAACACTTTTACCGCTTAATCCAAATCGCCGCATAATTCGATCCATTAAAAAGACAACGCGACTCATATATCCACTTTCTTCCAAAACCGATATAAATAAAAAAAGAAAGGCTATTTGTGGAATGAATATGACTATACCGCCAAGGCCCGGAATGATTCCTTCTGCCAGTAAACTGGTGAAGGCTCCTTTAGGCAAAACTGTTTTGGTCCATTCACTTAAAGAAGCAAACATAGTATCAATGAAATCCATTGGGATACTGGACCAATCATAAATTGCCTGAAATATGGTAAGCAAAATGATGAAGAAAATTAAATACCCGAATATTTTATGAGTTAATACCCTGTCAATTTGTGCACGAAATCCTTTTGCACTTTTTGGGTCAATAGTTTGACCTTTTTTAAGAACATTATTAATGAATTGATATCTCTTTATGGTTTCCTTTTGCTGTAATCGTTTAAGGTCGCTCTTGGTTTTTGTTTTAAAACCGGCAATGGCATCCATTTCATTTCTATCCATTTTTCCAAAATTCACATCCTGAGTTATTACCAGCCAAAGTTTATACAATAACTGATTTGGGAACGCTTTTCTCAAGCTGTTGAAGTATTCAGTGTCAATCTCTGAAGCATTAACGCATGGTTCAATGGATAGTTCCTTATAATTGGCGATGAGTTGTTTTAAATGGTCAATTCCTTGATTTTTCCTGGTACTTACTACTGCTATTTTTGTTTTTAATTTGGATTCCAGATAGTCTATGTCCAAAGAAATTCCCTTATAGGTCATTCTGTCGGCCATGTTAATAATTAAAATTACCGGAATTCCGAGATCTTTTATTTGTGTAAATAACAGTAAGTTTCGTTTTAAATTCTCTACATCACTAATTACTGCGGCTACATCAGGAAAATCTTTATCGTTTTTATTTAAAAGCAACTCTATAACCACATTTTCGTCAAATGAAGATGCATTTAGACTATATGTGCCAGGGAGATCAATTATGTGTGCTTTAACGCCGCGAGGAAGTTTGCAAATGCCTTCTTTTTTTTCAACGGTAATTCCCGGATAATTTCCAACCTTTTGATTTAATCCGGTAAGGGCATTAAAAACAGAGGTCTTACCGGTATTGGGATTCCCAATTAATGCAACATTGATTTGTTTACTCATTGGGGATTTTTTCGATGAAGATGTGAACCGCGGTTTCTCTTCTAATAGCCAGATGACAACCACTAATATTCAAGTATAGAGGATCTGAAAATGGAGCCAGCTGTAGTAATTCTATTTCATTTCCCGGTAAACAACCCATTTCTATAAGCTTTAATGGAATGTATTCAGAGGATGCATCCAAGATTATTCCTTTCTCACCAAGTTTTAAATCTGCAGCTGTCAACGGGTCTTATTTAGATTGATTATAATTAAGCAAAAATAACGGAAATATGAGCGGTAAAAAAATTACTAAAGAACAAAAGTGAATAAGCTTTATGAGATTATCAAATTTATTATCCTAAAACTATGTAAATAGTTAACATTTCATCGGTTTACATGCTAAGGCAATAAGGTTTTATTTAGAATTTTATCAGAATAATAAATCGCACAGAATTAGGGGTTAAAATATTGTTAATATGGTGGTTAAAGGTCTAATTGTAGTAATTTTGTAGTCTCAAATTTAAAATAATAGAATTATGAAAGCAAGTTATAGTAAAATAGCAAAAGAAAGTAAGATAGGAACAACTACTAAGATATTTGGCAACACAAGTGCAATTGTATGGAATACAAAAAGACGCTTCAGATAATCTTAGGAATTTTTTAAAGAAGAGGCACTTTTTAAAAGTGCCTTTTTTTTGTCTAAAATTTAAAAAGTAAGAAAGAATAAACTAAAAGAAACATGATGCTCAAGATAGCAAACGAGTTGAATGCTATATTGGCAATAATTATTAACAAATGTATAGTCAGAGTTAATTTAGTATATAAATATGCCAAATTAGTTGTACTAAGTTGATTATAGACACTTTACATTTGCAGTCTCAAATTATAAAAATAAAAATTATGAAAGCAAGTTATAGTAAAATCGCAAGAGAAAGTAAAATAGGAATTACTACTAAAATATTTGGAAATACCAGTTCAATGGTTTGGAATACAAAAAGACGTTACAGATAATCCTAGGAATTCTTACAAAAAAGGCACTTTATTAAGTGCCTTTTTTTATTTGTATTCTTCTTTTAAAACTTCAATATCATTCAGTAATCGCTCTATATCTTCCTCGTTTGTCCCATCATAAAAACCTCTAATTTGGTTTTTCTTATCTATGAGCATGAAGTTCTCTGTGTGTATCATGTCATAAGGTCCGCCATCACCATCAGTCTTTACAGCTAAATAACTCTTTCTGGCTAATTCATAAATTTGTTTTTTATCTCCTGTAACCAAATTCCACTTGCTGTCAATTACACCTTTTTTTAGTGCATAACGCTTCAATTGAGCGACTGAATCTATTTCCGGAGTAACAGAGTGGGATAATAATAGAACTTCGCTATCCTCTTTAAGATTCTCTTGAATGTCTTTCATATGTTCTGTCATAATTGGGCAGATAGTCTGACAGGTTGTGAAAAAGAAATCGGCTACATAGATCTTATCTTTATAAAAGTCTTGAGTAATGGTATCTCCATTTTGATTAATTAAACTAAAATCAGCAATCTTGTGATATTTACTCTTATGTTGGATGGTGCTGTCAACCAGCTCTTCACTGACTCGACTCGGTTGATAAATCGGCAATGGTCTATAAACATCCAAAACATTATAAATTATAGATATAATTATAACGGATAGGATCAAAAATGCAATTCCAAAATATTTATATTCTTTAAAAAAGGACAGCATTGAACCTAATATTTATGTTGTTGGGCGCAAAATTACAATTTAATTAAGTTTATTTTGGTAATTTTAGTCACCATTAAAAAGGCGCTATGAAAGTATTTATTACACTGATTTTACTCTTCTTGTCATTCTCTATATATTCACAAAACTTTGATGAAGATCAAAGCGCAATAATTGAAGCTGAAACTAAGTCGGCTATAGGCAGGATTAATTATAGAGCTAATGCCAATACGGGAAATTATGATGTAAAGTATCATAAATTGGAGTTTTCAATAGATCCAAGTGTTGCCAGCATTTCCGGGATTGTGACTACGCATTTTGAAGCGAAAGAAAATATGGGTGAAGTAACTTTTGATTTGACAGATAACATGGTTGTATCTCAGGTTTTACAAAACGGAAACTCTCTATCGTTCACCCAAAATACAAATGATGAGTTGGTAATTACCTTGGCACAACCTGTAAATTTAGGAGAAACAGGGATCGTTGAAATCACTTATTCAGGGAGCCCTCAAGCTTCCGGGTTTGACTCTTTTGAAGCATCCACTCACAATGGAGATCCGGTATTATGGACCTTATCTGAACCATATGGAGCTAAAGACTGGTGGCCTTGTAAGCAGGATCTGAATGATAAAATAGACAGCATCGATGTTTACATAACAACGCCGCAATTTAATTCTCAATCGGAAGAATATGTTGCTGTAAGTAATGGCTTAGAACAAAGCCAGACTATAAATGGCATAAACAAAACGACTCATTTTAAACATTTATATCCTATTCCCGCTTATTTAGTGGCCATCGCAGCAACTAATTATGAAGTGTATTCTCATTCAGTGTCGAACAACGGAAATCCTTTCGAAATAGTTAATTATGTGTATCCGGAAAGTCTTACATCAGCTCAAGCTAGTACAGGTGTAACAGTGCCCATTATGGAATTGTTTACTGATTTATTTGAAGAATATCCATACGCATCAGAAAAATATGGTCATGCTCAGTTTGGTTGGGGAGGCGGAATGGAACATACTACAGTATCATTTATGGGGAGTTTTAACAGGAATTTAATTGCGCATGAATTGGCGCATCAATGGTTTGGTAATAAAATAACCTGTGGAAGTTGGAAAGATATTTGGCTCAATGAAGGTTTTGCAACCTATTTATCTGGTCTGGTAATAGAAGATTTGGATGGGAATGCTGCTTTTAACACCTGGAAACAGCAACGTGTGGATAATATAACCTCTCTGACAGATGGAGCTGTTTATTTATCCGATCAGGATACAACTAGTGTCAATAGAATTTTTAGTTCTAGATTAAGCTACAATAAAGGATCCATGGTCCTGCATATGCTGAGAAAGAAATTAGGGAAAACTAATTTTTATCAAGGCATTCAAAGTTATTTAAGTGATCCTGATCTTGCATTTAATTATGCAAAAACTGAGGATTTTATTCCTATAATGGAAGCAGCAAGCGGAGAAGATTTAAGCGAGTTTTTTAATGACTGGGTCTACAATCAGGGCTATCCAAGTTATAGTGTTGAATGGACACAATCAGATCCAACTCAAGTACAAATACAAATTGACCAAACCCAAAGTCATCCTTCGGTCGGTTTTTTTGAAGCTCCGATAACCCTACGTTTAAATGGTACTAATGCTGAAACGCAGGATGTAATTCTTAATAACACTAGTAATGGTCAGGTATTTACTGAAGTTGTAGCTTTTAATATCGATAACATTCAGTTTGATCCTGAATTTGATCTTATTTCAAAAAATAATTCAGTCGTTTTAGGACTTAATGATGAATTTCCAAACGTGCAATTCTCGGTCTATCCAAATCCGGCAAACACAGAAATATTCATACAAAAACCTAATGATCTGGAAATTTCAAATATTAGAATTTATGATATTTTTGGAAGGCTAGTCAAGGAATCCAATGAACAAAGGCGTTTGAATATAGAAGAATTATCTACTGGGCTACATTTTATGATTTTTGAAACCTCCAGTGGAACCATTCATAAAAGATTGTTAAAGCAATAAGTTTAGTTTTCTTAAAGTTGATATAAAACATTACTTTTGTCGCTCATTTTAAATTAGATATCTACCTACATGGAATTTATTATAAAAATATCCCAGTTCTTGCTGAGTCTTAGTTTACTAATTGTGCTTCACGAATTAGGTCATTTCATACCCGCTAAAATCTTTAAGACCAGAGTTGAGAAGTTTTACTTGTTTTTTGACATTAAATATTCATTATTCAAAAAGAAAATAGGAGAAACGGTATACGGTATTGGCTGGTTACCTCTTGGGGGCTATGTAAAAATAGCAGGCATGATAGATGAGAGCATGGATAAAGAACAAATGGCCAAACCACCGCAGCCTTGGGAATTTCGTTCTAAACCTTCATGGCAACGTTTAATTATTATGCTTGGAGGAGTGTTTGTAAACTTTGTTTTGGCATTAATAATTTACATATTCATGGCTTTTGGGTATGGTGATACAGATATCTCCACAGAAAGCATCAAAGACGGATATTGGGTTAGTAACCCTTTGTTAACTGAACTAGGTTTCAAAACCGGTGATGATGTGATTGCTATCAATGAATTCAAGGTTGAAAATTATTCAGATATAAAAAGGTTCATTGTTGAAGCAGATTCATATACAATTGATAGGGATGGTGTTGAACAGAAAATAGTATTACCAGAGGATTTTTTAGGACAATTGACAACCAGTGATGATAGAAGCTTGTTTGAATTACGAATTCCATTTATGGTTGGAAAGGTTTCGGATTCTTCATTGAACATAGGAGCCGATCTGAAGCAGGGAGATGTAATAACGGCGATTAACGGTAATGAAGTAAAATACTTTGATCAATTTGCTGAAGAGCTGGGTAAGTATAAAGACCAGACCATTAATGTTACTTTGTTAAGAGAAAATGAATCTTTGAAAAAGGATCTGCAAGTAGATGGAAATGGTAAAGTTGGAATATTTCCTGCAAGCAGCATAAAGCAATTTGAGGAATTAGGATATTTTAAAATAGTCAAAAAAGAGTACTCCTTTTATGAAAGTTTTGGTGCAGGAATGACAAAATTCAAAGCACAGATGGCATCTTATGGTGCTCAATTAAAAAAGATATTCAACCCTAATACAGGAGCATATAAAGGTGTTGGCGGATTTAAAGCGATTTTTGATATTTTTCCCGACACTTGGAGTTGGGAGGCTTTTTGGACCATCACAGCATTTTTATCAATTATGCTAGGCGTTTTAAATTTGTTGCCAATTCCTGCACTGGATGGAGGGCACGTGATGTTTTTATTATATGAGATGGTATCAGGGAAAAAACCAGGTGATAAATTTATGGAGTATGCGCAAATGGTTGGATTTTTTGTCCTAATTGCCTTGGTGCTTTTTGCCAATGGTAATGATATTTTCAAAGCCGTTTTCAATTAATATTTTTTAATTCTTTATTTGTTGTGATTAAAAAATAGTATATATTTGCGCTCTCAAAAAGGAAAAAACACTCCTCCTTAGCTCAGTTGGTTAGAGCATTTGACTGTTAATCAAAGGGTCCTTGGTTCGAGTCCAAGAGGGGGAGCAAAACAATAGAAAGCCATCTAAGAAATTAGGTGGTTTTTTGTTTAAATCGGGATGTGGCGCAGTCCGGTTAGCGTACACGGCTGGGGGCCGTGTGGTCGCAGGTTCAAATCCTGTCATCCCGACCAAGTAGAAAAGTGATTAGCATGTGCAAATCACTTTTTTTGTTTTCACATGGAACCAAACTTGGTTTGTGGGAACATGGAAAACAAAAAAGCAGAAGGCAAGAGCCTTCATTTTTCTATTTGCACTGAGGGTTTCTTGGGATTATTAAAATCCCGTCATCCCGACATATTATACTTTACTTAATAAAAGTAGTTTACAATTAGCCAAACTGATTCTTGACAGGTCTTTCACCTTTAAAATGATTGTTATTTCGTTAAACTTTCTTCTGCCATTCTTACCATTTGCCAGTATGGAGGCAAATAACCATTTAATTCTTTAAAGGAATTTACTTTCAATTCAGTTAAATCTTTACAGCTATTAAAGCGATCTACAAAATTAGTATTCTTCAATGCCATTTCGGCATCCATTCCTTCTGGAATAATACCTTCTTTCCCAATTATGTTCAGAAAAAACGAATAAGCTTTAATTGTTCTGGCAATTGGAAGCAACCAAATATTATAATCTAATTGTTCCCCTTTATTTGCCTGGGTTATCAGAGCATCCATTACAGCGTTGTCCAAGTGGTCCTGAAAAAGAACTTCCTTATTTCGCCATTCGGCAACTACGCTTAACATGGGATCATATTCCAGATCGGATGGCATTTGAGTAACAAATTTTTCAACACCAAAAACATTCAACCAGTTAATAATTCCATCTGACGAAATAGTAGACTGAAATTCCCATAGTTCGACACCAAAATGTTTGTATGCATAAGAGCCAACTTCCGAACAAAACATAGCTGAAGAATCGTAATAATCCATTTTAAAGTCATAAGGAATATGCCTGATTTCAGATTCATTATAAATATAGGAAGACGCCTCATAAGGAAGCATTGGATTTTCAATCATCTGAGGCAGATCAGCTCTAGGTCTCATAACCATAAATCTTAGCTTTTTATCATTTAAATATTCATCAAGCGAAGCTATTGCAACTCCTTTTTCAATATGAGCCTCAATAAAATAGGGTTTGTTGGTTGCTTTATCAATATGGATCATAGCGACATGAGAGAAATTTCCGGGATAGTCATTCCCTCTGGAAATAAAAGCCGAAACCTCCGCTCCGCCTCTGCTCACGAGTAAGTCTCCACTATGCACCTCTATTCCTAAAACTTCTACGGAAGGAGTGACAGATGGTTCGTCCGAGACATACATTGTTGAAATAAACTGATCGTGACCAGACTGTAGTAAGATCTCTTCAACTGCAGCCCGCATACCATAAAGAATACGATAAGAGACATTACGAGATTCAACATTATCCATATCCCAGGTGCGTGAATCAGTTTTTAACTTTTTTCTTACCTGACTGTAAAAACGTATGTACCAGTCAGATTTATTTTTTTGTGCGGCAATTAAAGGAGCTATTTCAAAAAATTGTTTTTCAATAGATGGATAAAAAGCATCATCCTGATTTAGATTCTTATCTTCATTTGCATTAAATAAACTATCGGTTTCTGCAGTCATAACCATTACTATAGAATCTAATTCTTCATCTGGAATGTCTTGTGCATTTTTGAATGTTATCTCAAGCTGATCCCAAAGTTTATCCTGTCCCCAGATAAAAGGATCTTCTGAAGGTATTTGGAGTTCTGCTTGATTACCTGAGATTGGTATAAGAAGTATTAAATAAAAGACAATAATCAGGAGTAAGAATTTTGAGAATTTCTTCATGTAGTACTTTAGTTTTATAGTCTTTTTATTTTCTAAATATAGTTCTTTAAGCTGGAACCAATTTATTTAATGGTTTATGAAATTGCCTTCAGAAGCTATAAAATGAATCCTTAAAAAGTGGCAATCTAAAAAATCAGATCAAGGGGGTAAAAACTTAATTATTGTAATAAGATTATATTTTTTTATGTATATTGTTAATCAGTATTAGGATAAACATCCTTCTCAGATCACTTTTTTCAATAGCACCAAGTCCTCACATTTTTGACAATTGAAACGTCTGATTTTCAGATAAGGCGTAAGGCCTGATATATTTAATTAACCAAAAACCAACTAAAATGAAAAAACTATTATTATTTTCGATGGCACTTGTTTTGAGTACATCTATTTATGCTCAAAGGAGCAACGATGCAGATTATTGGAATACCTGGGAGTATACCGCAAAGGAGGGTATGCAAAAGGACTTTGAAAAGGCTGCTGCCAAAAAAACGGCCATGTTCAATAAAACTCCGGAGACTGCTATAATGACCTACAAAATTATAACCGGGCCTGATAGTGGTTCATATCTTCGTGTTGAAGCCAATAAAACGGCTGCTGATTATGATAAGGATAGAACGGCTGAGGGTAAATATTGGAATGAAAATGTCGCTAAGTATGTTGCTAAAGATCAAGGTCAGGTAAGGTATCAGAGATTAAATAATGGATCGTATGACCCAAACCCAGAAGATAATTCTCCTTCTAAATATGTTAAAAGAACATTTTATAATGTAAAGGCGGATAAAATCTTGCATTTTAGAAGAGCTTTGACCAGAATAGTTAAAGTGGCGGAAAAAAGAGGATGGGAAGATACGAGATCATTATTTAGAGTTGTTAGTGGCGGAAACAGGAATCAGTTTATTATGGCAGTAGGGTTTGACACTTATAAACGAGCAGAGAGACCAGAAATTGAAACTACTTGGGAAGAAGATTATAACGAATTATTTGGATGGGGCACATGGGATGAAGATTGGCGGAATTTTGATGCTTCTTTGGAGTACTGGGGCGAACAAGTAGACATGTTACAGCTAGTTCCTGAAATGTCTACCGGAATGATGAATTAAATCATTGAATATTTCCATCTTAATTTTATGAGGAATAATCTATGATATCCATAAAACATGAAAAGCCACTTAAAATAATAAGTGGCTTTTGGTTTTCATATAACTTGTGATCCATTATAAGTTTAACTATTAACCATTTTTATTCTTTAATAAAACATAAAATTGATAAGGCTTGAATAACAGATGCTCATGGTCTTTCCCAATTTTTATATACTTTTCTGACCACAGATCATAGAGTTTGTCTGTATAACCTCTGACAGAATCGAAAACATAATAAGTCAGATTTTGAGGTTCGGGGCTGTAATTAAAGAGACAAAAAACCTGCTTTTCTTCATTGTATCTTACAAAACCCACAATTGATCTGTTATGTGATTCCAACCATTTAACATTGTTTCTATCAGAGAATAACTCATAACTCTTTCTGAAATTTAATATTTTCTGTAACCCATTAAAGACCGTGTGCTCAATTGTTCCTTTTTTCCTGGCTTTTTCATTTTTCTTCCAGTTAATTACCGGGCGATGCATCCAGCGATTGTCATAACTTTTCCCGGGATCTTTTAAGAAGGAGTAGTCGTTTGTATATCCTATTTCATCACCATAGATAGATCATTGGAATCCCGCCAAGTAAAATACTGTTGGCCTGCATAAGCAGGATTTTGTCAATGGATGTATTAATGGCTTTGCTGTCTTTTTTATCGATGGCTTTTTCCAGTCCGCATAATGAGGCTAAACTTCCGGATATTCTTGCATCATTTGTTCTTGGGTTTACTGCAAACAACTCGCCTCTTGATGGGCTTGTCTCTATATTTCCGGCATAATAATTTTTAAGATATTCACGATGTAAGAATGGGGTATAGCCCAATTGTTCAAGATAGCGATCATCAAAACTTAGCCCTATATCATCGTGACACCTGACATAATTAATCCAGGTTACACCATATGGCTTCTGTTGAATGATCTCCTGGTTGGCAATCATATTTCTGGCATCAGAAGTTGCAAGTGCATCCCATTGCAAAGCCATTTGTGTCGCATTATATGCCAGATCACATTCTTTATTGGTCATAAAGCCAGTTCCAAAATAATTCATTATTTGATGTGGAGCTACAATAGCTTCTCCTAAAATAGCCATTCCCGGAGTGGCGATTTCCAAGGAAGTTTTAATTAATTGTAAAATAACATGAGCTTCAGGAAGGTTTTGACATGAGGTTCCCATTTGTTTCCAAATAAAAGCAGGGGCATCAATCTCTCAAAATGTCAACACCTAAATTGGCATAAAAGAAAATATTGCTCAACATGGCTTTTAAAACCTGTGGATTTGTAAAATTCAGATCCCACTGGTAATTATGAAAGACAGACATGGCCCATTTGTCTATTTCCTTGATATAAGTAAAGCTTCCGGGAGAGCTTTCCGGAAATATATCGGGCATGTGGGCTTCCATCTGATCTGGAACTGTGCGATCGTCATATAAATAATAAAAGTCCTGAAAGTAAGGATCGCCTTGTTTCGCTTTTTGTGCCCACTCATGCTGATCGGAAGTATGATTAAGGACAATATCGATCATCAGATACATGTTCTTTTCCTGAAGCGATCGTTGTAAATCCTTTAGATCTTCAAGAGTGCCAAAGCGCTTGTCAATCACCCTGTAATTGGACACAGCATAACCACCATCACTGGCATTTTCAGGGCTTTCAAAAAGTGGCATCAGGTGCAACAGGTTTACTCCTAGCTCTTGTAAATAACTTAATTTTTCTGGCATTTTGCTTAAACTGCCTGCAAATCTGTCTACATAAAGACTCATTCCGGCCAATTCATTGCTCAAAAACCAGGTCTCTTTTTTTTCTTTTTCACGGTCCCGGCTTTTTAAACTAGGACTTCTTTCAATATAGGTGTCAACGATCAATTCAAGTATTTCATGAAATGCCGAATCAAAATCACTTCTATTAGAATAAAGTTGAGAATATAAGTAATGAAGAAGTTTCCCATTACCTATCAATTTGTCAGTAAAGTCCTGATGCGATTTTCCTTTAATACCTTTTCTGGTGAGAACAGAACGAATAATTGAAAAAACAACCTTGTTATCCATTGCCTAAAAATAGCAAAACTTAAAGACTTTCATAAAATTGCTAGTATTGTTTGTGATTAATTGATGTGTTTTTCAGTAAGCCAATTGATTTATACGATAAAAACTTCATAGATAATATTACACCAAAATAATATATATTACTACATATATTAATATTTTTTGGATTAAAGTATTTTCTTTGGTCATCATTGGGAAAATTAACACAAAAAAGACCTTCTTCAGGTCAGTAAACATCTACATTTTACGGGAAAACCGTAATATAACTCCCTAATTATCAATTGTTTTAACATTTGTTTTAACATAATTTTACAAATTTATATATACTTTAATACTTATTAATTAATCCCTATAGAATATGAAAACAAAACTACTCTTTTACGCAATTCAGAAAGTTCAAAAATGGTACAAAGATCAGTGGCATTTTTACATTCCTGATCATTTTTTTTATGACGGTTTCTTCCTATTCACAGAGTGATGGAATATCATTTAATTGTGGAGGATATATTTTTTCCTTTGGAGCTCAGCTGTAGACAAATCGAATTGTTTAATGGAGTATCCTGATTCAGGACCGGTGGAACCGATAATTGCAGGTTTTACAACCTGGATGCAGTCCTGAGTTAAGGTGATTGGCCAGAATATTTACTATTCAGATCAAAAGGTTGGAATTAAGGATGAAAATTCAGAACCTGAGCCGATGGAACTCGGAGGATTATCGTACGATCGTTGGGAAGTCCATTCAGTTGCACCAGATCCAAATATTGAATTTCCTGACGATCCTAACTGTAGATCCAGCAATACTGTTGGATCTATTATATTTCTGGGATGTCTGATGATTTAAATGGTGTATCACCTGTTTGTAATATTCCCGAAGGACGTTGACCCTGCTCCAGAATGGTTACCTGGACCTGGTAATTCCATGTCCAATTATTACAGTTACTTGTACAGGTGGGCCTATAACAGGAGATTGTTTTACTTACTACACAGATACAGATGAAGATGGCTTTGGAAGTGTTTTGGCATATGGAGGGAGAGGAATTCTGTTCAAGATCCAGGCGTAGGATATAGTCTTACAAATGATGATTGTAATGATGAAGATGCCTCAATTAATCCTGAGGTGCAGAAGAAATCTGTGATGGACAATGATAATAATTGTATTGGTGGAGTAGATGAAGATATTGAAGGTAGATAAAATTGTGATGGACAAATAGATGAAGGTATCGTAACTGTACTAAAGGAGTTACAGTTATTACTGTGATGATCAAAAACCAAGATTTTAATCTGTCATAATGGTAAAGATCATATGTGTAAGTATAAATGCAATGGATGCTCATCTGGCACATGATGACTTCATAGGATCCTGTACTAATGCTAGGAAGCAGGAGATATAGACATATCAGAAGAAGATCCTGTATCTTATGATGTGGTGTCCTGGCCAAATCCTTCGAATAATTTATTTAATGTTAAGATGATCACACCTAATTCTATTGATAAGATCGATCTTAAAACGTTTGACATTAATGGAAGACTAATTCATTCCAATATTATTAATGGCAATGAGGATTATCAGTTTGGAGAGCAATTAAGTTCCGGCATTTATTTCGTTAGACTTTCTCAAGCCGATATAACCAAGGTCATTAAGGTCATTAAACGTTAGATTAAATAGGTAAGTAAATAGAATCAATCCCTGATTTAAATATAGTTGTATCCTTAAGAAAGCCACTCAATTTTTTGAGTGGCTTTCTTGTTTATGTATCATAGAGAGCAGAATTTCAATCAGGTGCTGACTTTTTATTATATTTAAGGATAATCGGATATTATATTTTCGTAATGAAACCTTTTTTAATATTACAATTGCGACCTATCGATTTAGCTTCAGATGATGAATTTGAAGCTTTCTTGAAATATGGAGGATTGTTAAATAATCAAGCACATCGAGTGAGAATGGAAAAAGAAGGTGTTCCCAAATTAGATCTTGAAGATTTTTCAGGAATCATATTAGGTGGCGGCCCAAGTAATGTTAGTGATGAAGAGCAGGTTAAAAAGGATTACGAAAGGCGTTTTGAAAAAGAACTGGATGTTCTTCTCGATAAAGTATTTAAAAAAGATTTTCCTTTTTTAGGTGTTTGCTATGGTATAGGTGCACTTAATAAATTTAAAGGAGGAGAGGTATCAAAAGAAAAGTATTCAGAAGCAGTTGGAACCGCAGAAATAGAACTTACAACGGAAGGAAAAAGTGACGACTTATTAAAAGGTCTGCCGACTAAGTTTCAAGCATATTGCGGTCATAAGGAAGCCTGTCAAACCATTCCAAATGACGCAAGCTTGTTGGCAAGTTCTGATGACTGTCCGTTTCAAATGATAAAATTTAAAAATAACATCTACGCAACTCAATTTCATACAGAACTGGATGTTGAAGGAATCGTATTAAGAACAAATGTCTATAAGAATCATGGTTATTTTTCTCCTGAAGATGCTGAAGCTCTAATCAAAAGAACAAAAAAGGTTGAGGTAAACGTTCCCAGTAAAATCCTGCACAAATTCATTCAAAAATATCAAGTTTAAAATTCATTTTAATTCATTTATATTTATAGCATGATATTCCTTTGGGCATTTTCAAGTGTTATGATCCTTATGACTGCGCTTTGGCTCATAAGCATTCCCATAAAAAATGTAAGTATAGTCGATATTTTTTGGGGTATTGGCTTTATAGTGGCAAATGCTACCTACCTTTTGCTTTCAGGAGATGTTTACACTCGTAAATGGTTGGTGTTTGGTTTAGTGACCCTCTGGGGTCTTAGACTTTCAGGCTATTTATTATATAGAAATTATGGTAAAGAGGAGGATTTCAGATATCAGGAATTCAGAAGACATTTTGGAGCAAAACGCTACTGGTGGTTTAGTTTTTTTCAGGTGTTCCTTCTTCAGGGCTCATTGATCGCATTGGTCTCACTTCCTTTATTGGGGATAAACACATATACACAATCCAATGACTTAAATGCTCTGGATTATGCAGCAGTAGTCTTGTGGATAATCGGATTTTTCTTTGAATCGGTTGGCGATTATCAATTAGCACGATTTAAAAATAGTCCTGATAATAAGGGAAAGGTTTTAGATACCGGTCTTTGGAGATATACCAGACATCCAAATTATTTTGGCGATGCAGCAGTCTGGTGGTCGTTTGGTTTATTTTCAATAGCAGCAGGAGCCTATTGGCATATTATTGGTTCTATAATTATGACCTTCTTGATCGTTAAAATATCCGGAGTTTCTCTTCTTGAAAGATCCTTAAAGGATACAAAACCACAATACAGGGATTATGTGGCTAAAACAAGTGAATTTTTCCCTTGGTTTCCAAATAGAAATAAGGGATGATAGAACTTGTAAAAAATAATATCTGGCTTATCCTTTTCATTGCCTGGGGACTGCCCCTGACCTATTACAGGAGTAAATTCAGGAAAATAGTCTATCAAACAGATAGCTGGATAATCAATATTAAACCTATTTTTATTAAGGAAATAAAAGGGCTTTTTAGCAATCTTTATCCCGAAAATTCAGAATACAAAAGGTTTAGAAATTTTTACTTGATGTATCTTACTGTCTATTTAGTTTTGTTCCTTTGTTATTTATACTTCGGAAAAAATTCTTGATAAAACCAACAATACATTTAACTTTGCATAAAAAATTTGGCTCCATAGTTCAAGGGATAGAATAAAAGTTTCCTAAACTTTAGATTCAGGTTCGAATCCTGGTGGAGCTACTTTTTTATTTTATTTCTTGAGTTTTACTTCAACACGTCTGTTTTGATCTCTTCCTCCGGTGGTTTATTTGAAAACTTAGGTCTTCTTTCACCATAACCTATGGCAGTTAATCTTGCAGGATCAATTCCGTTACTAATCAAATAATCTCTAACGGCATTTGCTCTATCATTTGACAATCTGTCATTTGTAATATTGACTTCCTAAACTATCCGTATGTCCTTCAATAATGAAATGTGCATCTGGATATGTCTTAATAATTTGAGTTATAGATTGTAAAACGGTGTAAGTCTCCTCTTTGAAAAACGATTTACTGTAATCAAATAAATAGTTTTGGCGTACTCATTTAGAGTTTTAAAATCTTTTCACTTGGCTGACCAGATTCTGTAATAAGCTCAGATTCTATCCCGGGATCAAGTTCTTGTAACGGTTCAGGAACCGGACAGCCATTATTTTCCAGAGTTCCGGGATGATCAGGACATTTGTCTTCAGCATCTGCTATGCCATCATTATCAGTATCAGGACAACCATTGAATTCTGGTTTTCCGGCATTTTCCGGACATAAATCTTTAGTATCTTCAACGCCATCTCCGTCAGTATCAGGGCAACCATTGAATTCTAATAAACCAGCAACCATAGGACATTGATCATTCTTATTTATAATACCGTCCTTGTCAAAATCTTTTTTATAAAGCCTCAAAGTAAGACCTGCGAAATATTGTATCTGGCTTTTATTGTTACCATCAATTCTATAAAATTTACTTATAGCTTGCAGGTTCAGACCAACAGATCTGGAGAACCAAATGATACTTCCTGCTCCTAAATTTTGAGAAAAGTTAGATTGGCGGTCATTAAAAGGACCATTTTCACTTATAAAAAATAAGCCCAGACCACCTTCAAAGTATAAATCCAGCCAGGTAGCATTAAAAAAGAAGTGGTCAAAATAAAATTTATAGCTTAAGTCACCTGAGGCATAACTTTGGTCTTCAGTAATTAAACTCCCATCTACAATACCTTCATTAGCTTTCCATTTATTAAGACTTCCAAAAAGAGAAATTGAATTGGCATTGGCAAATCTGAATTCAACTCCTAAGGCAAGGGGATTGGAAAACGCACTTGTACTTTCATCAGATGTAAAATCAAAAGGTTTCCATTTCCCGGAGTTATCTACTGCATTAATACCGGCTTTTATTATCCAGCTCTTTGTAAATGTTATCGGGTCTCCGGTTATACGGTCTTGAGAAAATGAAAGAACCGAACAAAATAATAAGGTAATTAATGTAATTTTTTGCATGTAGAAACTGGTCTTAATAAATTAACTGATGTTCAGTTGTGAAGTTAAAGAAAATGTAATAAAAAGTTTAATTTTTTTATTTTATTTTTTTCCAGGAGTTGAATTCGATCAAAGTTTTTTCATCTGTAGGTGGATATAGACCAATAATAGTTCTGCCTTCGTTTACTTTTTCCAGAACAAAATTTTCAAATAATGTCATTTCCAGACATTCTTCAATGACTTCATTTACAATATTTTTTGGGATGACCATAACACCATCATCATCACCCACTACAATGTCTCCGGGGAATACGGCCACATCTCCACAGCCTATAGGCACATTAATGTCTAAAGCCTGATGTAGGGTAAGGTTAGTAGGAGCCGAAGGTTTCTTGTGAAAGGAAGGAAATGGCAGATCTGCAATTTCTGCCGAATCTCTGAAGCCTCCATCTGTAACAATCCCGGCTGCACCACGTTTCATCAATCTGGTTACGAGAATTGAGCCTGCTGATGCAGCTCTTGCATTTTTCCTGCTATCAATCACTAAAACCGATCCCTTTGGACATGTTTCTACAGCCACTCTTTGCGGATGCCTGGGATCTCTAAATACACTTACCGGATTCAGATCTTCCCGAGCTGGAATATATCTTAATGTGAAGGCTTCTCCAACCATGTTTGGTTTGCCCTTTTTGAGTGGTTTTACATTTTGTATGAATTGATTTCGTAGCCCTTTTTTGTATAAACAAGTGGCAATTGTAGCAGTACTTATTTTTTGAAGTTTTTCTCTTGCTGACACTTTTAATGAACTCATAATTTTGTTTTCAATAAATTCTTTACTTAAAAGAAAGGGGGTTTAAACAAATATACATATATTTGGTAAACCAAACTGGTAAACCAATTATTATTTGTAAATTGACACATTAATTATAACTAAAAACAATTATTTAACAACGAAGATATCTCAACATATGAAAAGAACATTAATTATTTTGTCTTTGCTTGTATTATTTAGCTCGTGTATTAATAAAACCAATGTTAAAGATATATTAGTAAATGATCAGGAAGAACTTAACGAAGCCATTTCAAATGCAAAACCAGGAGATAATATCGTATTAGCCAATGGTGTTTGGAAAGATATTCAAATAGAATTTATTGCAGAAGGAACCGAGAAAGACCCTATCACAATTAAAGCAGAAACCGAAGGTGAAGTTTTTATTGAAGGTGTTTCAAATTTAACTTTTGGTGGCGAATATTTAGTAGTGAGTGGTTTGCATTTTAGAAATGGATATTCACCGTCAGATAATGTAATCGCTTTCAGAATAGACGAAGATAGAGTAGCAAATAACTGTAGAGTTACAAATTGTGTCATTACAGATTTTAATAAATTACAACGTGATGATGATGATATGTGGGTTCAATTTTACGGAAGACACAATCAATTAGATCATTGTTATATTGCTGGTAAAACAAACGGAGGCCCAACAGTTAGGGTTGATTTAAAAGGCGTTCAAAGTATTAAAAACTATCATAAAATTATAAATAATCATTTTGGACCTCGACCTCGAAAAGGTGGTGCTAGAGGTGAAACGATTCAGTTAGGAAGTAGTTTTACGTCTATGAGCCCAAGTAATACAATCATTGCAAATAACCTGTTTGAAGAATGCAATGGAGAGGTTGAAATAATTTCAAGTAAAACTAATTTCAATGAAATTAAAAATAACGTGTTTTACAAAAGTGAAGGTTCAGTAGTAACAAGACATGGAAATTATGCGATGATTGATGGCAACTATTTTATTGGTGATGGTGTAAATAAAAATTATGGAGGTATTAGAATTGTAAATACAGGTCATTGGGTTGTAAATAACTATTTCTATAATATTATTGGTGAAAATTTCAGAAGTCCGTTAGCTGTGATGAATGGAATTCCAAAATCGCCTCTAAATAGATATAACCAAGTAACAGATGTTGTGGTTGCTTATAATACATACGTAAATTGTAAGTCGCCTTGGCAATTTGGTGTGGGAACAAATATTGCCCAAAAGGATGTGTTGCCTTTATCGGAAATTCGTTCGGCAAGACCCATTAGAACCACAGTAGCCAATAATATTATTTATAATGAAAAAGGAGACGAATCTATAGTTGTAGAGCATGATAAAGCGGACGGTGTTTTATTTAAAAATAATATTGTAGATAATAAAGGTATAAAGTTTAAAGATTTTGATGGAGGAATTGTTCAGGCAACTTTAGAGTTGAAAACAATTTCGGATAATATCTTTCTTCCATTCGGAGTACCTAGTGATGTAGAAGCATATAATGGTTTTGATTTTAATACTATTGAAAAAGATTTATTTGGAAAGTCAAGAAAAGACAATAAAAGTATTGGAGCAGTTGTAGGTGTAGACGTTGCCAATCCTAATATTTTAGATAAATCTAAATATGGTACTAGTTGGTATTCTAACGAGAATGAAGCTAAAGATCCAGTTACGCATACTGTTGCAAAAGCAGAAGAATTGCAAACTAAAATAGATGAAGCAAGCAATGGAGATATTATCGCTTTAACGGAAGGTGTTTATGCGATTGATAAATCATTGGTAATTAATAAAACACTTACGGTTCAATCTCAAGGTGATGCAAAAGCAGAACTTGTTTTTTCTGGTGAACCTAATACGCCATTGTTTTCATTACAACCTAAAGGAAAACTAACTGTAAATAATGTTAATTTAAAAGGGAACTCTTCAAATTATGCTTTTGCAAGTTTAAAAGAAAACATGTCTAATCATTTCGGTTTAACAGTTTCAAATTGTGATATAAGCGATTTCAACTATGTTTTAAAAGCCTATAAACAAACATTTGCAGAACGGATTACTTTCGAAAATTCATCTATTTCAAACTGTGAAAATGGTTTAGAATTATCTGAAGAAACCAACGACAGAGGAGATTATAACACAGAATATCTTACAATAAACAATTGTAATTTTACAAACGTGAAAAGCAATGTGATTGACTATTATCGTGGTGGTTACGATGAGTCTACTATTGGTGGAAATCTTTTGGTTACTAATAGTACGTTTACAAATTGTGGTGCAAAAGAAAAGAATGGTATGTTATTAAATCATAGAGGTATTGTAAATGTAAATATTACTAAAAACACCTTTAAAAATAATTCAGTACAATTTGTATCTATTCTTTGGGGAGCAAAAAATAATGTAGAATCAGAAAATACAATAACTAATTCAGGAGAAATTAAGACTGAAGAAAATTTAGTTATGAAACTGATGTACTAATCCAAACGCTATAAACTGATCAATAAATGAAAAAATCGCTATTTACAATATTTACACTTTTACTAATAGTTGGATGTAAAAACAATACTAAAACGAATCCAGAAGTAACTGTTCAAAATGAAACAGAAAAGATAACAAAATATCCAAGTGATGTTCATTCCATTTATGGATGAATGGAAAATTCTTTTAGGAGACGGAACATATGTTGATGATTTAGTAAATTACCAAAAAGACAATTTCTTTTATGTTGAAAATGATGGGTAAAACGGATTGGGTAGTTTATAAATCACCTAATGTTGGAGTTACCTCACGGACTTCAAGTAACACAAGATCAGAGTTAGGACAATTAGAGCATTGGATACCTGAAACAGGTGGCAAACTAACAGGCACATTAAAAGTAATGCATGTTTCAACATTTGGTGACGCTAGAAGTCCTTCTTCATATTCGGTAGTAGTTGGGCAAATTCATAGCGATGAAGGACACGAAAACGAACCTTTAAAAATTTATTATAAAAAATTTCCGGGGCACACAAAAGGCTCTGTTTTTTGGAATTATGAAATAAATACAGAAGGTGATAATTCTGGAAGATGGGATTTCTCAACAGCAGTTTGGGGCTATGATTTTTCAGTTGTAGGGACAAGTCCAAACACGTATCCAATAGAACCTGAAGACGGTATTGCTTTAGGCGAAGAATTCAGTTACGAAGTAAACGTCTATAAAGGAATAATGTATCTCACTTTTACAAGTGAAGGTCACGAGACTGTGAAATTCACAAAAAACTTATTGAAATCGGATTTTGCGAAAAAATCAGACATTCCACAGCAGGTATTGACAGTATATGCATCAAAAGGTCGAGGCGGAATTGAGCGCAAAAATGGGTATGCTGGTGAAATACAGTATTTTAAACAGGGTGCTTATAATCAGACTAGAGCGCAAGCACCAGAAGAGAATATTGATTCAAGTACTGTTTCAGAAACTTATAATAGTGAAATAGCAAAACAATATGCTAACGGATGCTTTACAGAGGTGTGGTTTAAAGAAGCGACAGTAGGTTCTGGGACAGAGCCTAAATAATAAAACAAGAATACATTGAAGAGAGCAATTATAATATTGGTAAGTTTAGTATTAACCAGTCCTATTATTGCCCAAAATATTCCGTCCAGAAGTGTTGTTTCTATAGACAATCTTTCAAACTATTTAAAAATAGAAGTTAAAAAAGAGATTGTCAAAAAAGGTGAAATCACCACATCAGAATTAGCTCAATATTTCAGAGATAAATTTTCTGAACGCTATTTCTATGATTGGCAAAACTTCGATAAACGATTTCAAACCTATAAAGCTATTTATCCTAATTCCGAAAAAGGCCATAGAGAACGTGCATTAGACCACATGGCAAAATACAAGGGTTCAACGCAATGGAAATTACCATTCAATTACCAATTTGGAGAACCTGTAAATGCCTATGCATTGAGACATTTAGCGCGCCAGCACAAAATGGTGGACATTGCATTTTACTACAATTACCAGAATAAACATTCTAAATACATTCAATACTTCAAGGATCAGCAGCAATCGTTAAATGCTGCTTTGGTATCCGGAGCGTATGAAAAAATTGAAGATGGTAATGGTGTTTATGAAGCATTTCGATCTGGTTATCGCATTTTGAACTGGTTGCAAATTCATAACATGTTTTTAGGACAAGAAAATTATTCAGATGAAGACCAATTAAAAACCATTGCAACCTTATTACAACATGGAGCGCATTTGTATGAGCGTAATCAGGAATTTCATTCCGGTAATCATCAAACCAGAGGCTTATCAGCTTTGGCAATGGTTTCCATATTGCTAAGAGATTTTGAAGGCACGGACAAATGGTATGATCTTTCTATGAAATTATTAGAGGAGCATTTATCAAAAGAGATCAATGATGATGGCTTCCAGTTCGAACGAACTGTTCATTATCATATCAGCGATATTGGCAATTATTATTATGTCTATCAATTGGCAAAAACAAGTAATTTGGAAGTGAGTCAATTCTGGGAAGATAAATTAAAGTCACTTTTCACCACACTTATTAAAATAGCCTATCCCGATAGATCTGCTCCAGTTTTATCTGACGATACAGATGATCCCTGGGCTGAAAAAAATGATATTTCCGGAGCATTGACTTTAGGTTATTTATTGTTCAATGATACTGAAATGGGTTACTTCGCCAACGATCATGTTGAGTCTAAAATGTTTTGGTATTTAAGCGATTCGCAATTAAAAATGCTTGATAGTATTGATACAAAGCAACCAGAATACAAGTCTTTAAATTTTCCAACTACAGGTTATTATATCATGAGAGATGGTTGGAATCCAAAAAACAGTATGATGATCATTTCTGCAGGATTGGACGATTTAAAACCAGATCATCAACACGGCGATATGCTGGGTGTTCAAGCTATGGCAAATGGTAAAACTATTCTACCTAATTATCAGGTTCGTTATTATTTATCCGATTTGGAATTGTTCAAGAACTCCATGACCAAAAATGTGGCTCTAGTTGATGAGGAGTTACAAGGCAAGCAGTATACATCGAATAAAGGTGGAAGCGGATTCGGGAAATTCAAGGAGCTACCAAATCCAAAAGTGATTTCCTGGTCTACGCATGATGATGTTGATGTGTTTGTTGGCTCCCACGATGGATTTGAAAATGTTGGAGTCGAATACTCCAGGCAAGTCATCAATTTAAAAAATGAATTCTGGATTGTCAAGGACAATTTCATTTCAGAAAAGCCACATGACTACAAACAGGTTTGGCAAGGACATTACAGTCCTGAACATGCTCCAGAATTGTTAAGATCAACTTTTGATGATGGTTCAGGATTGGATATTTATCAGCTCAATAAAACCGATGAGGTTAAATCTGATGGACGAAGAGGGAAACAATGGTCTGTAATTTCAAAAAAAGGAACTTCAGATTTTAGTTTCATAACAATACTTTTTCCTTTTGATAAATTTGATAAGCGCATTGACGAGGATCAAGAAATTCCGGACCTAAAAGGATGGAAACTGAATGATACAAAATGGACAACAGATAATAAACAAGCAATATCATTAACCAAAGGAGAAATATCCATATTCTTTTCGGTAAAAACATTACAATTTGAAGAAACTAAGATAGAATTTGAAGACATAGTCGATGTAATAGTAGACTCATCAAATAGTCAAGCGAAAATACAACTATTGGATAGACCAGAAGGACAAGTTAAAATCACCAAAAATGAATAAAGTTATTTTCATAATGGGAGTTTCGGGTGTTGGCAAAAGCACAATTGGAACACTTTTAGCTAAGGAATTGGATGTGCCATTTTTTGATGGGGATGATTATCATCCAAAAGAAAACGTAATAAAAATGTCCAGTGGAATGCCATTGAATGATGATGACAGACATGGTTGGTTGGTGACTTTAAATGAATTGGCAAAATCGGAATTAAAGAAGAAGAGTTGTGTTGTTGTTTGTTCTGCATTGAAGGCAAAATATAGAAAACTGTTAAGCGATGGTATTGAAAACCAAACCAAATGGGTTCATCTTTCAGGTTCTTTTGAGACGATTTATAACAGGATGAATGCAAGAAAGGATCATTTTATGCCTTCAGACTTGCTTAAATCACAATTCGAGACTTTAGAAAGTCCTGTAAATGCCATTTCAGTTGATGTTAAACTTACACCGGAAGAAATCATAGAACAAATAAAAGAAGAACTGATGGATAAATCGGATTTTGGACTTCTAGGATTAGGAGTCATGGGTAAAAGTCTGTGCCGAAATTTAGCCAATAACGGATTTAAAATTTCAATGTTCAACAGGCATGTAGATGGAGTTGAAGAAAACGTTGCCAAAGACTTCAAAAAAGAATTTAAGGAATTGTCTTCCTCTTTGCCATTTGATGATCTTAAGGGGTTTGTGAATTCCATTCAAAGACCTCGAAAAATTATGCTCATGGTGAATGCCGGCAAAACCGTTGATATTGTTATTAATGATTTACTGCCTCATTTATCTGATGGCGATATAATTATCGATGGAGGCAATTCAAACTACAATAAAACCAAAGAACGTTTTGAGTATTTGCAATCCAAGAACATTCACTTTATTGGAACAGGAGTTTCCGGAGGCGAAGAAGGTGCACTTAAAGGACCATCCATTATGCCAAGTGGAGATAAAGAGGCTTATAAAAAAGTTCAACCTTTCCTGGAGAAGATTGCCGCAAAAGATGATAAAAACTTACCATGTTGCACATACATTGGTCCGGAAGGAAGTGGCCATTTTGTAAAAATGGTTCATAACGGCATTGAATATGCCGAAATGCAATTATTGGCAGAAGTGTATGGAATCCTTTCATCAACAGGAAAAGATCCGGATGAAATAGCAAATGTTTTGGAGAGTTGGAAAGCGACAGCAAGTAGTTATTTATTGGATATTACAGTTGACATTCTTCGAAAAAAAGAAGGTAACGACTGGTTAGTCAACAAAATATTGGATAAAGCCGGCAATAAAGGAACAGGAAACTGGGCCACTATTGCTACTGCCGAATTAGGTGCTCCAAGCACAATGATTGCTTCGGCTTTATTTGCTCGGTTTGCTTCATTTTTTAAGGAGGACAGAGTTGAGGCGCAAAACCTTTACAGAACAGAGAATGATGTTCAAATCAACTGTTCGTCAAAAGATTTGCTGAACACATATCAGTTTGCCAGAATCATCAATCATTATCAGGGACTTCACTTAATTCAGCAAGCATCCAATACTTATAAATGGAATTTAAATTTAAGTGAGATAGCAAGGATCTGGACTGCAGGTTGTATTATTAAATCAGATTTAATGGTTGATTTGGTTGAGGTTTTAAAATCTTCAAATTCAATTCTAAAAAACAAAACAATAATTCAACAAATAATAGCCATAAAACCATCTGCAGACAAAGTGGTGTCACAATGTATTTTGAAGGAATTGCCAATTCCTTGTTTGAGTGACTCGCTTAACTTTTTCAATGGCCATACAACAGCAAATTCATCGGCTAATATAATTCAGGCACAACGCGATTATTTCGGTGCGCATACCTATGAGAGGGTTGATG
>CAVRNW010000008.1:0-44432 GCA_963722665.1 uncultured Flavobacteriaceae bacterium
ATTAATTTTGAAATGATTGATAAGTATTTCCATTTCTACTTCAGAAATTATCAGACTTAGGTCACATCTGTAAATACTGGCTATTTCGCGTTTTGCAGTCTCATTGAATAAGTAAAATCTATTAAATGGTTTCCTATCCTTATAAGATTGTTCTCTTCCTTTTCGCAAACAATGAAGATCTTCTGTATCTAAAATTCTCAAGGCTTTTGGACATTGTTCTTCCACTCTCCATCCAAATTGTTCCTCCGTCATGAACCGATCGAATAAAACAACATCGGGATTTAGTTTTTTAACGAATTTATCAAAGGATGAGCTATTCAATTCAATAGCTGTCTTGAGCAATTCCTAATTCATCTAAATTAAAGGCATCTATCATTTTTTAAAGCTGAACTAGCAAAGGTTATAACATAATCTCTCGACTTGAAGGCACTAATAAGTTGCATCATTCTGCTACCGGCAGCAGAACTTTTAGGTTCAGGCCATACAAATCCAATAATTAAAAGCTTTTTTGGCACCTATCTATTCCGGTTTTGGCAATAAGGAATAGCTTAATCTTACTTTTTCTGCCCAAGCTTTTACAGATTGAATCTGAGTATCCGATAATTTGGCATCTTTGTGTGTCCAGGTATAAGAAGGCAATGGCATTTCCTTTTTTTCAACCATTTCGATCACTTCTTCCAACTTATGATCCTTTCTTTTTAATGAGTATTCAGCCCATTTAGAAAAATTCAATTCCTTTTTACCATGCTCCACATGATCATTAAGCCAGTAGTTTACCGGTGTGATGTTGTTGTACCAAGGATATCTTGTGAAGTCACTATGACAATCAAAACAAGCCTGTTTTAAAACCAAAATGACTTCATCCGGTGGGTTTGTCTCTTTCATAAAAGCATTAATACTTGCTATTTCTCCCTGGTTTTTTTCAGGTCCAAAAAATTGTGCTATCAATAATATGATCAGCAAAAAGAATAGGATTTTTTTAATAATCTTCATTTCAGTAATTTTAGTTATTAAAAATAAGAAAATCTGTTGACTGAAGACCAATTATATGAAGAATTAAAATATGTCAATCATTGCCGAGACAACAGGTTGAAATATGCTCAAATGGTTATCAGACGAGCCCGAATTGATTCCTTTAGTGTTAAATATTTATGTTTAGGACTGACGATAAAAGATCTCCAAGAGCTGCGTGGATGCTGGAATTCGCTGCCAGAGATAATTTGGAACTTCTTATCCCTCATTTAGATAGAATTACTAGTGAAATGCATAAAGTCCATTTAGATTCTGCAGTGAGACCTATGGCTAAAATATGTGAATGTCTCATTGAAGCCTATTACTCTAAAAAAGATAATGCTGTAAAGCAAGCTTTAAATTCCAATCACAAAGAAAAGATCATTGAATCTTGCTTTGACTGGTTGATAAAGGATGAAAAAATTGCACCTAAAGCTTATGCGATGAACAGTCTATATTTATTAGGTACAGAATACGATTGGATACATCCTGAATTACTTTTGATCCTTAAACAGGGATTTCCATATACAAAGCAGCGGATTTAAAGCCAGAGCCAAACATATTGTTAAGAAAGATCAAAGTTTCAAAACAGACTCGAGATCTTCATTAGATATTACTAAAAGTTTACTTTTTACGAGTCTTGAAGTTAAGGTTCTCCAGTTTGGATCCTTCATAAAAATTGCCTGTAAAATAGGTTTGGCATTTTTGAAATCTTTATTGTTTAGCAAATTAATGGCATACCAGTATTGCATTTCCAGATTTTCAGGAAACAAATTCTGAGCCTTCATATAAAGTTCTTCAGCCTTTTTGGAGTTTCCTTCTTCCATAGCAAGATCACCTTTATTCATAAAATCATAAGCATTATGGATTTTGATTAATCGCTCCAATTCTTCCAAAGGGTTTTCATTATCTTCAACCCTTAGATCCATAATGGTATCTTCCCAGGAGTTGCCTGTTGCTTTTCCTTTTACGATCAAAATTGAGGCCGATTGTTTCCCTCTGATATCTCCTTTTTCAGTTTGAGCTGCTTTCAAAGATGCCAAAATTCTTTCACTCAAAGGTCCCTCTGTATTTTCAAATGCGTTTGCCATGGCATCCCAAACAGTATTATTCAGCATCATATTGGCCTGAACCGAAAAATTTGATCCTTGTTTATGTCCGGCCTCTGCAATACATAATTTTCCTGTATGAGTAGCGACTTCACCTTTTGCATTTAAAAAAGCAACCTGCCTGTACATCTCACCTTTATCGTTTTGAAGCAAAGCATTCAATGCTTGTTGAGGAGATAAGCCTTGTTCCATTAAAGCCAATCCTTTTGGACCATAACTAGGATTCACCAAGGATTGCGTTGCCACTACTCCAACTCCAGCTTTTCCATAAGACACTACACTGCCAACACTAAACCAGTGGCTTTGTACCGCAACACCCATGTCTCCAGTAACTGAATCTCTTGCAACAATTGAATAGGTATGGGTAAATGGTTCAGATTTTTTATATGATTGGGCACTTAGAAAATGAGGTACAATAACAGCAATAATTATAAGATATTTCTTCATTTTAAATGTATTTATGAACTAATATAAGTATTTTTAAGCTTATTAATAAGCTGTTAATAACTATATTTGAAACTTCAAAAAACAATTGTCACTATGTCTTTAAATGAGTTAAATGCAATTTCTCCAATAGATGGGAGATATAGAAATAAGATCTATGAGCTGTCAAATTTTTTTTCAGAACAGGCTCTTATAAAATATCGCGTTCTGGTTGAAATTGAGTATTTCATTGCACTTTGTGAAATACCATTACCTCAATTAAAAGAAGTTGATACTAAAGTATTTAAAGATCTTCGAGCTATTCATAAAGATTTTTCTGAAGAGGATGCGTTAGTTATCAAGGGAATAGAAAAAATTACGAATCATGATGTAAAAGCCGTTGAATATTTCATTAAGGAAAAATTTGATGAATTAAAATTAGGAAAATACAAAGAATTCATACATTTTGGATTGACTTCACAGGATATAAATAATACAGCTATTCCATTAAGTTTAAAAGATGCAATGAACGATATTTATGTTCCTGAGTATTTTAGACTAGTCAAAAAATTAAAAGAACTGGTCAAAGAGTGGGCTAATATTCCAATGCTGGCCAGAACACACGGTCAACCGGCTTCTCCTACCCGACTTGGTAAAGAAATAGAGGTGTTTGTTGTACGATTAGAAGAGCAATTCAATTTATTGAATGATATTCCAAGTGCTGCAAAATTTGGTGGTGCTACCGGAAATTTTAACGCTCATAAAGTAGCTTATCCTGAAATTGACTGGAAAGAATTTGCATCCGGATTTATTCAGGAAAAATTAGGATTGCAGCATTCTTTTCCAACTACACAAATTGAGCACTATGACCATATGGCTGCCTTATTTGATTGTCTTAAAAGAATCAATACTATAATTACTGATTTGAACAGAGATTTTTGGTCTTACATCTCAATGGATTATTTCAAACAAACCATTAAAAAAGGTGAGGTTGGCAGTTCTGCCATGCCACATAAAGTGAATCCGATTGATTTTGAGAATAGCGAAGGAAATTTAGGTATTGCCAATGCTATTTTTGAGCATTTATCGGCTAAACTTCCAATATCCAGATTGCAAAGAGACCTTACAGACAGTACTGTTTTACGAAATATTGGCGTGCCTTTTGGACATACCATGATCGCCTTTAAGTCTACTCTAAAAGGATTGGATAAATTGCTTTTGAATGAATCCAAATTTTATGAAGATCTGGAGAATAACTGGGCTGTTGTAGCGGAAGCTATTCAAACTATTCTGCGTCGTGAAGGTTATCCTAATCCATATGAGGCCTTAAAGGGATTGACCAGAACGAACGAGGCAATTACCAAATCCTCTATTGCACATTTTATTGAAACTTTAAAAGTAAGTGATAAAATAAAATCAGAATTAAAACAGATCACTCCGCAAAATTATACGGGAATATAATTTAAATCGATGTTTTTAACCAATAAGCAAACCATCTTATTAACAGCTTTAGTCACTGCTTGCTTTTTTCTTGCAGGTGTGCTTGACATATTGGATAATTTTATGGTAATTTTTGTAATTCTGATTGGTTTTTTAACCGTTATAGTCAATTTGATCCTTGCCTTAAAGAACAAAAAAAATCCCGATTAAATCGGGATTTTTCTTTTTATGACTTTTTTATTCCTATTTAAAGAAATCTGTTATTCCTTTTAACTGATCTTCGTCAATATCTGCATTCTGCATAGCATCTACCAATTTTACCATATTGTCCGGTTGCATATTCTTACCTAAAACACGAAGTATTCCAAAACCTTGATCATTTGCATTTCCAAAAACAATAAGCTCATCTATCTTTGTTTCAGTTCCTAAATATTTAATTAATACTTTCCCATCTTCGTTGTTTCCCATCCGCATTAACTCTTTGTATTTCTTATCTTTAAGTATAGAATTTACTTTCTGTAATTCTGCTTTATATTCAACTTCATTTCCCTCTTTCATTCTATAACCTAAAAAGTTCAAACGTTTCACCGATTTATAGGCTTGTTTTTGATCTTCTGTCAATTTCGACTCATCAAAACTCACTACTGTTGTTGGCAGACTAATTGTTGTGAAATTATTGGTTTCCTGATTGTCTACAAAATAACTTTGTAAAGAAGGTCCTTGATTACAACTAATGACAGTTGTAATCAAGAAACATCCTATGATTAATTTTATGATTGGTATCTTCATGACCTAAATTCTTTTCTTTTCTTTACCTGCCTTTTCTAACTGGTTACCACCGGGAATATCCATTTTATTTGTCAACTTGGATATTTGTTTAAGGTCTATATCTCCTGTTAGAGTTAATAATACTGTTTCAAATTCACGCTTTTGACCGTTAATAGTCACATTGGAATCTTTGGTAACTTCTTTCAATCCTGTTATGAACATAAGCAATTCACTTACATGATCTTCATTTTTACCTTCTTTGATGTAAAACTTAACTGTCTGCTCCCCATCCTTTACTCTCATAAGTTCCTGTAATTTCGCCTTATTCAAATAACGGTCTACTTCGCTTTTCATTTTTGCTGAAATCGCTTCATCTCCAGTTGTTAATACTTTTAAACTTGTCAAATTCTGGATCATATTAATATAATCTTGAGATTCAGGATCGTTTGTTTCTACATCAATTTTTGAAAGTAGTTTAAACATGTTCTGGTTAACTACTACTGATGTTACACCGTCAAGGTCTTCAAATTGATCAAATATACTTTGAGCAAATGAAACTACCGGTAAAATGGCTAATGCTAATATTAATACTAACTTTCTCATAATTCTTGTTGTTTACTTGTTTTTATAAATTTTATTTGTTGTTTCTCCAAAAGTGCCTACATAAGCAATATTTTCAGCACCTTTAGTAAAGTTTGAGGACAAAAGACTCACACTAGATGTTCCTTTATTAAAGTTCAAAGATAGTAAGTTCAATGCCTCCATAGTTTGTTGAGCCAATACCGGATCAATTTCATCGTTTGGCCTTGTATTTTGAAAATATATACCAAACATAAGAACCGCTATTGCCGCGACAGAAATCCATTTATACATCGCATATGTCTTTTTAGTCCCTATCGTTATCGGGATCAATGGAACGTCTTTAGTAAATTGTTCTTCCTTGGTCACCGAAAAATACTGAAACATTGATTTATAAACTTCCAGGTGTGGCTCTACAGTTTCTTGAGAAAAATAGTCTTTTAACTGTTGCTCTTCCTTTAAAGTAGATTCTCCGTTTTCGTACTTTTCTATTAACTTCTCTATATTATTTAACACCATAACTGTGTGTATTTGTTAATTGTTCTCTTATTGTTTTTCTCGCTCTGGATAGTGTTACTCTCACTGCTGTATTATTCATTTCCAGCATTTTTGCTATTTCTTCCAGATCATATTGTTCTATATCTCTTAATTGGATCACTAATTTTTGCTGCTCGGGTAAATTTTCAATTATTTTTCCTACCCAACTAATACTGTCATTTAATTCAACTTGCTTTTGCAAGGATACATTCTCATCTTTATAATTACTGTGCACAATCTTTAAATTCTGTGCATGTTTTGATTTTAACTTATCCAGACAAAAATTCTTTGTCATCGTCATTGAAAAAGCTTCTACATTTTTATAATTCTGTATCTGCTCTTTATTTTTCCAGAGTTTCAACAACACTTCTTGTGTAGCATCCTCTGCCTCTTCCTTCGATATCAATATCCGCTTTGCTAAACGGAATATCTTATCTTTAAATGGCACAACTATATTTAAAAATTCTGCCTGATTCATTTATTTGGTTTGGTTAATCCCTAGCTTTTTGCTGCTATTCATTATTACGACGATTGATAGCAATATTTGTTACAATTTATTTTTATATTACAATAATGTAATTAATTTTAGAGTTTTAATACCAAAATTTGAAAAAGAAAAATATGCAATTACTTAAAAAAATTGTAATACTCGCGTGTGTCAGCTACTTTATTTATTGGTTGTTTCAGCGATTTTGATGATGATATAACTGCCAACTCCAATATTAAAAGCTTTATTTGGAAAGGGATGAATTTATACTATTTGTATAAAGACAACGTTCCGGATTTGGCCAATGACCGCTTTTCATCAGATATTGATTTTCAGGAATATTTAAATATGTTCACTAGTCCAGAAGGTTTGTTTGAAAGTTTGATCTATGATCGTCAAAATGTCGATAAGTATAGTGTAATACTGGATGACTACATTGCATTTGAACAATTTCTGGGTGGAACTTCTGTCAGTGATGGAATGGATTTTGATCTGCGTTTAGTTCCCGGAAGTGATACAGATGTATTTGGATTTGTCAGATATATCATGCCTAATACGAGTGCCGAAGCACAGGGACTGGAAAGAGGAGACGTATTCTATACAATTAATGATACACAATTGAATACAAGCAACTATTTAGATATCTATAATTCGACTACCTATACTCTAGGATTAGGAACTTATGATAATAATGGCACTCCTGAAACAGAGGATGATCAAATTATTCCCGGTACTGAAAGTGTTACTCTAACGAAGGCAGCCTATACAGAAAATCCTATTTTAGAAGCAGAAGTTATTAATGTAGATGGGAACAATATTGGGTACTTAATGTATAACTTCTTCAATCGAAATTTTGATGACCAATTAAATGATGCCTTTGGTACTTTTGCCAGCTCAAACATAACTGAACTGGTTTTAGATCTTCGTTATAATCCGGGAGGCTTCGTAAGTTCTGCCGTAAATTTGGGCAGTATGATCACCGGACAATATTACACTGAAGTTTTTTCAACAAATCAATGGAACAGCGAATGGCAGGCATTTTATGAAGAAACTGATCCTGAATCACTCATTTACAGATTTACAAATGAACTGAATAGTGGTTCAACCTTAAATAGTCTTAATCTTAATAGAGTATATGTTTTAACAACAAGAAATTCAGCATCAGCCAGTGAATTGGTTATTAACTCGTTAAAACCATATATTGAAGTCATTCAAATTGGTAACTGCAACAAGAGGAAAATATCAGGCTTCTACAACTATTTATGATTCACCTAATTTTAGAAGAGAAAATGCCAACCCAAATCATACATATGCCATTCAGCCTTTAGTTTTTAAGTCAGCAAATAAAGATGGTGTATCAGATTATGATAATGGTTTGGAACCATCTGTGACATTAAGTGAGGATATTGGAAATCTTGGAATTTTAGGAGATGCAAACGAACCACTTCTTGCCGAAGCTATAACCCAAATTCAAGGAACCGGAAGGCATAGTAACCTATTCAAATTCAAGAACTTAAATCTCTTGGTGACCGACATAAATTCTCACCTATAAAAGACAGGATGTTTGTAGACAATGAATTTCCGGAAAGGAATTAATTATGAAAAAACCGCCTGAAGCGGTTTTTTCATTTATAAACTTAAACTAAATCCAATATTAATATTTCTACCTTTGGTTGAATACCCATATAACTCTTGATATTCTTCATTCAAGATATTGGTAACATTAACAAACAAGGTCATTTTATCCTTGGCAATTTTTCTGCTAACATAGAAATCCCACAAACTATAACTTTTTAGGTTTACATATTCTGTTATAAAGGTAGTATTGTTATAAAAAGCATCTTTTCTATCATCATTAAATTGATAACTCAAACTCATAAATGTTTTGGGACAGAATTGATAATTTATCCTGGCATTAATCTTTAATTCAGGAATACGCAGATTAAGGTCCTCATCAACTATAGTATAGGTTGCATTTGCATTCAGGTTCAATCTATCAGAAAATTTATAATCTGCTATGAATTCCAATCCGCTTGCAGTGAAATCTTCGTCAATATTTTTATATTGAAAAACAAACCCACCCAAATCTTTAAAATCAATAAAATTAGTCTCCTTCCTGTTAAAATAAACTATACTTAAAGTAGCTTTATCCTTGATATTAACTTCTGCTCCTAGCTCAAAAGTCTTATTTTCTTCTGGTTGTAAATCTGCATTTCCGTAAGTAGGTTCGAATAATTGATACAATGAAGGTGTGATATAAGCAGAACTATAACTCGCCAAATCCTTTGATATATCCAAATTCTAGGTCTTTTTTATAAGATGGATTAATACTATACACAAAATGAGAACCATATTCACTATGATTATTCAGTCGTGCTCCGCATTTAGACTCAGACCAAAATCAGATTCATAAACCACATTAGCATAAGGGTCAATAATTGTAAAAGAAGCATTATCGGAATTAATGCTTTGCTCGAAATCATCACTCCCAAAAGGAATAACATAGCTTTCCATATTGTTATCCTGAATATTCACTCCTAAAACGGTATAAAAAGTATCATTAAAATTATACTTGTTATAGGCATCAGCAATTAAGCTTTCTGCTTTAAACTTAGTTGGAAAATCGGATTCAATTTCACGTTCTGTATTATTATAGGCTGCATTCACTGCAATACTTCCATTTTTATATTCAAAACGCGGAGATAGTCCTATTCTAAACTGATTTGTAATTGATAAATTATCGGCATCTGTAAAAGCAAATCCATCATCAAAATCCGCTTTAAACTTATCAAAACTGCCATAAACATTCAACTTAAATGAATCTGTGAATCTATAGCCTAGTTTTAAGTTTCCATTAATAGAATTAAATGGATCTGTTTCTGATCCATTCGCAATGGCCGACAACCCATCCGTAAACTGATTCCCAAAACTGACCAAATAATTGAATTTTTTTAGAGTACCATTCATGGAAACACTATTTCTAAAATCTTCAATGACATAGTTTTTATCATTCTGAGACTGATTACTTCCAAAAACACTGGTCAGATTCAAGGAAGTTTTTTTTTCTGACGCTTCTTTCAACTTGATATTGATTATTGCCGCAGCAGCACCAGATCCGTATAAGGTGCTGGAAGCTCCTTTCAGTATTTCAATTGATTCCACCTGATCGGTATTTAACAATCTTAGGTCATAATCGTTAGCAATTTGTGAAGCATCACTTACCGCTATGCCATCAATTAGAATCAGTACCTGTCTGTTCCGGCCACCACGAATGAAATAGCTTAAATTTTGTCCCGCATTACTTTTTGTCCCGTTAATTTCTATACCGGCGGTTGCATTAATTATTTCAGCAATACTCTTGCCCTGTAATTGAACCAATTCCTTTTGAGTAATTTTGGTAATTACCTTTCCGGAATTTTCTCGTTTTAATTCAAATTTTGAGTTAGTAACCACAACTTCATCCAGTTGAGTAGGTTGATCTGTTAATTCTTTCTCTTGAGTATAACCAGAAGAAAGAACAAGCATGCAAATCATACTAAAAAACCAATGTTTTTTATACATTTTTTATTGCAAATAGCTCGAGAGTCGTATGTTTTATCATACAAAACTTTTATCCCGAAAGTTTAATAATAATTTGTTGTGAAAAAGGCAGGTCTCCTGACTTGTTTTATGCTATTTTCACCTTCCCAACTAAAATGTCAGTGGCTTTAGAAGTAATAACATCTCTAAAAAGGTGTCGAATCAAGTTCGGACAAAAACTTACAGTTGCGGGAACAGTTCCGGATTCACACCAGATTCCCTTTTAATCCAATTCCATTAAGGAATACGAACCAAATTTCAGTGCAAAAATACGTGATATTAGATAAGGTGGTTAAACTAAATTTACTTTTTCTTATTCATTTTATAAATTAAGTAAATAAAGCCCACTAAAAAATGAAGTATTATTATTCCGGCTACTATATATATTGTTAAATTTGAACCATCGCGCATATTGTATACTTTACACAAAAGTAAAAATGATAATACCAGTTAACAGTTACTTATGTTACGAAAACTAATGAAACATAGATTTTTTTTATTGTGTTTATGTACAATACTATTTAGCTGTAAGAATGAATCTAATAATTCGCAGGGAACTAGTAGTCTTAAAACAGCAAAAATTGAATTTCAAAATTTAAAAAAAGACATTGTTTTTAAATATGCAAAAGGCTTAACCATTAAAGGTTCTTATGATAAGTACGTGATCACTATTAAAAGCCCTTGGAAGAACTCACAAAATGATTTGGTTTATGAACTTTTAGATTCTACTACTGCCTACGTTGCTGATAAACCAAAACATTTGGTAGCTGGTTTTTATAGTCCAAGAAAAATTGTAGTTACATCAACTACTCATATTCCTGCTTTGGAACTATTAGGTGTTGAAAACAAATTGGTTGGTTTTCCCGGAACTGTTTATATCTCATCAGAAAAAACAAGGCAACGTATTGAAGATGGTTTAATTAGAGAACTGGGTAAGAATGAAGGCATTAATACTGAAGTGCTTTTAGAAATAAAGCCAGACTTAATTATAGGTTTTGGTGTTGATGGTGTTAACAAAACCTTTGAGAACATCCAAAAGGCTAATATTCCTGTGATCTATAATGGTGATTGGCTTGAAGATTCTCCACTTGCCAAAGCCGAATGGATTAAATTCTTCGGAGTATTGTTTAATAAAGAAAAAGAAGCAGATTCTATTTTTAATTCAATTGAATCCGACTATTTAAAAGCTAAAGAATTGGCTTCAAAAACTACGAAAAAGCCTACTATTTTAAGTGGTGCAATGCATAAAGACATTTGGTATTTACCAAGTGGTGGTAGTACAGAAGCTCAATTTTTAAACGATGCCAATGTAAATTATCTTTGGAGTGACACAAAAGGAAAAGGAAGTTTAGCTCTTAATTTTGAAACGGTATTCAATCAAGCTAAAGATGCCAATATTTGGTTGAGTCCATCTAATTATACAAGTTTAGAAGCTTTAAAAAAAGCTAATCCACATTACACTAAGTTTGATGCATTTAAATCAAAACGTGTATATTCATTCACAAATACAACTGGAAAAACCGGAGGCGTTTTATATTACGAACTTGGAACAGCAAGACCAGATTTAGTATTAAAAGACATCATTAAAATTTGTCATCCGGAATTGTTAGAAGATTACACTACATATTTTTTTAAACCTTTAGAATAGTTGCCAGAAACCAAAACATATAAACTTTCATTTATCCTTTTAGTTCTTTTATTAATAGGATGCTTTGTAATGAATGTGAATTTGGGTTCTGTTTCTATTCCCACTAAAGAAATATTCAAAAGTTTAGTTAGCTCTATCGATAACGAAAATTGGCAATATATCATCCAAGATTACAGATTACCCAAAGCCTTTACAGCTATTTTAGTTGGTTCTGGTTTAGGTATTTCAGGATTATTAATGCAAACTTTATTCAGAAACCCTTTGGCAGGACCTTTTGTCCTTGGTATTACGTCTGGAGCGAGTTTAGGAGTAGCTTTGGTAATAATGGGAGCATCTATGTTTGGTGGTTTCTTAGCAACCATTTTAATCTCAAAATGGAGTTTGGTTATTGCTGCAAGTTTAGGTAGTTTTTTAGTATTATTGGCAGTCATGATCGTATCTACAAGGGTACGAGATACAATGGCAATTTTAATTATTGGATTGATGTTCGGAAGTATTACAGCAGCAGTTGTTAGTGTTCTCTCCTATTTTAGTTCAGCCGAACAATTGCAACAATACATTTTTTGGGGATTTGGCAGTCTTGGAAATTTATCATGGAATGAATTAATGGTATTCTTTATTATTTATGTATTTGGAATACTTTTAAGCATCTTCTCAATTAAGGCTTTAAACACATTGCTTCTGGGAGAAAATTATGCAAAAAGTCTTGGCTTGAACATTAAGCAAAGTCGCATGCTAATAATAGTAGCAACGAGTTTATTGGCAGGAACAATAACCGCTTTTGCCGGGCCAATTGCTTTTATTGGTTTAGCAATTCCCCATATAACCAGACAAGTATTTAACACCTCGAATCATAAAATTTTATTACCTGCTGTATTTTTATTTGGAGCCATCATCATGCTGATTTGTGATAGTATCGCTCAATTGCCAACAAGTGATTACACCTTACCTATTAATGCAATAACGTCATTGATCGGTGCTCCTGTAGTTATTTGGTTATTGGTAAGAAAACGAAAAATGATATTTTAGTTAGACAATAGATGAAAGACTAAAGAAAAAAGACTTGTCATTCCGTACTTGATACGGAATCCATTTAGATGATGAATCAAGTTCAGCATGACAAAATTAATATTAAACATTTTTGGAAGAAAAAAACCAACATATAATCCTTAAAACCGAAAACCTATCCATAGGTTATTCATCTAAAAAAGTGCAAACTATTGTAACATCCAATATCAATATTGAGTTACATCAAGGCGAATTAATTGGTTTAGTTGGAGCGAATGGTATAGGTAAATCTACTTTATTAAAAACGCTCACGAAGGTACAAAACCCTTTAAAAGGACAAATTATAATTAATAATAAAAGCCTGATGCATTTTCATTCCAATGAACTGGCTAAAGCATTGAGTTTAGTCTTAACAGAACAGGTTGCTTCAAAAAATCTATCAGTCTTTGAATTGGTCGCATTAGGCAGACAGCCCTATACCAACTGGGTAGGTAATTTATCATCAGACGATATTTTAATCATTGACAAAGCAATATCTCAGACTAATATTGAGGATATAAAACATAAAAAATGCTTTGAATTAAGCGATGGTCAACTTCAAAAAGTAATGATCGCTCGTGCTTTGGCACAGGATACTGATCTAATTATTTTAGATGAGCCCACTACTCATCTCGATATGTATCACAAAGCATTCATACTTAAATTACTTCAAAAGCTTGCTAAAGAAACCAATAAGACTATTTTATTTTCATCCCATGAAATAGATCTCGCAATTCAATTATGTGATAAGATCATTTTAATGACAAAAGATAAAACAGTCATCGATTCTCCTGGTAATCTAATAGCGAATAGTTCTTTTAATTCTCTATTTCCAAAAGACCTGATTATTTTTGATAAAAAAACGGGAAGTTTTAAAGTGAAAAAATAAAACTGAAATCTTCAGGCTTTGCGTTTCAAACTTAGATCTAAAAAATTTATCTTTGGTTAAACTTCTTTTTTAATGGACTAATAACCTTATTCTCATCATTTCAATTCTTGTTTCAGCCATAATTGGAGCTATTTTAGGCATGCTTTTTTCAAAATTAAAAAGTAAAAGCGAAAAAAGCATGTTAGAGGAAAGACAAAGCCAAATGCAATTAAGTATTGACGAATTAAAATTGAATCTGAATAAGATTGAAAATGAACGTGAAGAGATCCGTCGTGAAAAAGATTTTTTGAATACAGAGCTTACTCGTAAAAACTCTGAATATGAAAATCTACAACAGCAAAACCTAAAACGTGATGAAGAATTGGAGGAAAGACAAAATCAGTTGCGACAGGAATTTAAACTCTTAGCTAATACAATTCTTGAGGAAAAATCTTTAAAATTTACTGAGCAGAATAAAGAAAATATAAAGCAAATTCTGAATCCTCTGCAGGAAAAAATCCAAGTCTTTGAGAAAAAAGTAGAAGACACGCAAAAGGAAAGCATCAGCATGCATTCTGCTTTAAAAACTCAGTTAGAAGGATTAAAGGATCTAAATCTTCAAATGACTAAAGAAGCTACTAACTTAACCAAGGCTTTAAAAGGTGATAGCAAAATGCAGGGAAACTGGGGTGAATTGGTTTTGGAGCGTGTGTTAGAAAAGTCCGGTCTGGAAAAGGATAGAGAATATTTTGTACAACAAAGTTTTACCACTGCAGGCGGTTCACGTGTGCTTCCGGATGTGGTTTTGCACCTTCCGGATAATAAACGCATGATCATTGACAGTAAAGTTTCACTTACTGACTATGAACGCTATGTCAATGCTGATGAGGATGATAGACCAAAATTCTTAAAAGCTCATGTAAATTCTATTAGGAAACATGTGGACCAATTATCTGATAAAAAATACGAAGATCTGTATGATATTGAATCTCCAGATTTTGTGCTGATGTTCATCCCTATAGAGCCGGCCTTTGCAGTAGCAATAAATGAAGATAACTCTATTTACAATAAGGCTTTTGAAAAGAATATAGTAATTGTAACGCCTTCTACTCTATTGGCAACATTAAGGACCATTGATACCATGTGGAACAATGAAAAACAACAACGAAATGCAATTGAAATAGCTCGGCAAGCTGGAGCGCTATATGATAAATTTGAAGGCTTGGTTAGCGATTTAACTGGAGTCGGCAAAAAATTGGATTCTGCTAAAACGGATTATTCTGCTGCTATGAACAAATTGGTAGAAGGAAAAGGAAATCTGATCACAAGTGTTGAAAAACTTAAGAAAATGGGAGCTAAAGCAAAAAAATCACTTCCTGAGGCAATAATAAAACGTGCTGAAGACGAGAATGATTAAAAATTTAAATATGTTTAAAAACGTTAAAGAATCTCAAGTATCCATAACGCAATTAATGCTTCCTTCCAATTCTAACTTTAGTGGTAAAATACATGGTGGATTTATTTTAGGCTTAATGGATCAAATAGCTTTTGCATGCGCTTCAAAGCATTCGGGACATTATTGTGTCACTGCATCGGTTAATAAAGTTGATTTCTTGAACCCTATTTGGTGAATTGATCACATAAAAGCTTCTGTTAACTATACAGGGAAAACATCGATGGTTATTGGTGTAAGGGTCGAATCTGAAAACATACAAACCGGAATAAAAAAGCACTGCAATTCTTCGTATTTCACTATGGTTGCAAAAGATGAAAATGGCAATAATGTATCGGTTCCCGGAATTATTTTAGAGTCTGAAAACAGTATTCGTCGTTTCTCACGAAGTATAATAAGAAAGAACAGTCCAAAAAAAGGATAAATGCTTTTAAATCTTCTGAGTTTAAGTTGAATGATTATTTAGATCTGATAAAATCGGAAAATGCTCTTTTAAAACTAGCTAATAAGAAATAAAATACTCCATAAATTATGTGTGTAAGTCAATCAATTATAAAATTATTATTAATTCAGCCACTAGAACAATCCCGTATCAACTAGACTATTGTTTTATAAACCTTTTAGTTTGAGAAGAATTACCGCTACTTACTCTTACCATATAAACTCCAGATTGTAAACTGGAAACCTCTACTATTGAATTTAATTTTGAAATTTCACCAGATATCAATTGTTTACCTAAAACATCAAAAATTTGTATTTGGCTGATTCAACTCCTTGTAGGAAGTTCAATACTGAATTCGGAAGTTACTGGATTCGGAATAATTTTAAAATTAGAAATTTCAAAATCTTCTGTTCCAAGAGTTAAATTGGCAAGCAACTGCCTCCTCTTGTTCCACCATGATAACCAAAAGTTAAACTAGAATCCTTTTTAAGCCCAAGCAATGGGTCAGTGCACCCTAGTTGAAGGAAAAACAAAATCATTAGCGATCACCAGTATCTCTTCTCGAGTCGCAATAACAGTTCTGGTAGATCCTCTACTGTGTCGCAATTGGACAATTACTAGTCCAATCTTGACTAGCACATCTAAATTCGGTACTCCAGTACTGGCTAGGCATAGTTTCTATCTGTTAACCCACTTGATTCCATCAAACATGGCATCATCTCCTAAATTCCCGGATACCGTCATGCAGAAATATCAGGATCCAACTCCAAGCCATTGTTATCTGGACCAATCATTGTTAATGTTACTGATTGAATTCGCAGTCTACATCAAATTGACGGTGTATCCAGGTGTTAACACTCATAGGTCCAGTAGAATAAGTTTGTGAAAAACTAAAAGACGTGAATCAAAAGAAAAATAAATAAAGTAATTTTTTTCATAACTATATATTTTTTAAAAGATTATTAATTTTTTTATCATTATAAATTGCTGCATAATCAAGGGCAGATTGACCTCTATTATCTTTTAAGTTTATATCCGCCTCTGCTCGAAGCAATAATTTAATAATCTCATATTTTTTGAACATTACAGCGTAATGCATAGCTGTAGTTCCATTGTTATCAGCAATATTTGTGTCCGCTTTTTCCTCTAAAAGTATTTCAACAATGTTTGAATTTCCTTTAACAACTGCAGCCATTAATGGCGTACCATAATCACTAGTTCCATTGATAGTGTCTACCTTATCAACTAAAAATTTTACAACTTCTTCATTACCATGATAACAAGCTAAAGTCAAAGGTGTATAACCATCCTTGCTGGTCAGATTAATTGAACTAGGATGTTTTGCATAAATAGAAATGACATCATTTACATTCCCTTTTCGGGAGGCATCAAAAATTTCACTCTGAGAATAGCTATGGGAAAAACCCATAATAAATAGTAAAAAGAAAATTCTTTTCATAACATGTTTTTCCCAAATGTAATTAAATAATTTTAGACAATAAAAAAGCGACCCGAAGGTCGCTCTCCAATTATATGAATTAGTGTTTATTGTTTTACAAAACGTTTCGTCTGTGAAGAATTATCATTTAGTACTTTAACAAGATAAACACCACTGTTCCATGTAGAAACATCTACTACTGAAAAGTGAGTGTTTATTAAATTCCCAATATAAATCTGTCTTCCTAACACATCAAATATTTCTATTGATGAATTATTTAAATGACTTGGCAACACAATTTTTAAGTTTGAGGTTGCTGGATTTGGGGACATAGAAAATTGAATTTTATTATAATCATCAACTCCTAATAATGCGAAGGTCAAGGTACTTGTACCCTTATTAGTATGTTCATTACTAATATTAAAATTATTTTCATAGGCTCCAACAACAAACAAAGTTGTTGGTGTGGCAGAAAAATCATAATCACCAGTGTCACTTGAAACTCGTGCTCTTGTTGCTACAACAGTTCTAGCGCCTGCATTTGTTGTATTACTTGTAACAGTCCAATTATGCGTCCCCTGAGAATCAGTTGTTGGCTCTGAATCACCACCAGTAAACGTACGATCAACTAAATTTGTGCCATCAAACATTACTACATCTCCATTATCATGACCAAAGGAATTAAACCCTAAAGAAAGCCATCCAGAAGTTGGGCCAATTAGTGTAAGGGTCACTATATTGGTGGTTGTATTAATATCAATTTGCGCATCTAAAGATCCTGTAATACTTTGCGATCCTGAAGTATAGGTTTGACCAAAGGAAAGCGAAGTAATAAGACAAAGAATACTGAAAATTTGAAGTGTAATTTTTTTCATAATACTAATTTTTTAGAAGTTTTAAAATCTCTTCATTGTTATTCTAGTTTGGCATAATCCCAAGGTGATAAACCTTTATTATCTTTTATATTTATATCGGCGCCATTGTCAACTAATAATTTTATGAGGTCGCTATTTTTAAATTTAATTCCATAATGCAAGGCTGTTGTTCCTTTGGGATCTGAAATATTAACATCTGCACCAAATTCCAAAAGCATTTGTGCAATCTTAATATTACTTTTAAATACAGAAGCAATCAATGGTGTGCCAACTTTACTATTTACATTAATATCATCAACTTTTTTGGCCAAAATGGTTGCAACTTCTAAATTACCATTATAACACGCTATTGTTAATGGATGAAAATCCACTTTCATTTTTAAAATTTATTAAGTCTGGATAATTCTTAAAAACTTCTTGTAAATCTTCTGCACAACCATGTCTGGCTATTTCAAAAATATCTATTTGTGCATTAACTCCTTTTGAAACAAGTAAGAAGCAAATAATTATTAATTGCTTAATTTTCATACTATTAAAGTACAAAATAAGATTAATTATCCGTTATATTGCAAAATTTTTTCAATAAAATGCAAGTATCTATTTACTCAAGTACATCTTTCTTCTAGAGTACAGATCATAGAATTGATCATCTTTTAAGCTATCAATAAATAAGATGCTTTCACCAGTACTCTTCATTTCAGGACCTAATTTCTTGTTCACATTAGGGAATTTGTTAAAAGAAAAAACCGGTTGCTTTATTGCGAATCCTTTAAGTTTAGGTTTGAAGTTAAAATCCTTGACTTTCTTTTCTCCCAGCATAACCTTGGTTGCATAATTCACATATGGTTCACCATAGGCCTTAGCAATAAAAGGCACTGTTCTGGATGCTCTGGGATTTGCTTCTATTATATAAACAATGTCATCTTTAATGGCAAACTGGATATTTATTAGTCCAACCGTGTTTAAAGCTAAAGCTATCTTTTTTGTATGATCCTTTATTTGTTGCATAACGAATTCACCAAGGTTAAATGGTGGTAATGTTGCATTGCTATCTCCTGAATGGATCCCGCATGGTTCAATATGTTCCATGATGCCAATAATATATACATTTTCTCCGTCACAGATGGCGTCAGCCTCTGCCTCTATTGCTCCATCTAAATAATGGTCTAGTAACAATTTATTGTTTGGAATCTTTCTTAAAAGGTCTACTACGTGTTCTTCGAGTTCTTTTTTATTAATTACGATCTTCATTCCCTGCCCTCCAAGCACATAAGATGGTCTTACTAAAATTGGGAAATTAAGCTTGTCAGCCACTATTGAAGCCTCATCAGCAGTTTCTGCAATATCAAATTCCGGATACGGAATATTGTTCTCTTTCAATAAATTAGAAAAAGACCCACGATCTTCTGCAAGATCAAGAGATTTAAATGTTGTACCAATGATCTTGACACCATATCGGTCTAATTTCTCGGCTAGTTTAAGAGCGGTCTGACCGCCTAACTGAACGATAACTCCTTCCGGTTTTTCATGACGAATAATATCATAGATATGTTCCCAGAATACAGGTTCAAAATAAAGTTTATCAGCAAGATCAAAATCGGTTGAAACTGTTTCGGGATTACAGTTAATCATAATGGTTTCATAACCACATTCAGCAGCAGCCAAAACACCATGTACACAGCAATAATCAAACTCGATCCCTTGCCCGATCCTATTAGGCCCGGATCCTAAAACAATAATTTTCTTTTTATCGCTAACAATACTTTCATTATCAGAATAACGCTGTCCGGATGATAATTCTACTTCATTCTCGAAAGTGGAATAAAAATATGGAGTTTGCGCTTTAAATTCTGCAGCGCATGTATCAACCAGTTTATAAACTCTATTTATATTAAATTCGACCCTTTTATTGTAAACCTCACTCTCTAAACAACCTAACATATGAGCAATTTGCCTGTCACCATAGCCTTTTTGTTTTGCTTCTCTCATCAGATCCTTCTCTATGGTATCAATACTGTACTGAGAAATTTCTTTTTCCAAAAAGTAAAGCTCTTCATATTGCTTGAGGAACCACATGTCAATTTTAGTGATCTCGTGGATTCTGCTTAAAGGAATTCCCATTTGAATAGCATCATAAATGACAAACACTCTGTCCCAACTGGCATTGGTCAATTTATCAATTATCTGCTCGTAATTTTTATAACCTTTACCATCTGCACCTAAACCGTTGCGTTTAATTTCAAGAGATTGAGTCGCTTTATGCAATGCTTCCTGGAAGGATCTTCCAATTCCCATCACTTCCCCGACAGATTTCATTTGTAGGCCTAAAGTTCTGTCACTTCCTTCAAATTTATCGAAATTCCATCTCGGTATTTTAACAATAACATAATCTAAAGTAGGTTCAAATAAAGCTGAAGTTGATTTTGTTATTTGATTTTCTAATTCATCTAAATGATAACCAATAGCTAGTTTTGCAGCAATTTTAGCAATTGGATAACCCGTTGCCTTACTGGCCAATGCTGACGAACGAGACACCCTTGGGTTTATTTCTACCGCAATAATATCCTCTTTTTCATCTGGACTTACCGCAAACTGTACATTACAGCCACCTGCAAAATCGCCGATACTTCGCATCATATGGATAGCCATATCTCTCATTCTCTGAAATGTTCTATCACTAAGCGTCATAGCAGGTGCAACAGTTATGGAATCTCCCGTGTGAATTCCCATAGGATCCATGTTCTCAATGGTACAGATAATGACAACATTATCATTTGAATCGCGCAGCAATTCAAGTTCGTATTCTTTCCATCCAATAAGTGCTTTATCGATCATGACTTCGTGAATTGGAGAAACTTCCAGACCGCGAGTCAATAATTCGTCAAAATCCTCTTCTTTATGAACAATTGAAGCTCCGGCACCACCTAAAGTAAACGAGGCTCTAATCACCAAAGGAAATCCAAATTCCTGTGCAATTTCTTTTCCTTTTAAATAAGAAGTGGCAGTTGCTTGTGGAGCCATAGGTATTCCTATTTTAAGCATCAACTCCCTAAATTGCTCCCTGTCTTCTGTTATATTTATAGCTGCAATGTCAACACCAATGATCTTAACATTATAATCGGTCCAAATTCCTTTCTCATCCGCTTCAATGCATAAATTTAAAGCAGTCTGACCTCCCATTGTTGGCAGAACTGCATCAATCCCCGGATGTTCTTCAAGTATTTTTATAATAGATTTTGTTGTTAAGGGTAATAAATAAACATGATCGGCCATTGTAGGATCGGTCATGATGGTTGCCGGATTTGAATTTATTAAAACAGTTTCAATTCCATCCTCTCTTAATGATCGAAGTGCCTGGGTTCCTGAATAGTCAAACTCGCAAGCCTGACCTATTATTATTGGACCGGACCCGATTATTAATATGGATTTAAGATCTTGATTTTTTGGCATTGGATTTTAAATGTTTTTATTCTGTAAATAAATTTTCTTTTCATAAAAAATGTATTTGTTCATTCTTAAAAAGTAACAAATACATTTATTTTTTTCATTTCAAAAATAGTTAACCTATAGGTATAAAAAAAGGTGTTACGATAAGTAACACCTTTAAAATATCAACAATTGTTAATCATTATTTTTTGTGGCTAGGTTCTGAAGATACAGATAGTTTCTTTCTTCCCTTAGCTCTTCTGCGAGCAAGTACTTTTCTACCGTTAGCAGAAGCCATTCTTTCTCTAAAACCGTGTTTGTTCTTTCTTTTTCTCTTTGACGGTTGAAACGTTCTTTTCATTACTCTATATCTTTATGAATCGGTTTAAATAGTCTAATAAAACGCACTTTTCATTCTTTTAATGCGCGGGTGCAAATATACAAACCCTTTTCTATTTGACAAATCTAATTTAAAAAATATTTACAATAGTTTTTACTAACTTTGCAGTCCAAAAATAAATCAAATCCAATGTTCAATAAAAATATTAAATTAATTCTGACAGGAGCCTCATTTTTATATGGAGTTTGGCTTATTATTGATGGTTATATTGGTAATGGTATCATGCTTATTTTGCTGGCTGGAATTTTTCTTTTTCTATATTTTAAAAACGAATTAATTCTTCTTGCTTTCCTAAGATTAAGAAAACAGGATTTTCCAGGTGCTCAAAAATGGTTGAATTATATTAAAAATCCTAAATCTGCATTAGTAAAAAAACAACAGGGCTATTATAGTTTTTTACACGGAATCATGGTTTCTCAAACAAATATGAATGAAGCCGAAAAACATTTCAGGAATGCCGAGAAACTAGGTTTATCCATGGGTCATGACATGGCAATGGTCAAGCTGAATTTAGCAGGAATAGCATTCAGCAAAAGAAGAAAACAAGAAGCCGAAAAACTATTAACTGAAGCAAAGAAGCTGGATAAACAAGGCATGTTGACAGATCAGATAAAAATGATGAAAGACAACATGAAAAAAGCACAAATGCCTAATCAGCATTTTGGCGGACACAAACAACCTCGAAGAAGCAGATAATTATTTACTGAAGAACATTTTTATTGCTGCCACCAATAATAATAAGCTGAATAACTTCTTTAATACAGTTTGATTTATCGAGATTGCCAACTTAGAACCAAAGTATCCTCCCAGAATGAAACTAATTGCAATAATGGCTGCAAACTTCCAGTCAACAACATTTTCTCCTGAGTTATAATAATTATAGGCTGCAACAAACGCAACTGGAAATGACAAAACTGCCAGACTGGTACCTTGTGCCTGATGTTGAGAAAAACTTAATAAAAATACCATTAAAGGTACCATAATCACGCCGCCACCAATTCCAAACATACCACTTAACAAACCACCAAGAAGCCCAATCACAATCAATGAAACTACCAGGGTTGTATTCATAATTTACGGAGTCGTTTTATAATATCCTTTCTCAGGAATTTCGATCACGTACTTACGTCCTGATTTATTATCTAAATGAGGTTCACGCAACCAGGGATTATGAATTTTTAAAATTTTGTAATTTATACCAAACTGTTCAGAAAATTTAGCAAAATCACCAACAATTGTATCAACTTCAACTTTAAAGGTTGGAATTCGGTTATAAAGATCTTTTTCTCTAAAGTTAAATCCGTATTTCTGTGGATTATTCAAAATCTCTTTAAGAGCTACAATTCTAAATACATATCTGCCGGTTTCTTCACCTAGTAACAAATCATAATAACTTGAAACTTTTTGATCATCCAAACGCCTTGAGATGCCTAAGTTTCCGGCATTGTATGCAGCAGCAGCCAGTGTCCATGACCCTAATCGATCTTTGGACTCTTTCAGATAATTACACGCAGCTTCAGTAGCTTTCTCTATGTGATATCGTTCATCAACATTATCATTTACTTCCAGTCCATATTCACGTCCTGTCCCTTTTAATATTTGCCATACGCCTTTAGCCCCAGCAGGCGAGGAAGCATTAGTTAATCCACTTTCAATCACAGCCAGATATTTAAAATCATCCGGAATCCCATTTTTTGCTAAAATTGGTTCAATAATAGGAAAGTATTTCTGTGAACGCTTGAACATGAGCAACCCATTAGACTGCCAATATGTGTTCACTAATAACTCTCTATCCATTCTTTCAAGAATATCAGGATTTTTTAAAGGCATTTTTTCTCCAGCAAATTCCAGAAAATCGGGAACTTGTAACGCATAAACATTATAATCGTTTATTAGTTTTTTCTCGAAGTTTTCATCAGTTGGAGCATCCTGTACTGCATAAATCAGCAATCCAGCTAAACTAATTAAGCCAATAAATGACAGGGTCTTTTGTATTAATCGCATAATGTAAAGTTTGTATAAATATAAGTATTAGTAGGTTTTAACCAAAAATTTAATCGCCTAATTTACAATAAGTTTCGGTAAATTTTCATTAAACCACTTGTATTTATTAATTATCATAATATGAGTGCCTCCTTTAATAACAATACAGTTTTCATTACAAGAATTTGTAAAAACCCCATCTTCATCCCCATGGATTTGAATTAACCCATCAATAGGTTTATCCTGATCCCAACAAACCATCTGTTTTATAGCCCAATCCAAATATACTTTACTATCTACCGATAGATATTTGCGATAAAGATTTATTCTTTTCTTTATAAATTCTCCAAATGCATATTTAGCCAGCAGATCAATACTACCTAATAATTGTGTAGGCAGTAATTTATAGGCTTTAGTTCTTTTGGCAATTTTAAATCGTTTTGGCAGTTGATTTTTACTAATAATACTGGATACTACAAAAAGCTTTCGCACTTTAATATATTTTGCAATTTCCTGAACCAGAATACCACCAAAAGACACGCCCAATAAAACAACATTTTTGTGGTCGATTTGGTCTGTCATTCGTCTCGCATAATCTGTTAAAGGTTCATCTTTCAAAGGGATTATCCATTCCAGCCAATGAATTTCAAACTGGTCCTGAGGAAGTTTAATGAACTCAAAAATTGATGGATTTGCTGCCATACCCGGCATTAAATAAACGTGTATCAGTTCTTTAGACATATGTTAATAACCTTTTAAAAGCTTTATGTTAACAATATTTTTTTGTAAATTTGCTTAGCAAAATTAAATATTTCTTTTCCAACTTTTTGTTAAGAAATCATCATATTATTATAATGGTCATAAACTATAATAATTATTTGATAAAAAACATATTACCATGATAAATGCTGAAGAGTTAGTTGACAACGAATTTTTAAGACAATTCGAATTAAAAGTGGATGACCAATTAGCGAAAATTGAGTATTCACTGCAGGAAAGAAAAATCTTTTTAACCAAACTTATTATTCCTGAAGGAGTAAAAAAAGAAAATTTCCAAGATGATTTTTTAAAGGCTGTCTTCGAAAATATTAGCGAACGTAATTTGAGCATTGTACCAACAAGTCCTGAAATTGCTAAATTTGTTAGAAAACACAGACAATACAAGAGGATGTTACCTGTTGGAGTAAGAATCTAAAATAAATACATATACTATTATACGGCCAGAGCAATTGCTCTGGTTTTTTTATGCCACCATTTCTCCTACAAAATCAAAACGAACAATTCCATCTTCATCGATCTCAGTTAATGCAATTTTATTTAAGGTATTGACTAATTTAGGGTTCCATGGTGTTTTTACCCTAATATAATTCTCTGTAAACCCATGAATATATCCTTCTTTGTTCTCGCTTTCAAATAGAACCGTTCTGGTTTTTCCTAGCTGACTTTCATAAAAGGCCCTTCTTTTCTTTACTGATAAACCTCTTAACATCTTGCTTCTCTTTGCTCTGACTTTTTGAGGAACAACATTTGTCATGCCTGCAGCTTCAGTATTATCTCTTTCAGAATAGGTGAAAACATGCAAATAAGAAATATCCAACACGTTTAAAAAATTATAAGTGTCTAAGAAATGTTCATCTGTTTCTCCCGGAAAACCAACTATTACATCCACTCCAATACAGGCGTGAGGCATTAGTGCCTTGATCTTACTAACTCTATCTACATATAATTCCCTTAAATAACGACGTTTCATCAACTTTAATAATTCATTATTACCACTTTGCAATGGAATATGAAAATGAGGCACAAATGCTCTTGATCTTGCAACTAATTCTATGGTCTCATTTTTTAAAAGATTGGGTTCAATAGATGAAATACGCAATCTTTCAATACCTTCAACTTTATCCAATTCTTTTACTAAATCCAAAAAAGTGTGTTCGTGTTTTTTATTGCCCAATTCACCTCTGCCATAGTCACCAATATTAACTCCGGTTAAAACGATCTCTTTTATGTTCTGTTGAGAGATCTCCTTGGCATTATTAATAACGTTCCTCAGTGCATCACTCCTTGAAATTCCTCTTGCCAGAGGAATGGTACAATAGGTGCATTTATAATCGCAGCCATCCTGAACTTTTAAAAAAGCTCTGGTCCTATCGCCTATCGAATAACTTCCTACGTAAAAATCGGCTTCTTCAATTGCACAAGAATGAATTTTGGCAACCCCTCGACTGGCTTCAGGCTGATTCAACAAATCATTAATATAGCTTGTTATGTTAAATTTTTCAGCGGCACCAAGTACTAAATCAACTCCATTTACATCTGCTAATTCCTCTGGTTTTAACTGTGCATAACACCCTATTGCTGCTACAAATGCTTCCGGATTAGATCTTTGCGCCTGCTTAACTATAGTTTTAAATCGCTTATCGGCATTCTCTGTCACTGAACAGCTATTTATCACATAAATATCTGCTTTTTCACTAAAGTCAACACGATCGAAACCTTCATCTTTAAAACTTCTGGAAATGGTTGAAGTTTCAGAAAAATTAAGTTTACAGCCTAAAGTATAAAATGCGACTTTTTTCCTAGCGTTCATTCTTGTATTTTTACCAAGCGTGCAAATTTACAACTATTATATAATATGATAAAACTGATGCAAAAACTGACTAGATCTTTAAGTACATATATGTTAGGCTGCAGTGTTTTTATAATTGTAGCTGGTTGTGGGAAAAATACAAAGCTTAATAAAGATCACTTAGTATTTAGATATAATGAGCATGCCAATATAAACTCACTCGATCCGGCATTTTCAAGGACTTTGCAAGATACATGGGTAGCCAATCAATTGTTTAGTAGCCTGGTTGAAATGGACAGTGACTTGAATATTATTCCAAGTATTGCCAAGGACTGGGCTATTTCAGAAAATGCTCTCACCTACACATTTTCATTACGCGATGATGTTTATTTTCACAAGCATAATTTGTTTGGAAAAGATTCGACACGATTGGTTGTTGCTGAAGATTTCACTTATAGCTTTAATCGCTTGAGAGATGAAAAAATTGCGGCTCCCGGAAGTTGGGTCTTGAACAAAGTTGATGATTTCAAAGCGCTTAACGATACAACTTTTCAAATAAGCTTAACACAACCATTTCCGGCTTTTATTGGCTTACTATCCATGAAATACTGCTCGGTCGTTCCCAAAGAAATAGTAGAGCACTATGGTAGCGATTTTAGGTCTAACCCAATTGGAACGGGACCATTTAAATTTAAACGATGGGAAGAGAATATTAAACTCATCTTCAGAAAAAATAATCAGTATTTTGAAAAAGACTCAAGTGGTAATTCACTTCCTTATCTGGAGGCCATTTCCATCACATTCTTACCGGATAAACAAAGTGAGTTCTTGCAATTTACTCAAGGTAATATCGATTTTTTAAATAGTTTGGATGCATCTTACAAAGATGAATTGTTAACCAGTGATGGCAGATTACGCGAGAATTATGCTGAATCTGTTAATATGATTCGCGGACCATATTTAAATACCGAATATTTAGGGTTTTACTTAGACTCCAAAACTCCTGAAATACAATCAGAATTAATAAGAAAAGCAATAAATTATGGGTTCGATAGAAAAAAGATGATGACCTATTTACGCAATGGCATTGGTAATCCTGCCAATGGTGGTTTTATCCCAATAGGTTTGCAAGGGCACGATGAATCCATTGGATTTACATATAAGCCCGCAAAAGCGAAACAACTCATAGACCAATTCAAAAAAGAAAGCGGTATAGCAAACCCTGAAATTACATTAACAACAACTAATAATTACCTTAGCTTTTGTGAATTTATACAACAGGAACTTGAAAAAACCGGCTTGATAATTAATTTAGATGTTATGCCTGAGTCATCTTTGAGAGCTGCCAGGTCCAATGGTAAGGTAGATATGTTCAGGAGTTCATGGATTGCCGACTATTTGGATGCTGAGAACTATTTATCGATATTCTACAGCAAGAATTTTGCACCAAACGGATCTAATTATTTTCACTTTAAAAATCTACAATTGGATAGTTTATATAATAAAGCATTCACCATTACTAATATTGAAGAAAGAAAACATTTGTATACTAAAATGGACTCTATAGCAATGCAAAATGCCATTATGGTACCTTTATATTATGATGAGGTAATTCGTTTTACTCGAAAAAATGTTGTTGGTTTAGGTATTAACCCTATCAATCTATTGGATTTAAAAAGGGTTAGAAAAAACTAATTATCCTGCTTTCTGAATTTCTTTGTTTCTTCAAAAACATGTAATAAAATAGCTTCATCTTGTTTGGTAAATTCCACACCACGTCTATCCATAACTACCTTTGCAACTTCAAATGCCTTTTTTGTTAAGTAGTTCGTAAATCCACTGCTTCCACCCCATGAAAAACTAGGTATGAAATTACGAGGGTACCCACTTCCATAAATATTGGCGCTTACACCCACAACCGTTCCTGTATTGAACATCGTATTGATGCCGCATTTGCTGTGGTCTCCCATCATAAGCCCGCAAAACTGTAATCCAGTTCTGGAAAAACCTTCGGTATTATAATCCCATAGTCTTACCTCAGCATAATTATTTTTGAGATTAGAAGTGTTGGTATCTGCTCCAATATTGCACCATTCTCCTAAAACAGAATTTCCTAAAAATCCCTCATGTCCTTTATTGGAGTAACCAAAAAGCACTGAATTATTAACTTCACCACCAAGTCTGCAATGTGGTCCCGCAGTAGTCGGCCCATAAATTTTAGAACCTAGTTTAACAACTGCGCCTTCGCACAATGCAAAGGGACCTCTAATTACACTTCCCTCCATGATTAAGGTGTCCTTTCCAATATAAATTGGTCCAGTGCTCGCATTAAGGGTTGCAAACTCCAATTTTGCTCCCTCTTCAATAAAAACATTCTTTGAATCGATAACATTTATAGATGTTGGAATGGGTTGGGAACTTCGGTTTTTAGTTATTAATTCAAAATCATCCTGTAGGGCATCACCATTTTTGGCAAAGATATCCCATGTGTTTTCAATTTTAAGAATATCATCATTAAATTCAATAGCCTCGTAGTCATCAAAATCTATATCTTCCTGTGTATCATTTGTAAAAAAGGCAATAACCTCTTCTTCTTTAAAAATCGCTTGATTTTCTTTTAGTTCCTTGATGAGTTCGACAATTTCATAATTTGGTAAGTAGGAAGCATTGATCATTATGTTCTGCTCCATTTCTACCATAGGATATTTATCAGATAAATAATCCTCTGTAACGGTTGTTGTAGTGAATCCTAAATAAGCTTCCCATTTCTCTCTAATGGTCAAAATACCAATTCGAATTTCGGCAACCGGTCTTGTAAAAGTAAAAGGCAATAGATTATTTCGAGAAGGACCATCAAAAAGAATATAATTCATGAGTTTGCTTTTATGTAAAAATAAAAAAGCCTTTCAATAGTTGAAAGGCTTTCATTAAATATATTTTGTTGCAAGCTTATTTTTTAAACTTCGCATATTTATTCTTGAACTTATCAATACGTCCTGCAGTATCCACCAATTTAGATTTTCCTGTATAATACGGATGCGATGTTCTGGATATCTCCATCTTTACTAAAGGGTACTCAACACCATCAACCTCAATGGTTTCGCTTGTATTTGCCGTAGATTTCGTTAAAAACACATCGTCATTTGACATGTCTTTAAATGCAACTAATCTATAATTCTTTGGATGTATATCTTTTCTCATCTCTAAATCAATAAAACTTCATAACTTTTTTCGAGTTGCAAATTTAAGTATTTTTTATAAATGTGCAATATATTTTTACAATTTTATTATTTAAAGTTTATGTAACGATTTGCTATATTTGTTCACTAACTATTTGTTAAACTAATTAATCAAAATTAAAATGGAATCACAAAAAATTACTCCTGGTAAATTTGCTTTAAATTATGGTCTGGTCCTTGGATTAGTAATGATTATTATTGGAGTGTTAACCTATGTTACAGGAATGGCTTTAGAATTAGTACAATGGCCGCAATGGTTATATTATATTATTTTCCCTGTTACTGTTATATACGCCATTTCTCAATACAAAAAAAGTAATGGCAATCTATTAAGTTTGGGAGAAGCAATTAAAATAGGTGTTATAATTGGTGTTATCAGTGGGCTTGTTTATGCTGCGTATGGTTTAATATTCAATTACATAATCGATCCTGAGTTTATGGATCTAATGATGGAGGCTTCCAGAGATAAAATGCTTGAAAATCCGAATATGACTGAAGAAATTGTGGATCAAAGTATGGCAATGATGGAGAAATTCATGAATCCTTTAGTTGGAACAGCCATTTGGATAGCATTAAGTGCATTTTTCGGCTTACTCTACTCCTTAATTGGAGGTCTAGTGATGAAAAAAGAGCAAGAATAATATATGAATATATCAGTAGTCATACCGCTACTTAACGAACAAGAGTCTTTAAAGGAATTACATGATTGGATTGCAAATGTTATGCAATCCAATCGTTTTTCTTATGAAATTATTTTCATTGATGATGGCAGTACAGATGATTCATGGAAAACCATAAAGCAATTGTATAGCCAAAACACAAATGTAAAAGGCATCCGGTTTTTAAAGAATTTTGGTAAATCACAGGCACTTCATGCCGGATTCGCCAAGGCAGAAGGTGATGTAGTCATTACAATGGATGCAGATTTGCAGGACAATCCTGAAGAAATACCAGAATTATATGATCTAATTACGAAACAAGGGCTTGATTTGGTATCTGGTTGGAAGAAAAAAAGATATGACTCTCTAATTTCAAAGAATCTACCATCAAAACTATTCAACTGGGCAGCAAGACGAACCTCCGGTTTAAAACTTCACGACTTTAACTGCGGATTAAAAGCATTTAAAAAAAGTGTCATTAAGAACATTGAAGTTAGAGGTGAAATGCATAGATATATTCCTGTTTTAGCTAAAAATGCAGGCTTTACTAAAATTGGGGAAAAAGTGGTTACCCACCAAGCAAGAAAATATGGAAAAACTAAATTTGGAATGAATAGATTCAGAAATGGATTTTTAGATCTTGTAACAATTTGGTTTATTTCCAGGTTCGGAAAAAGACCTATGCACTTATTTGGAACTTTGGGAGTTATGATGTTTCTGGCTGGTTTTGCCTTTGCATTATATCTGGGTATAGATAAACTTTTCTTTAATACTTCAGGAAGGCTAATTACTCAACGGCCACAGTTTTATTTAGCATTAGCAACAATGATAATTGGCACACAATTCTTTGTGGCTGGTTTTTTAGGCGAAATCATTCTTCGTTCCAAACAAAATGAAAATCGTTACCTGGTAAAAGAAGAGCTTAACTAATACTCAATATTGAGCTGAAATTGAACACTTAGGATATAAAACAACATATTATTAAATTATTATTAAATCTAATTTTTACTCGACATGATCTATATTAAACCAGAAATTTTAGAAAGGATCAATACTTGGTTGACTCCTACATTTGATAAAAAAACACAGGAATTTATCAAGGATAGTATTGCAAACAAACCAAAGGAAATTCAAGAAAGTTTTTATAAGGATCTCGAATTTGGAACTGGTGGTATGCGGGGCATTATGGGTGTTGGCACCAATAGAATTAATAAATATACTCTTGGAAAAAACACTCAGGGACTGAGTAATTATCTGCATAAAAGCTTTCCAAATGAAACCGTAAAGGTAGCAATTGCCTACGACTGCAGGCATAATAGTGACTCATTGGCTAAACTTGTCGCCGATGTGTTTTCAGCAAATAACATCAAAGTTTATCTTTTTGAAGAATTAAGACCTACTCCGGAATTATCATTTGCTTTAAAGCATTTGAAATGTCATTGCGGAATTGTACTGACAGCGTCACACAATCCCCCGGAATACAACGGGTATAAGGTATATTGGCAAGATGGTGGCCAGTTAGTACCTCCTTATGATGAAGAAATAATAGATGAGATCAATAGCCTTGATTATTCTGAAATTAAATTTAAAGCCAACGAAAAATTGATCCAATATATTGGAAAAGACGTGGATGATGTATTTATTGATGAATCATTAAAAAATGCGAATTTCACTTCCCAAAAGGCTAAGGACAATTTGTGTATTGTATTTACTTCGTTACACGGAACGTCTATAACAATTATTCCAGAAACTTTAAAACGAGCTGGTTATAAAAATGTTCACATCGTAAAGGAACAGGAAAAACCGGATGGAAATTTTCCTACTGTGGTATCACCTAATCCTGAAGAACCCGAAGCTTTAAAAATGGCTTTGAAATTAGCAGAAAAAGTAAATGCCGATATTGTCATAGGAACCGATCCTGATTGTGATAGATTAGGTGTTGCTGTGAGAAATCTCGAAAATAAGCTTCAATTATTAAATGGTAATCAGACCATGGTTGTGATGACAGAATTTCTATTGAGTGAATGGAAAAAACAAGGTAAGATAAAAGGTAAAGAATTTATCGGATCAACTATTGTATCCACTCCAATGATGAGTCAGCTGGCCAAAGATTATGGTGTGGAAAGCAAAATAGGTTTAACCGGCTTCAAATGGATAGCCAAAATGATAAAAGATTTTCCTGAATTGGATTTTGTAGGAGGTGGAGAGGAAAGTTTCGGATTCATGGTGGGTGATTTTGTTAGGGATAAAGATGCGGTTACTTCTACTCTTCTGGCCTGTGAAATTGCAGCAAATGCAAAAGCTAAGGGCAGTTCTATTTTTAAGCATTTAATTCAATTATATGTGAATCACGGATTTTATAAAGAACGATTGATCTCTTTGACTAAAAAAGGTATTGAAGGCGCCGAGGAAATAAAACAAATGATGGTAGATGCCCGTAAAAATCCTTTGAAGAAGGTAAACGGATCCAAGGTTATAAGAATAGAAGATTATAAATTGTCAATTGCCAAGAATTTAATTACAGGAAAAGAAGAAACTATTGATATTCCTAAATCAAATGTTCTTATTTATTATACTGAAGATGGCAGTAAAATTGCATTAAGACCTAGTGGTACAGAACCTAAAATTAAATTCTATTTTAGTGTTAATACCACCTTGAAAAATGCATCGGAATTTAAAAAAACAGAAGCAGAGTTAGACAATAGAATTGATGCCATCATAAAAGATATGAAATTAGCTTAATGGATTACCTTAAAAAACTATCCAGGTTTTTAATTCCTTATAAAAAGTATGCGGTTTTAAATATTATCAGTAATATTCTTTATGCCTTATTTAGCACTTTAGCAATGGTGTCTTTAATGCCAATGATTAATGTGCTTTTCGGAGAAGGTGAAAAAGTATATATAAAACCGATTTATGAAGGCATTAAAAAGGTCAAACCATATCTTGAAGATTCTTTAAATTATTTTATAACCTCAACCATTGAAAAAGATGGGCCTCAACAAGCATTATTGTATATGATCATAACAATAATTAGTTTGTTCTTATTGAAAAATCTGTTCAATTACTTGGCATTGTACTTTATGACATTCCTACGAAACGGCGTGTTAAAAGACCTGAGAAATGAGATCTATAATAAAATAATAACATTGCCTCTATCCTACTTTTCCGAAAAGAAAAAAGGAGATATTATGGCAAGGATCTCAGGTGATGTTAACGAAGTACAAAACTCTTTATTGGCATTTCTTGAGCTTATTGTAAAAGAACCATTAACCATTGTATTCGCTATTGTGGCAATGTTTATTATCTCATTTGAACTTACTATTTTTGTGTTTTTATTTATCCCGGTCGCAGGATACATAATTTCATTAATTGCAAAAACCTTAAGAAAAAGCTCTGAAAAGGTTCAAAAGGAACAAGGTGAATTTCTCTCAACATTAGAAGAAACTTTAGGTAGCTTGAAAGTCATTAAAAGTTATAATATTGAAAATTATTTCAATAAAAAATTTCAAAGCTCAACCTTTCGTTTTTTTAATTTCTCAAATACGCTTCATAACAGACAGCATCTGGCGACCCCTATTAGTGAGTTTCTTGGTATTGTAACAATTGCAATACTACTATGGTACGGAGGAAAAATGGTATTAATAGATGACACTCTATCAGGCGGTGCTTTTATTGGTTTTATGGCCTTGGCATATCAGATTCTAACACCTGCAAAGGCAATATCCAAAGCCAGCTATAGGGTAAAAGTTGGTAATGCTGCTGCTGACCGGGTTTTGGAAGTTTTAGATACAAGATCTACATTGGAAGATAAGCCGAATGCAATTGCTAAAGATACTTTCGAAAAGCAAATATTGATTGATAATATCTCTTTTAGGTATGAGGATGATCTTGTATTAGATGATTTTTCATTAAATGTAGAAAAAGGAAAAACCGTGGCTCTTGTTGGTCAATCTGGAAGTGGAAAATCGACCATTGCTAATCTGGTAACACGTTTTTACGATGTTAACAAAGGAAGTATACAAATTGATGATATTGATATTAGAGATTTAAAAAAACATTCACTTAGAGGATTGATGGGGTTAGTGACGCAGGATTCCATTTTATTTAACGACACTGTAAAAAACAACATTCTTCTTGGTGATCGAAATGCATCAGATGAAGCAATTCTAGAAGCACTAAAAATAGCAAATGCCTGGGAGTTTGTTAAAGATTTACCTAACGGAATTGACACCAATATTGGAGATTCTGGAAATAAATTATCTGGTGGACAAAAGCAACGTTTAAGTATTGCGCGGGCAGTACTTAAAAATCCACCAATAATGATATTGGATGAGGCTACGTCAGCATTAGATACAGAAAGTGAAAGATTAGTTCAGGTAGCTCTTGAAAATATGATGAAGAACAGAACTTCAATAGTAATCGCGCACAGACTATCAACCATTCAAAAGGCTGATCTTATAGTTGTCATGCAAAAAGGTAAGATTGTCGAACAAGGCAAACACAGTGTGCTACTCAGTAAAAAAGGCATCTATAGTAATTTGGTAAAAATGCAATCTTTCAATTAACTTATAAAAGTTAAAAGGGATGTAAATTAATACATCCCTTTTTTTGTTATATTAAAATTTTGAAATTTTAATATAAACCAACCAACTAATCATAATTTCTTTTTCAAAAAGAGATGGAATTTCTTCCATCCCTTTTTAGTTGCTCTATTTATCAAGGGGATAATAGAACAGCATAATCAACTGCAAGACAAATGTAATGCATGGTCTATCTTAGAATGAATAAACCCTTTATTAAGAAATCAATGATTCGATGAACTGTTATTTTTTGTCGATGAAGGAAATAATTCAGATAATTTTCTTACAATTACAATTATATACATAAGTATTAAACTATTTGTAAATTTGATAGTCTAAACAATAAACGGATCATTATCGAAGAGAAAGAGCTCATCGAACTGCTAAATAACGAGAAAACCAGTGAGCAGGGTTTTAGAAAATTGATATCGCTTTATAAAGAGCGATTATACTGGCATATCCGTAAAATAGTAATCAGTCATGATGATGCTGATGATGTTTTACAAAACACGTTGATAAAGGTTTTTAAGAATATAAGTAATTTTAAAGGGGACAGTAAACTGTTTTCCTGGATGTACAGAATAGCCACTAATGAGGCTATTACACATATAAAAACCAATGCAAAGCATAAGAATCTATCAAGTGAAGCATCTCAGAATTTTGCAGTGAACAATTTACAATCTGATGTCTATTTTGAAGGTGATGCCATTCAATTGAAATTACAGCAAGCCATTGCTTTGTTACCCCAAAAACAGCAACTTGTGTTCAATATGAAGTATTTTGACGATATTAAATACAAAGACATGTCTGAAATTTTAGAAACAAGCGAAGGAGCATTAAAAGCCTCTTATCATATAGCCGTTAAAAAAATTGAAGAATATTTAACCAAAAATTAAACTTTTTTAGAGATTTAAAGTCTTATAAATAAGATGAATAAAGGAAAATTACATAATATTAAAGATTCTGGTTTTAAAGCCCCTGAAAATTATTTTGATGGTATGGAAGATTCTATAATGGATCAAATCAAATTACATCAAAAAATAGATGATACAGGATTTAGAACTCCGGACGCTTATTTTGAGACTCTGGAAGATAAAATTCTTGCAAAGGTTGATCAAGATGTTAAAGTAATTCCTTTGTTCTCAAAACGAAATTTTGTTTACATCGCCGGAATTGCAGCCGCCTTGATCTTGATGTTCAATATAATAGGCAATAGAAATAGTTTAACTTTTGATGACCTAGAAATTGCTTCTATAGAGAATTATCTATCCGAAGAAGATATCAATACATATGAATTAGCTTCACTTTTAACGGACGAAGATTTAATAACAGATAATTTTATTGATTCAGAATTGTCATCAGATGCCTTGGAAGATTATTTATTACAAAACGCAACAATAGAAGATTTAATAACTGAATAACTATGAAAAAAATACTACTCATATTAATATTGATCATATCAATCTCTGCTTTTTCACAAGATAAGGAAAGGTATGAACGTATCAAGGCCTTAAAAATAGCTTTTATAACAGAAAGGCTGGAACTTACCGAATCTGAAGCTCAAAAATTCTGGCCGATCTACAATGAATTTGAAACTAAAAACCAAAGTCTCCGCAGGGAAATGATTGGGAATTTCAGGAATTCAGATTTCGATTCAATGAGTGAACAAGAGGCCAAAAAGCATTTGGAAAATATGATGGCCAAGGACACTAAAAAATATGAATTAAAACAACAATTTGTAAATGATCTATTAAAAATTTTACCAGCAAAGAAGATTATTCTATTAAAAGCTACAGAAGATGCGTTTAACAGACGCATGATGGAGCAATTTAAAAAACGTCGTGAAGGTCAACGAAAAAATAATCCATAAAAAAAGGAGCCAATTGGCTCCTTTTTTTAATTCTAATTGTTATTTAGGTTATTTTTTAATTAGTTTTTTAACCATAATACTTCCATTTTCAAAAGAAATATTTATAAAATAAAGACCTTTTGATAAGTGACTAACATTTAATTCATTGTGCTGGGTAGATATTACTTTACTTCCTAAAGTATTAAACACATTAATATGTTTTATGTTTTCTGAGGATTTAATTGTAACAATATCTATTGCAGGATTTGGATAAACATCTAATTGTATTGCCCTATTACTTACTACATCATTAACGCTTAATACATTATTATAATCATAGGTTGATCTGCTCAAACCATCAGCATTGGAATAAGAGAGAATCTTATTTACATAGGGATAGTCTTCATACAAATATATAAAACCAGTATAATCTGCAAAGGGATTTGTAAAATTACTCATTAATGTGGTCATATCATAAGTGTAATTAATAGTATCCGAACTACCTGAATAATCTTCTGTTTCAGAAGTTCTATTACCATTACCATCAACTATGTATGTTATTGTACCATCGTCAACCCATTGTGTACCATCCCAATCTGAACTAGATACCGTACTTATATAATTACCATCATAAGTAAATACATCTTTATAGTCCGTTACCCAACCTGTACCATCCCAAACTTCATCAGTTATTTGAGAAATAGTATTATTTGGATTATACATTATAGTAGATTTATCCTTATCTACCCAATTAGTCCCATCATATTCTTGAAAAATACCACTTATTGGCACTGTACCCGAATAAGTTATAGTAGTTTTATAATCTTCAACCCAACCTGAATCCCAATCATAATCTACAACTAAATATACATTTTCATTAGCATCACGTTCGTAAGTGGTTCTATCTGAATTTTGAAAACCATTAATTGATATCATAAATTTGAGAAATTTCTTCTTCTACTTCATTATTGGTATTGTATATATATTCAGTTTTATAAAATTCAACCCAAGATGTACCATCCCATGACAAATAAGTTTCAAATTTTAAGTTATTATTACCATCATATTCATAATTATAACCTGAACTATTTTCCCAGGTAACACCATTATATGTTTCATCTAGTCGAGACAGTAATTGTGTTTGACTGAAAGTAATAATAGAGGAAAGCAAAAAACATAAAAGTGTAATTTTTTTCATAATTGTATATTTTAGTTGATTAATCAATTACTTAAATATAAAAAAAATACCTATTAATAAGTAACTTAAAACACAGATATTATTATTCTATTTTTTAAAAATCAATTTAGAAATTCTTCCTTTTCCCGCTGCATACGCAATACTATCATTTAAAAACCTGATTGTATAAAAACCTTCATCACTTAAATGTTTCCAGGTAGTTCCGGAATCATTACTGTAATCAATACCTTTAAATCCAACTGCAACTAATTCGTTGCCTTTTCCGTTCGGTATATATTGAACGCAACTTCTGTAACCAGGTTCTTGATTTTGTGCAACCAATTCCCAGGACTTTCCACCATCTGTAGTTCGTATTTTATTTGCTTTATTTTCTTCTGGCTTTGTATAATCTCCACCAATCGCGAAGCCATTTAATTCATCATAAAAATCTATTGAGTAAATTCCGGTAGTTTCCTTTCCTTGAATTATCGGTGTTTCAAAAACTTCCCATGATTTACCTTTGTCTGGAGAATATAAAACTCTGCTTACCATTCCACCGGTTGCAACCCAAGTATAGTCGCCAACAATAGCAATATTTGTATCGCTGGCCGCAAAAGCAGCTTCGCCTACTTTGGCTTTTGGTAGATCAGCACAAGAGAGTTTATTCCAAGTATTTCCTCCATCTCGAGTAATAATTATACTCATACAATCCTCTGTTGGGTCCCCAATAGCGATTCCTTCTTGATCATTCCAGAAATCCATAGAATTATAGAATGCTTTTTGGTTGTTTTCCTGGTAGACAATTTTAGTATCACCTAATTTCAATTTAAATAACAATGCTGGACTATCTATCGACAAAGTGAAAAATGTATTATCAATTCTCTTTATTGCTCTCAAATTTAAATCTACAGTATCATTTTTACATATGGTTAATATTCCTCCAGTGGATTCGGTTGGTTTATTAGCCGTAGAATCTGTAAATAAATCATATAAAATTCCAACTGCTCCCTTAGAAGTAGCAAATGCTACTTCACCTATTTCATTTACCTCTAATGCCCTAACATTTAACAAAGAATCTTTCATCAGTGTTTCAATCTCAACCTTAGAAATCGTTCTTTTAATTTTAGCTTTTGAAATATTTGCAGGAAAAAATCTTTCTTCCATTTTACAGGAAAACGTTAAGATAATAATTAAAAAACAACCAAAAATCCTTAAAACCATGACGAACCCATTTAATTCATTAACAAAGAAACAGATAAACAAATCAACATACAAACAATTCCCTTACCTTTGCATGCTTAATAAAAGAAAATGCGTTTACACAGAAACTTATGCTTTGCAGTGATTGATGGCTTAAACCTCATTTTTAATGAAGGTGAATATGCCGATAAAGTTGTGCAAAAACTACTTAAAAGAGATAAGCGCTGGGGAAGTCGGGATCGAGCTTTTGTTGCTGAAACAACTTATGATATTGTTCGCTGGAAACGGTTATACGCTGAAATTGCAGAAGTAAAAGAGCCTTTTACAAGAGATAATTCCTGGAGATTATTTGCCGTATGGGCAACACTCAAGGGAATCAAATTACCAGACTGGAAATATTTTGAAGATACACCCACAAGACGGATAAAAGGTCGATTTGACGAACTCTCTAAAACAAGAAAAATTGCAGAATCCATTCCAGATTGGATGGATGCGACGATCGCTTTAGCTTTCGCAAGTCCTACACCTTTAAGCTCGGCAGCAATGGATTCGGCATCCGCAGAGTTGACATTGACCGGACCCGCCAGCGCACACAGGGGCAGCAGCATAGCGACCAGCGCCGCCAGGTTAATCGAGGTTTTCATCATAAGCTCCTTTTCGTGATGATCAGCCCGCGAAGATGCGGTACCGGGGAGTTTATGAAAATCAAGCGCGCGCGCCGCGCCGAGTTTTTATGCAGTTGTTCCGGAAACAGCCGTCAGTTCGTAATACTGTGCTGCAGCAAAGTATCAAACTGCACGCGCGATGCCGGCCGCTGTGTTTCCCAGTCGCGGCAACTGGGACACTGCCACAACAAACGCTGACTGGAGAACCCGCACTCCTGGCACTGGTAGCGCGGCGTCGATCGCGCGAGCTTTGACAATGCCCGTCGTACTTTCGCCAGGGCTGATTCGTGTGCGCCTGCAGTCGACCCGGCCGACAACTGCTGCAGGTCCACAAACTCGCCCAGTGTCGGCTCGTTAAGCATGTACTGCTCAACGCATTCATCAATGACAGCGATACCGCCCAGATCATTAATGATTGCCGTATAGGCGACCAGCGAGCGGCGCTCCGGGTGCTTCGCCAACAGCGAACGTAAGGCCTTTTCAAGCGCGGCTGTTGCATTGGCACGCTGGTAAATTGTGACCATCTCCGGCAGCGCTTCGGCGATCAGGTAAGTATTTTCTTCGATAATGCGGTGATAAAGTTTCAGCGCCGTCTTGTCATCGTCAGTATCGCGCGCGATGTGTGCCCGCGTCAGCGCTCCCCGCATGGTTCGCGGTCGCCCGGACTGCGCTTTTTTAACAAATGCCCTGGCCGCCGAGAAGTCCTTCGCTTCTGCGGCCTCTTCAGCAAGTTCGCAGTAATAGTGCGCGATCTGCAGTCCCAGCGACCGTCCGCTCAAAACCTCCAGGCGTTGGCCCGCATCGATTGCCTTTTCCCACTCGCGTTCCTGTTCGTAGATTTTCACCAGGTTATCGAGCGCCTGCACCTGGTAACGCGACCCCGCAGCCAGCCGCACGCAGAGGTCTTCGGCGCGATCCAGAAGGCCCGCACCGAGGTAGTCTTTCGCCAGCGAATGCAATGCCTGGTCGCGCTGTTCAGCCGCAAGATCCGGTCGCGCAATGATGTTCTGGTGTATGCGAATGGCACGATCGACTTCGCCGCGCCGCCGGAACAGATTACCGAGCGCAAAGTGCGTCTCGATGGTCTTGTCATCAACGCGCACCATGTGGAGGAAATGTTCGAGTGCCTGGTCGGTCTGCTCGTTGAGCAGGAAGTTCAGTCCTTTGAGGTAATCGATATTCAGAGGCGGCGCTTGCTCGTCCTCCTCGCGCTCCCCAAAGCGACCCATTGCCCAACCCGCCGCCGCGAGCAGCAAGAACAGACCTGCCAGTAGAAATGTGGACTCAGTCGGCATCGCTGAGAGGCAGGCCTCGTAAGCTCGTTACCTCACTTTCCGACAACCGTAGCGAGCGCCGCAAAATTCGCCGCTCATTAACGAGCTTCAGCGCAAATACGCCCATGCACAAAATGCCAAACAACCAGCCCAGGGCGAAGGTGATGGTCAGCACGAGCGACAGTGGTTTGGTGAATTCGGCGAACGCTAAATCGATGCGCACGTCGCCGGTATTGATAGCGGTGAAAGTTGCCATCAGGATGACAATGGCGATGATGAGGATGAGCAAGCCAATGCGTTTCAGCATGCGATAACTCCGAAGCTAACGAACAGGGAGACAAGATTATTGCAGCTACCGGGTGTTTGGTAACCTGTGCTGCTCACGGGGTAGTGCCGTAACCGTTCAGCTCTTGATCGGGTAATGACGGCTTTCATTAACGCGTTCGCGCAGATCCTTGCCGGGCTTGAAATGGGGTACGTACTTACCCGACAGCGCGACAGCCTCGCCGGTCTTCGGATTACGGCCGATCCGCGGTGGTCGATAGTGCAAAGAGAAGCTGCCAAATCCGCGAATCTCGATGCGCTGGCCCTGCGCCAGAGCGTCGCTCATAAGATCAAGCAGATGCTTAACCGCGAGCTCGACGTCTTTTGCCGGCAAGTGCTTTTGCTTGCGAGAAATGGCTTCTATCAGTTCCGATTTTGTCATTTTACTTGTCGCCGTTCTGAGTGATCAGCGTAACCCACGGATAGTAAAGACAATAATAGCCCGGACTGAGGGTCCGGGCTACCTTTTTCGCTGATTATTTTTTGCTGCCGCTCATCTTTTCTTTCAGAAGCTCGCCAAGGGTGGTGCCAACAGGCGCCGCCGCGGAGTCAGACTTGTAGCTGCTGACGGCTTCCGCCTCCTCGTGAACCTCTTTCGCTTTGATCGACAGTGCAACCGTACGATTCTTGCGATCGACGTTCGTGAATTTAGCTTCCACCTCGTCGCCAACCTTGATCATCATACGTGCGTCCTCGACTCGGCCCCGAGCGAGCTCGGATGCGCGCAAGGACCCAAGCACGCCATCGCCCAGATCGACGGTCGCCCCGCGTGCGTCAACTTCAGTGACAGTTCCGGTGACGATTGTGTTCTTCGGATGTGCCGCAAGCCAGCCAGAGAACGGGTCTCTTTCGAGCTGCTTGATGCCGAGTGAAATGCGTTCACGCTCTGCATCAATCGCCAGCACTGCTGCTTCGATTTCCTGCCCTTTCGTATAGTTGCGCACCGCTTCTTCGCCCGGCATGTCCCAGGAAATATCCGAGAGGTGCACGAGACCATCGATACCACCGTCCAGACCGATGAAAATACCGAAGTCGGTAATCGACTTGATCTGGCCCGTGACCTTGTCACTACGATTGAAGGTAGCGGCAAACTCGCCCCATGGATTCGACTGGCACTGCTTGATGCCCAGTGAAATGCGTCGACGCTCTTCGTCGATTTCAATCACCATGACTTCAACTTCTTCACCGATAGACACGACGCGGGCCGGATTAACGTTCTTGTTGGTCCAGTCCATTTCGGACACGTGCACAAGGCCCTCGACTCCGTCTTCGATCTCAACAAAACAGCCGTAGTCAGCAATATTTGTGATCTTGCCGAAGATACGCGTGTGCTGCGGATAGCGACGCGCGAGATCCCGCCATGGATCATCACCAAGCTGCTTCATGCCAAGCGAGACACGCTGACGCTCGCGATCAAACTTCAGAATTTTGACGTCGATTTCCTGGCCGACTTCAACAACCTCGGACGGGTGCTTGACACGCTTCCAGGCCATATCGGTGATATGCAGCAAGCCGTCAATGCCACCCAGATCAACAAACGCACCGTAGTCGGTGAGGTTCTTGACGATGCCCTTGACCGTATGCCCTTCCTGCAACCCCTCGAGAAGCGCTTCGCGCTCTGCGGAGTATTCTTTTTCAACCACGGCGCGTCGTGAAACCACGACGTTATTGCGACGCTGGTCGAGTTTGATCACCTTGAATTCGAGGCTCTTGCCCTCGAGGTAACCAGGGTCGCGAACCGGACGTACATCCACGAGCGAGCCTGGCAAGAATGCGCGAACATTATCGATTTCGACGGTAAATCCGCCTTTAACGCGCCCGTTGATTATGCCTTCAACCACCGCACCATCTTCGAACGCCTTCTCCAGATCAATCCAGGTGCGTGCGCGAATAGCTTTCTCACGCGACAGCTTGGTCTCACCAAAGCCGTCTTCAACGGCATCCAGCGCGACTTCGATTTCGTCGCCGACAGCTACGCTGCCTTCGCCTTTATCGTTCTTGAACTGCTCCAGGGGTATTACTGCCTCAGACTTGAGGCCTGCACTGACGAGTACTACATCGTCATTAACCGCGACAACTGTGCCGATAATGATTGAACCCGGCTTGATTTGTTGACTGGCAAAACTCTCTTCAAATAATTCTGCGAAACTTTCAGACATGTTAAGAAATCCACAGGAACTTAGCGTTCCCACCCAATCGTCAAGTCGCGTCCTGCAACCGACGGTCATTATAAAAAGGGAGCGAACATCCTGTTCGTTCCCATCCATTGTCCTTCTTTGGAGTTCTAGAGGTCTGCGACCCAGTCCAGCACCGTTTGCGTCACGGCTTCGATCGACTGGCCCGAGGAATCCAGAATCCTGGCGTCCTCTGCGGGCTTGAGCGGGGCCACCGATCGCTCGGAATCCCGCCGGTCACGGTCCTCTATGTCCCGTGAAAGGGCGGCAAGGCTAACATCCAAGCCCTTGTCTTTCAACTGCTTATGGCGCCTTCTCGCGCGCTCTTCAGCGCTTGCGGTCAGGAAGATCTTGAGCTTGGCCTCCGGGAAAACGTGAGACCCCATGTCCCGGCCGTCTGCGACCAGTCCCGGCGCCCGTTGAAACGCCCTTTGGCGTTCCAGCAGCGCCTGTCGAACCGCGGGAATGGCGGCCACCCGGGACGCCCCGGCCCCGGCCTCCTCGGTCCTGACCTCAAGCGTGACGTCCTCCCTTTCGAGGATAATCAGCTCGCTGCCCACATCGTCGCTGTCAAAACGGACTTCCAGGGTACGGGCCACCTCGGCCACGCCGTCCGGATCGTCGAGCGATACACCTTTGCGCCCGGCCGCCAGGGCCACCAGCCGGTACAGAGCGCCACTGTCGAGCAAGTGCCAGCCCAACGCGTCAGCAACGCGCCGCGCGATTGTACCTTTACCGGATCCGCTGGGTCCGTCGATCGCGATTACCGGTATCGGCCGCTTCATCAGGAATTAACCTCCCGGACTGAGATATCAGCGCCAACTGCCACCATACAGCTGGCGAATTCCGGAAACGAGGTATCGACGGCGTCGACATCGCTGATCCTGACCTCGCCGGTCGCCACTGTCCCGGCAACCGCCATCGCCATCGCCACGCGGTGATCCCCGTGGCTGTCCACGCTGCCGCCCGTGAACTGGCCGCCGTGGACGGTGGCCCCATCAGGCGTTTCGTCGACCTGAATGCCCAGGGCCCGCAATGCGCTCGCCATCGCGCCGATGCGGTCGCTTTCCTTGACACGCAGCTCGCCAATTTCGCTGAACACCGTTTTCTCGGCGGCCGCTGCGGCGGCCACGAACAAAGCCGGAACTCATCGATGGCCAGCGACACGAGCGCCGGGTCAACCTGCGTTCCGCGCAGCTGCGACGA
>CAVRNW010000009.1:0-115383 GCA_963722665.1 uncultured Flavobacteriaceae bacterium
CTTCATTTTTTTGGTTTATTTTTAATTTATATTTCTTACTAATCTTACATAATTATAATAACGTTCGCCACCTTCACCTAAAGGACCTCCTTCAACTTTTGTGTCAAATCGAACACCACCTGCTCCGTGAAAGTCATCACCATTGCCATCTACAGCCATTCCAAAAGCGACATACCATGCATAATAATAAGGTTCTCCACTAGTGAAATTAGCAGATGTACCTGTCCAATAATATCCGTAATCATCATCTCCTCCTTCATTTACAATTTGAGTACAAGTTAAAAATTGGATCGATAGCTGGACCAACATTTGAAGCGTCGGTTGCACTAGGTGAATACGAATAATCTACAATTCCCTGAAGTTCCTTAACATTTGGTAATCTCCAGTCTGAGTAACCAGCTAATTCTGAATTTTCTGCATAATGCTAAAGCATTTTCCCAATCTAAAGTGACACCTTCATCATTTTGTGCCCACATTAAGCCTGTATTTGTATCGGAAATTGTTTCATCTCCATTATCAACAAAATCGTTTGTACCATAAGTTCCACCACGTACAGCTCTAACATATTTTCCACCAATAGGACCATTCGAATTAGCCGAATACGCTTTAATATGGCCTGTTACATGATTCACTCCAAAGGCTGCATTTGATCCTCCTTCAACGGTTACACCTACATAATAATTACTGGACCAATACTGCTCGTCTTTCGTGATTTCACCACTTGCCAATGTAAAATAACCTGTATCTAAATAAGGCCATCCGGAACTGAAATCACTAATTGAATAGAGTTCTTTTAAACTTGGTATACGCCAATCATCATAACCTGCAAACACTAAATCGTCACAATAATCTACTGCTTCTTGCCATGTATAATCATCTGATGATGGGACTTGTTGCCACATTAATCCAGAATTATCATCTGTCACTGTTCCGTCTCCATTATCTGTGTAAGACATCGATGACTCCATTTAAGTAATTGGCATCTTGTCCATAAAAAGCATCTCCTTCACTTAATCCTGAAAGTACGTTTCCTTCATCATCATACAGTGTCACTTGTCCTGATGCAATTTGTGCATAATCGTTAATGGTTAATTCTGTATTTGATATATCTGAACTTGTATCATCTACTGAATCAGTATTATCATCATCACTACTGCAGGCAATAAAAACAACTGATAATATTGCTAATATGCTAATCGATCTTAATATTTTACTTTTCATTGTTTACTTCTCTTTAATTTACACCTTTAACTAATCACGTTATTACATTAAATTATCGTTTAATCAACATCACGAACCAATCGTATGAAGATAGGAACCGAGTCTTCAATTCCAGAATTTTCTTCCGTTTTAGACACAAAAACGATTGAGCCTGCACCATGCAAATCGTAACCTTGCATATCTACATTATATCCTGAAGCATATATCCAAGCATAAATAGTACCTCCATCATCTGTTTCATCACCTTCAATCGAATTGGATGTACTTGACCAGTAAAACGGATAATTAACTTGCTCTATGGTTCCATCAACCATATTTGTAACCTCTGTAAGATTGAACACACTTGTGTCCATAGCGGGAATTTCTGTTACCGAGTTATCGGCAATACTCTGCAATTCCTTGATATTAGGTAAACGCCAATCATCGTAACCAGCAATAGTAGCAGCTTCTGCGTAGGCCAAAGCTTCTTTCCAGTATAAGTACTCACCATTATCGTCTTGTGACCACATTAAACCGGTGGCATTATCGGTAACCGTTTCGTCTCCGTTGTCAACAAATTCGTTGATGCCGTAGGTTGTATTACCTCGAACTGCACGTACATATCTGGCACCACTCATAGCCTTGATGTGTCCAGTCCAGTCGTTAACTATCCAATATGGATTACCTTGCACCTGCTCGTTCTGGTATTCACTTTCTACGAGATATTGATCACTGGTCCATGAATGATGTTGATTCATTTGTGTACCATCACCTGTTAGATTAAAATAATCGGTATCTATCCATGGCCATCCTGTAGAAAAATCTCTAATAGACCATAACTCTTTTAACGTTGGCATGCGCCAGTCGTCATAGCCTCCAGTTGTCAGGGACTCGCAATATTGAGAAGCCTGACTCCAAGGCATAGTTGAACTTGATTGATCCTGTGCCCAAATTAAACCAGTATTGTTGTCTGTGATTGTACCATCACCATTATTGGTATAGCTTGGTGACGTTCCAGAGTATTGTGAATCTTGTCCGTAAAAATCCTCGCCTTCCGAAGGACAATTTATTTGTCCGGCGTCTCCATAGCATAAATTCTGATTTGTATCTACAATTGGATAAGCACTATCTAAAGTTATTTCTTCAGATGTTTCGTCTGTTGTTTCATTATCATCATCACTACTACAAGCAATAAATGAAAACGCTAGTATTACTAATACACTAACTCTTTTTATCAAATTCTTGTTTGTGGTTTTCATAATCTTTTAATTTTAGCTAATTATTCTCTTTGTGTTTAATTTCTTCCTTGTGGTCTTCCTTGACCTCCTCCACCTTGTCTTTCCGGTTTAGGAGCGTTTTCTAATTCTTCTTCTGATAGAAATCCATCCTCATCTGTATCAATTTTTGAAAAATCAGTTTTTAATGGTCCTTTTACTTCATCTTTAGATAGTTTGCCGTCTTTATTGGCATCCATTTGTGCAATTAGTTGTTCTACATTTGGTTGACCTCCTTGACGTCTTTCTGAAGTTTTATTTGTACTCTGTGAAGTTTTACTTGTACTCTCTGCTTCAGAAGATGACTTGCACGAAGCAAATAAAGCAATGGTCATTATTGTAATTACTAATTTTAGGTTTCTTGTGTTCATGGTTTTTGTTTTTTTATTTACTATTATGACTGTAAATGTCTGTAAAAGTTAAATACTAAATTTTGGTTTTCAGTGAATGGTGTGTAGTTTTCTGTAAACTAACCGATTTGTTCTATTTCGGTTTTTGTTTTTACTGTTGGCCACGTGTTAAAAGGCTGTTTTTCCAACTGCATGGATCCATCTTCTCCTTTAAAAATGTTAATCCAGGCTTGCCAGTTTTCGTTATCCAATTCTGGGTAATCCAATCTGTAATGGCTACATCTACTTTCGGTACGCATTAGGGAAGCTCTTAATTTCATTTCGGCACTAATCACCATGTTTTTGGTTTCGTGTGCTAAACGCAATTCGTGCAAATTAGAAGCTCTCAAATGTGGTACATGATGGTCTCGTAATTCTTCAACATAAGCCAAGGGCAGCTCTCATTAAATTTTCTTTTTTTATGTAGATAATGAAATTAGGAATCATGATGCTTTGCAGGGTTTGCGTCACCCAAGCAGGACTGTAACCAGCTTCTCGTTTTAAAGGTGCTAATATGTCTTCTTCAATACTGTTTAATTTTGAAGTGGGAATACTTTGCGATTTCACTTTTTTACTATACTTGGCAGCAGTTTCTCCCGCAATTGCACCTTGCACAGCAGAACCAGACAAAGAGGAACCAATTTGCGTATAAATTCCTCCAGCCATATAAGAACCCAATGCATCACCAGCAGCATATAATCCCGGAATTGTAGATTCACATGTATCGTTAATTGGAACCAACCCTTCTGCTTTATGAATTGCCATTCCTGCAGAGGAACCACCAACTACACCACCTCCCATTCCTGGAGGTCCTCCTTCGCCTTCTTTTCTCGGAGGTCTTTTGTCATTATTTTCTCCGTCTTGAGGTGGTCCACCAGGTCCATCTCCACCTGAAAATTCTTCTGGTCTATATGGTCCTCCAGACACTGCATTTTCCTGGTTTCCCATTCCTGGAGGTCCCATTTGTGCAGCACCACCATTCATATATGCCATATAATTCATATCTACACCTAGATCATGGCGAACTCCAATGCTTGTTGTACTTGGTTTTTGCTCGAACATATCTCCCCAACCATCGTAGCATGCTGCAGGGTTTTCACCTCTGGCAGGATGACCATCGTTCCATTCTTTTCCAGTGACTTTTGCTCCAATATCGTAAGCCATTATTGTTCCGTCGTGAGTGAGGTCGCAAATAGGGAATCCGTTGGGTTTAAAACCACCTGCTCCAGTACAAAGTATGACGCTTTTAGCTTCGTAAAATAGTACTTTCTGCTCATCGATACTAAAACCAGCAGCACCTACAACTCTCTCGTCTTCTTTTATTAAATGTGTAATGGTCACACGTTCGTGAACAGGAATATTTCGCTCTTCTATGGGCTTGCTAAAACTTTTGTTGTACAACGATGATTCAAAAAATCCCCATTCTCTTAATTCGTTTACTCGAGCCAAGGAATGTTCAGCCAATTGTTTGGTATATGCTTGATTATTCGTGCCAAGTGCTGAACGTGATACTTTAGCAACAAATTCATCGATGCTTAATTCTTCTTTGTCTTTATCATAAGCAAAAATTCCTTTGGCAAATGGTGTTTGTCCTGAAGAACCCAATCGTCCTTTGGAAACCATTAATACATTTGCTCCAGCATCATGTGCTTTTACAGCGGCAAACAATCCTGCCATTCCGCTACCAACCACCAAAACATCTGTACTTATCTTATTTTTATCAATTGTATCTGCATCAATTTCAGGATTGTTTAAAGCCCAATCCATATTCATTCCAAGTCCAGCAATGGTTGCAAAACCTGCAGCGCCTCCTGCTAAGGAAATGAATTTTCGTCTTGACATATTTTTTGTTTCTGTTGTCATTTTTGTAATCCTAAATTGTTTATTAATTGTAAAAATGTGTTCATCGCTTGTAAAACCATATTTACTTAATGTTTAGCTTATCGACTCGGTTCATTTTTTACTGTTTTTTTAAAGAGATACTTTCTTAATACGTAATAAATTCCTACTGCTACAACCAACAGATAAAACATTGTAAATGAACTGTTGCTGTGTCTTCCCATGTCAATCACATGCCACGTGGCTGTAATTACAAATAACAAGGTTAAATAACCATGTAGTCTTCTCCATGTGCGATAGTGTAAATGCATTTTAAATCTGAAAAAGGCTGTCACCATTAGGATGAGCATAATGGTATAGGAAATTAAGCCGAGGATGATTCCTGTAGTGCCAAACGTTGTAATCAATCTTACAAAGGCATCTGATGGTGTGACACCATTATCAAAAAACTTTGGAACGATGATGAAAAATGGATGCAATAGGATCACTGAAATGAAAACGTATCCTATAAATTTATGAATGACCAAAACATTGACCATTCGAATTTGCTTCATCAATTTATAATTCAACCTTGATGTGAAAAATTGGGATAGCAATAATGAAAACGCTAAAATAGTGACTATTGAAAGGGTTTCCATTAATGTAGTTCTCTTTGGAAAATTTCCAGAGAAATACAGGAATAAAGGCACTGCTATAAATGTGATAATGAGTGCTGAAAATTTGATTATGTAGCTTCTTGTTTTCATAACTCTGTTTTTAACCCCAAGAAACAATGACAGGAATGGATTTGTCTGGTGTGATGGTAATAGCATCAACCGGACAATACATTCTGCATAAATGACAAATCTGGCAGTCTTCCGGATATAATATTTCTGCCTTTTTAGAATCGGGATTTAACCTGATGACGTCGGTTGGACAGCTTTTAATGCACTCTTCGCAACCTATACAACCGTTTATACTTTTAATTGGCATTTTGTTGTTTGTTTATCTTTTAGACTATAAATTTCGTATAAAGAAAGATGCGAAATGCAGGTTTTCAGTGAATGGTTAGAGCTTTTCAGTGTATGACTGTTTTTATTCAGTTTTAATTCTAAGCAATAAAAAAGGCTTCGCAATTTCTCGCGAAGCCTTCAGCTATAAATCAAACAAAACAATTATGAAATTTTTATGTGTTCATTTTACGATATAAACCTTTATTTTTTTTCCTGGCTTGATTTAAGTTTTAAAACTAAACCAACTGCTACTGCAATAATCATAATTATTAACAAAATATAAATAATGGTGGAAATGCCAGAAGAATCAATCTGTGAATTCAACAGGTCTAACTGATCATTTTTCAAAACTAAATTGATTTTGGGTTATTGTTTAGGTCTTTGACCTTGCGGTTTTGGTGCTTTTTCTACTTCTTCGTTAGAAAGAAAACCATCATTATTGGTATCTATTTTGGAAAATATTTCCTTTAAAGGTCCTTTAACTTCTTTTTCTGATAGTTTTCCATCTTCATTTTCATCTAACTGCTTAAAAATTTCATCAGTAGATGGTGGCCCTTGTTTTCCTGGACGATTGTTTGACTTGTTTTCCTTGCATGAAAAAACAAGCAACGTACTTAAAGCCACTCCGAGTATAATTGTTTTTGCTTTCATATTCTTAAATTTTAATTTTGATATTATGACTACAAAGATGGCAGATGGTTCAATACGAATTATCAGTTTTCAGTGAATCGCTCGAACTTTTCTGTAAATGACTGTTTTTGTTCTGTAATCGGTTTGTTTTTGTGCGATTTTTACGTCGTTTTCCAACATTCATGGAATAATTTTTCCGTTAATTTGTAGCATGAATAAAATTTATAGACTCGTAATTCAGGTTGCACTATGGTTGGTCATAGGTATTATTATTTGGCTGAACCAAGAAACCGATCTAGATTTTTTAAAAGAGAATTTAGTTGTCTTTGTCTTCCAAATACTACTCATTGGTGGACTTATTTATTTAATAGCTCCAAAACTGTTATTTAAAAAGAAATATTTGCTCTTTTCTATTGTTTCCGTTATTGTAATTATGGCATCGGCTTATATACTCACAAATCTGTTTGGAATGCCATTAGAACCGCATCAGCCTATTAATGATTTTGGTCCTCCTCCAGGAGCAGGAGCAGGACCAAGAAAGCCTCCATCGCATTTTTTATTTAATTTATTAATTTTAAGTATTGCTTATATTTTAGCTTTGTCAGTTGAGGTATTTAATCATTTAAAGGAAAAAGAGGCGGAAACCATAAAAACCAAAAACGTCAATCTACAGAACGAACTTAAGCTTCTTAAGTCACAAATAAATCCGCATTTTTTGTTCAATTCGCTTAACAACATCTATACTTTGGCTGGAATTGATTCCAAGAGAACACAAAAAAGCATCATTAATCTATCTGATATGCTTCGTTACGTTTTGTACGAGTGCGATCAAGAAACTGTTCCTATAAAAAAAGAAGTTGAATACATAGAAAATTACTTAAAATTATTCGCTTTAAAAAGCAGTAAAGACTATCCTATTTCTACTGAATTAAACATAGCAAACAACTCTATTCCTGTTGCTCCCATGTTGTTTATTCCTTATGTTGAAAATGCCTTAAAGCACAGTAATATTGATGACAGAGAGAATTCATTCATTAATATTAAAATTGATGCTGATACTGATAATATCGATTTTGAAATAGAAAACAGCAAGCCTAAAAAAGCAATTATTAAAGATAGTGTTGGAGGTATTGGATTGGAAAATGTAAAGAAAAGATTAGCTATCTTGTATCCTGAAAAACATGATTTGAAAATAAGCGAAACTGACACAAGTTTTAAAGTAAATCTCCATTTAAAATTAGCATGAATACGATAAAATGTATAGTTATTGATGATGAAGAATTAGCAAGAACTTTGCTAAAATCCTACATTGATAAAGTTGATTTTTTAGAATTGGTTGCTGATTTTGAAAATCCGATTGATGCCATTCCAGTTTTAAAAGATTCTAATATCGACCTCCTCTTTTTAGATATTCAAATGCCTGAATTAAAAGGAACTGATTTTGCTAAAATGATTGACTCTAAAACCAAGGTTATTTTTACAACTGCCTATTCTGAATATGCCTTGGAAGGCTATGAATTAAATGCACTTGATTATCTGCTAAAACCTATTGCGTTTGAACGATTTCTGCAAGCCGTCAACAAGCACAAAAAAGAAGAAAGTGCAGTTGAAGATAGCATAATAGTAAAATCTGGATACGATTTGTTTAAATTAAACTTTAATGACATCCTTTATATTGAAAGTGATAGTGAGTATGTGAATTTTTATACCAATGGTAAAAAAATAATGAGCCATCAAACGCTAAAATCACTAGAAAAATCTCTACCTGAGTCTTTATTTATGCGGGTTCATCGTTCTTATATTGTGAACAAACATAAGGTAAGTGGCTTAAAAGGAAGGGATTTAATAATTTCTGATGCCATCATTCCTGTTAGTGATAGTTATTTTACTAAGGTGAAAACCGAATTATTTTAATTGGATTTAGAAGTGAAAGTTAAACACTATTATTTTAAATCTAATCATTATTTGGTTGAAGCAGATTTAAATGGTAAAAAAGTGTTTTTTGAGTACCTCGAAAATTTAAAAATTAATAACGGATTAAATCTTGCAATTAATTTGAAATAGCCCATCCACAATAATTCCCATGATGTGTTAGAGAAAATGAGACCCTTTGTTCTTTGTTATTTTGAAATAATTTTGGAATACCTAATCTATTCTTTTTTATCTCTATAGCATCCATTGGAGCTTTTTTAAATTCTGAAAACATTTTTAAAACAGCTCGGTAGCTATCTTTATGCTGAACTTGATATGAGGTTTCTTCAACTTTAAAACAATTGCTTTTAACATGTTCTTTTTCTTCTAAAAAAGCTATTGTGTAAATGTAGTTTTCAGTTGAATTAGATTTTGTTCTGTACATATTTTTACCAATACTAACGGTTCCTTCTGCTTTATAAAATAAATTACACTGCAGTTTTTTAGGATTAAAAAACTGTTTATTAAATTGCTGAACGTAAACTTTATATGAGGCTTCTTTCATAGACCAAAGTAACCAAACCATTTGGTGTTGATTTTCAGCTTTGGCAATTAATTGTTGCTCTTTTTCAGTAAAAACCTTGTCTAAAAATCGAGGTCGCTTCCAATTAGATTCTATTGAAGCTTGCTTTAAATCGACAATGTCATTCCCAATCATTTAGCATTGAGTTTGATTGTAACAATATCCATGGCAGATTTCACAGAAACCATTTTTTCCATATCGTCATTTTCAATTCTTATATCAAACTCATCTTCAACATCTAAAACAACATCTACCAAATTTGCCGAATTTATCTTTAAATCATTAATAAAATCGGTGTTTTCCGATAAATTACCAAACGCTTCCTCATCCTGAATGTAAGGCTCAACGATGGTTTTTAATTTTGTAATTAGTTCTTCTTTTGTCATATTGTTTTTTATTCAGAATACCTCTTAAAGATAACACATGCATTCACATCGCCAAAACCAAAACTTGCTTTTGCCGCAATATTTAATTTGGTCTTTATTAGTTTTTGTGGAATTTTCTCTTCGGAAATTAAAGCTAATATTTCAGGATTTACATCCTCACAATTTATATTTGGAAATACAAATTGCTCTTTTAATTGCAAGACTGTCGCCACGCTTTCAATGCTTCCAGCTGCTGCTAAACAATGCCCTACCATTGATTTTAAAGAATTAATATATGGGAAATCAATACCTTTTCTATTTAAAGCTTTGGTCCAGTTTTTAACTTCTAAACTATCTTTGGATGTTGCAGTTAAATGACCATTTATTGTATCTACTCCCTCTGGTTTTACATTTGCAGATTTAAGCGCGTCTGAAATGCAACGTTGTACAGCTTTTGGGTTTGGTGCTGTCAAGGTACCTCCATTACGTTGACCTCCAGAATTTATATTACCTCCTAAAACTTCGGCATAAATAGTCGCACTTCGTTCTAACGCACTTTCTAAAGATTCTAAAACCAAAGCACCAGCCCCACTTCCAGGAACAAATCCTGAAGCCGTTGCACTCATAGGTCTTGAGCCTTTTTTAGGTAACTGATTGTGCTTATATGTCATAACTCGCATCGCATCAAATCCTCCCCAAATATAAGCACCATCATCACTACAACTGCCTACTAACATGCGTTTTGCTTGTCCGGATCTTATCCGTTCAAATCCCATTAAAATCGCTTCTGTTCCAGTGGTGCATGCAGATGAATTTGTAGTAACCTGATTCCCTAAAGCTAAAATACCTCCCAAATATGCGCTGATCCCACTTGCCATGGTTTGAACAACCACTGTGCTTCCCAAGCGTTTTACTTCTTTCTCATCAATTCTGTAAATAGCTTCTCTAAATTTTTCTATACCAGAAGTTCCTGTTCCAAAAACGGTCCCGCTATCGAAATCCAATTCACTTTCTGATGAAACTTTAAAACCTGCATCTTTCCAAGCATCAATTCCAGCAATGCAGCCATAAAGAATACCTGAACTATCAAATCCCCTCAATTGTAGAGGTGTTAAGTATTTCGCTTTTTTTTCTTCAGAAACCTCAGGAATTCCGCCAATACAACAAGAAAAGTTTAAATCTTCTAATTTTTGATGAAAGGTGATTCCAGATTCGCCGTTTTTAATAGCTTTTGTAAATGCATCAATACCAACTCCGTTTGGAGCAACAACGCCTAAACCTGTTATGACAACTCTATTTTTCATCACTCATGAGTTTTACCATTCCCGAAATTAAACCTCGGCAAACCAATTCGTTTTTACTGTTTAGCATCTTCACTTTGCATTTTAATTTATTAAAGCGGAAAATTTCCTTTTCTGAAACTACTGTTACTTTTTCAGAAGGATACACTGGTAAGAAGAAATCTATATTACTTGATGTTAACGCTATCTGCGGAAGGTTTTCTGTCGAAACGCTATCTTTCAGAATATAAATTCCTAAACACACCACTCCAATTTGAGCCATACATTCGGTTAAAATCACGCCAGGCGTTATTGGATTATCTTTAAAGTGACCTTTATAGAAATATTCGTTTTCTTTAAATGTGTAACTCCCTGTAATACCTTCATTAGAAACCATGCTGAGTTCATCAACAAACAAAAATGGTGGTTGATACGGTAAAAGGTTTATGATTTGGTTTGAATTCATATTCAACTTATATGCTCACCGCCATCAACAGGTATTACACAACCATTAATCCAATTTGCTTCATCTTTACACAACAAATAAACCACATTCGCAACATCTTCTGGAAGTGTTAAACGTTTAAACGGATTTCGTAATAAGCTATGTTCCTTAATTTTTTCACTTCCCGGAATCATTCTTAATGATGCTGTGTCTGTGACACCTGCTTGTATACAATTGGCGCGAATTCCGAATGGTGCAAACTCCAAAGCAATGTTTCTGGTAATGGCTTCCAATGCAACTTTAGCTGCAGATACGGCTGCATAATTTCTCCACGCTTTGGTATTACCTTCACTTGTGAAACTAATGATTCGTGAATCACTTCCAAATAATTTTGCATCAAATAATGCTTTAGTCCAATCATATAAACTAGTCGCCATCGCGTTAATGGTTAAATTGAAATCATCATTTTTTAGTGCTGACTTATCTTTCGAAACCATTGGTTTTAAATTGCCTTTTGCAACGCTGTGAACTAATGTTCTGATTCGGCCTTCACCTCCCAAAATTTCTTTTAATTCTGAAATTATTTCAGTACGTTTTTCAACTTTAATAGCATCTGCATTAAAAGACTTGAATTGAATTCCTTCTGCTTTTATTATATTAAATTCAGCATTAATTTCTTCATCTTGAGCTCTTGAGTTTCTATGAATAATACAAACATTCATGCCGTGTTTGGCTAACTTTTTTGCAGTCGCTAGACCTAATCCGCTTGAACCACCTAAAATAAGTGCCCAATAATTTTTATGTTCAAATTCTTTTACCATTCTAATAAAATTCGTTGAGCAGAAAATCCCGGCCCGAAACTCAACATTAAACCTCTGTCTCCTTTGGGCAGTTTTCTATCCATAAAACGTTCTAAAACATATAAAACAGTAGCGCTACTCATGTTTCCGTAGAGCCTCAAAACTTCTTTTGTATCGTAAATACTTTTACCTAAAACACCAAATAAATCTTCTACGGTCTGTACAATTTTCCTGCCTCCAGGATGAAAAATTAAATGGTCTATATTTTCAATAGTGATGTCATTTCGTTCTAAAAACGGATGTACTATTTTTGGGAAATGATTAGAAATTGTTTCTGGAACGGACTGGTCTAAAATCATTTGAAGACCTGTATTTACCAATTTAAAACCCATCATGTCTTCGGCGTCATAAAAGTGATACATCGCTTCATCAATAATTTTTGGTCCTTCCTCATCTTCATGTGAGGATAAAATGACACTTGCTGCACCATCACCAAAAATAGCTGCACTTACAATATTTGCCATGCTAAAATCTTCTAACTGAAATGTGGCAGTCGGCGATTCAACTGCAATAACTGCTGCTCGCTTATTTGGGTTTGCTTTTAAAAAATTCTTCGCATAAATAATTCCCGACACTCCAGCTGCACAACCCATTTCGGTGACAGGCAAACGTATAATGTCTTGCTTCATTTTCAAGCGATTGATTAAATATGCATCTAACGACGGAATCATGATGCCTGTGCAACTTACCGTAATAATATAATCAATATCTTGTGGATTTAAGTTTGCTTTTTCAAGCGACTTTTTTAAGGCACTTTCAGCCAATTTTATAGATTCGCGTGCGTAAATATTATTTTTTTCTTCAAACGATGTATTTAAAAACACGTCCTCTGCATTCATAATAGAATAGCGCCTGTCCACACCCGCATTTTCAAAAAGCTTGATCACTTTTCGCTGGAAACGTTTCTCTTGCCCAGACATCCAAACATTTAAATACGGAATAATATCTTTGGTCTGTCTTGTGTGTTTTGGCAATTGTTTTGCAACCGATGTTATTTTTACGCTCATTTAATTTTTTCTAATTATCCATTGATAGCGAAATGCCCATTTCCATTTAATTTCGTAATTTCCCTGCAGTTGTTTTGATATATACTGTAATTCTTTACGTTTAAAGCCTCTTAAAACAGAGGTCAATCCATCTTCAATTACCATTCTGTTTTTTATTGTAACACATAACAATTTAAACAAATAATAGGCTAATTTATGTCTGTGTAAATCGTTAACTACTATTCCTAAACTGGTTTTCTTTAAAACAATCGATAAAAAATTAATCAGCTCTTCTTCCTTAAAATGATGTAAAAACAATGTTGCTAAAACCACATCATATTTAAGAGTATTAAATTCTTCTGAAAAAATATCGCATTGATAGAAACTTATATTGTCATAGTCTTTTGAAAGCTCGTTTGCGTATGCCATTGCATCTTGATTAGCATCTATTCCGGTTAATTTAAATTTATAACCTTCTTTTTTGCCAAGTTTGGCAATATCTCTTAAAATATCACCTCCACCACAGCCTAAATCAATAATAGTTAATGGTTGTGATTTAGGATGATATTTAATCAGTTTCTTTAAGCCATTAATAGTTGCTTTATTACCACCCAGCCACTTATTAATGCTCGCTAATTTATCTAAAGTATCACGTAATAAGTAGCCATTAATGGAAAAATCGTCCATTATTTCTGTTTCTTCAGTTCTATATTTTGTGCTAACTAATAGACTCATTTCACTTGCATTGGTTTTCCGTGAGTGCGTTTTATGATTTTTGGTAATAAGTTTGGAAATTGTTTCAATCCTAAAATTAATATTTCGGATAACTTATCTTTACTGAATAAAGCAGCAACAAAATGACCAACTCTAAGTCGGTTTTTAAACTCTTTATTCCATGCTTGCTGATATTGTTTTTCTAAATTTTGGCGTGATACAATTTTTCCTTGAAGATAATCAATAATTAGTTTTGAGGCCATCTGTGAGCTTCGAATTGCCATACTCATTCCGTTACCACACAAAGGATGAATCATTCCAGCAGTATCACCACACATAATTATATGATTTTCAATAGGATTTTTTGTTTCGAACGAAATCTGGCTAATCGTTAGTGGTTCTTCAAAAACAGGCTTTGAGTTTTTGAATATAGTTTTTAATGCTTTGTTTCCAAAAATTACTTTTTGCTGAAATTCGTCAATATCCCTATATTTTTTAAACGCTTCAAAATTCGTTATGTAACACAAATTAATATTGTCATCCTCAACTTTTGAAACTCCGCAATATCCTCCTTCAAAGTTATGAAGTGCAACTAAATCATTTGGAAAATTTCCTTTGACGTGAGTTTTTACAGCGAGATAAGGTGACTTTTTTTTGATGAATTTTCTATCCAATTTTATATCTATATTAGAGCGTTTTCCATAGGCTCCTATAACAATTTTAGACTTATAGATTGAATTGTTTTTAGTTTCAACAGAAAATTCATCATTACTAAATTGAATATCTACTACTGAATCTTGCAAAATTTTAACATTCCTGTTTTGGGCTTTTTCTACTAAGGCGTTATCCAGACAATAGCGACTTATCCCAAAACCCCCTAGAGGCAAATCAGATTTTATAAGTTTATTCTTAGCTGTTGAAAGTTCAAATTTGTTGATTTTTTTTGCTCCTAATTTAAAGACATCAATTCCCAAATACTCTAAATACGGAAGTACTTCGTTAGAAATGTATTCGCCACAGACTTTGTGTTTTGGATAGCTGTTTTTCTCAATAACAAGAACACTTAGGTCATGTTTAGAAAGGTGAATAGCGCTTGACAAACCCGCTAATCCTCCACCTATAATGATAACATCTGTTTGTGAGATTTCCTTTTTCAATTTTTATTGTTTAGTGTAGGTATGGCTTACACTAATTTTTACTGTTTTTCCAAGAATCAGGCTTCTTCCTCCAACGCCATAGTCTATTCTGTTAATTTCAAATTCTGAAGAGATTGTTACCTCATCATTTTGTGTAGATAAATTGATTGGAATACTGACTTTTTTTGTAATTCTTTTGATAGTTAAATTAGCTTCGACTTGATATTTGTTTTCAGAGACCCATTCTATTTTTGAAGAACTAAATGAAATTAATTTATAATTTTTTAAATCAAAATAATCCTCCGCTAGAATATGTTCATCTCTTTTTTTCATGCCTGTTTCAATGGACTCGACCCAGATTTCCGAATTAATAAAACTATTGGCCAGATCATTTTTATCAATTTTTGCATCAATTTTTACTTTTGAAAAGCTTCCATCTACATTTACTCCTAAATTTTTGATTTTAAACTTAACTTGGGAAATATCTTTAGTTTGTTCTATTTCCTGTGCTTTAACAGAGTTAAGTAACACAAAAGAAAGAATTAAAAGGAATGAGAATTTCATGTTTTTAAAGCTATAATATGTTTGTAATTTTAAAATTCTGGTTTCTGAAAACCACCTCATTACCAACTTGTTTTGATAACAACAATTGACCAATTGGTGTGTTGGGTGAAATAGCAAAAAAGTCTACATTATCAACAGTCGTTTTTCCGGCGCTTATGCCAATAAAGTAATTTGATTGAGATGTATAAACCACACTACCTAAACAAACAATATTAGAAGATTTAGTAAGGTCAATTTTAGTGATAGTTTCTTTTAGTTTTTGTACTTCGACTAACTGCTGACCTGCTTTCTCTCGCTCTAATTGCAACATCGCTCTTCCTGTTTCATGCTTGTCACCAGCACTACTTTTGGTTTCAGAAAGCAAGGATTCCTGAATTTCTGAAATCAAATTCTGGACACTTTGTAATCGGCTGTTTACATAGGCATAACATTGATCATATAATTCCTGTTTGATTGTCATTTTCAACATCTTCAACTAATTTTCTTTTAATTCAAAAGGTCCAAATAAATTCATTTGATTTACGATCCAATTCTTTCTTGCCTGAATAAATTCTGAAGCAGGATTAGCGTTATACTTTCTTGGGTTTGGTAGTATAGCAGCAATTGCTGACGCTTCATATTGTGTTAATTGAGAAGCTGGTTTTTTAAACCAAAATTTAGCTGCAGCTTCGGCTCCGTATATGCCATTTCCCATTTCAATACTGTTAAGATAGACTTCCAAAATACGCTCTTTAGACCAAAATAATTCAATTAAAAAAGTAAAATAAGTTTCTAATCCTTTCCGAAGCCAACTTCTTTCCGGCCACAAAAACACATTTTTTGCTGTTTGTTGGGTAATGGAACTTGCGCCTTTGATACGTTTACCTCGTTTGTTATTTTCATATGCTTTCTCTATAGCCTCCAAATCAAAGCCTCTATGAGATATAAAATTTTGATCTTCACTACAAATAACTGCCAGTTGCAGATTTTTAGAAATCTTATCGATAGAAACCCAGTCATGTTTTAAAATGATCTCTTTGCCTTGTTGTTTTTGTTCTATGCTTCTTATAATCATTAATGGGGTTATAGGTACAGGAACCCACTTAAATAGTATTACCGCCAATAATGAGGACACGATAAGGTATATGACCAGTTTAAAAATGAACTTGAAGATCTTTTTAATCATATCCGCATTTATATTCTTTACTAAATTACAGACATTTAATTTTTAGATTGAATTAATCTAGAAGTTTTCTTGTAGTTCACATGTCGTTCTTCCAAATACTTCAATATATATTTAAAACAAACTTCTTGTTTTCCAACCAATTCAGGAGGAAAGACTCCTTTTTCACTAAAAAGCCCGTCAAGTAATAAATTTGCTGCCGCTGTAGCAGTATATCCCGTAGTTCTAGACATGGATGATGTTTTTGTTACCGGATCATATTCATCATAAAGATCATATGTTATTTCTTCTATTTTACCCTCAATATTTTCTCCCTTTAAGGTAATACGCATAATAGTAAATTCTTCTTCATCCTCCTTTAATTTCCATTCTTTGAACAATATTTTAGAAGTAAACTCTAAAGGAGACAAGTTCTAATCCCTTTAAATTTATTTTTTCTTGACTAAAAAACCCACTTTCCTTTAACACCTTAATGTATTCAACATGTCCCGGATAGCGCAATGTTTTTTCTTTCATATTTGGAATATGATCCATTGTATAAATAATTGATCGCAATCCATCTGAATTAAAAGATTCCAGTGTTCCAACTTTATCAAAATGGACAAGTTCACAATCAGATAGAGCGTCTCTTGTAATTAAATTTCCGTTCTCAATATATCTTGCTGGTCTGGTGTATTCCTCTATAACATCCACGGGAGAAAAAGGAGCTTTGTAATTAAATGGCCAGGTTTTTTGTTTAGGTAAACCCCCAACCAGACATTCAAATTCTATTAACTTCATTCTTTCATTATAATAACCTAGAATAATATTGCCCATTCCTGGTGCTACTCCACAATCAACAATTGCCGTAACATTTTTTTCTCTTGCTAACTTATCAAGAGTCAATGCGTTCTCTGGGAAAAATGAAATATCGACCACGTTTTTTCCCGCTTCAATAATAGATTTTAAAGTCTCATATCCTAAAAATCCGGGAACAGCACAAATAACCAAATCAAATGGTTTTATAGTGGACTTCAATGAAGATTTGTTGGTGACATCCAGCTGATCAATGCTTAAATCTTCACATTTTTGCTTTACTTTTTTTAATGCACTTTCATCAAAATCTACAAGCGTAACTTTGTGATTTTTTGCCATATCAATGGCTATTGCACTTCCTACCATTCCAGCTCCAAGGACGACAACATGTTTCATCTTAAAGAAATTAGGTTAAAATATTAAAGGTAATGAAAAGGCATAAAAAACTCCGAAATGAAATTCGGAGTTTATATAAGTGTTATTCAGCTCGTTCATCCATAACAAAACTTTCCATGAATTTTGTTGTATAGTTCCCAGCGATATAATCCGGATGGTCCATAAGTTGTCTATGGAAAGGTATGGTTGTGTGAATTCCTTCAATTACAAACTCATCCAACGCACGTCTCATTTTACTGATTGCCTCTTCTCTGGTCTGTGCAGTTGTAATCAATTTAGCGATCATTGAATCATAATTTGGCGGAATTGTGTAGCCTGCGTACACATGTGTATCAACTCGAACCCCATGTCCGCCCGGAACATGCAAATTGTTTATTTTGCCTGGTGAAGGCCTGAATCCGTTATATGGATCTTCGGCATTAATTCTGCATTCTATAGAATGTAGTTTTGGGATATAATTGATCCCAAGAATAGGTATGCCTGCCGCTACTTTAATTTGTTCAAAAATCAGATCAAAATCTATGACCTGTTCAGTGATAGGGTGTTCAACCTGAATACGAGTATTCATTTCCATAAAGTAAAAATTCCTGTGTTTATCTACTAAGAATTCTATGGTGCCTACTCCTTCATAACCTATATACTCTGCCGCTTTTACAGCAGCTTCACCCATTTTTTTTCGTAACTGAGTCGTCATAAATGGAGAAGGCGCTTCTTCCGTCAATTTTTGATGTCTTCTCTGAATGGAACAATCCCTTTCAGATAAATGACATGCCTTGCCAGTCGAATCACCTACAATTTGGATTTCAATATGTCTTGGCTCTTCAATAAGCTTCTCCATGTACATGTCATCATTTCCAAAAGCAGCCTTAGATTCTTGTCTTGCAGAATCCCAGGCATCTCTTAACTCCTCCGGTTTCCAGACAGCTCGCATTCCTTTACCTCCACCTCCGGCAGAAGCCTTTAACATGACAGGGTAACCTGTTTTTTTTGCTATTTTTTGACAGTCTTCAAAAGTTTCGATTATACCTTCACTCCCGGGAACACAAGGAATACCTGCTTTTAGCATTGTGGCTTTTGCAGAGGCCTTATCGCCCATTCTGTTGATCATTTCTTCAGAAGCTCCAATGAATTTAATGCCATGTTGTTCGCAAATCTTTGAAAACTTTGCGTTTTCAGACAAAAATCCGTATCCGGGATGTATAGCATCGGCATTAGTAATTTCTGCTGCTGCAATAATATTCGACATTTTTAAATAGGATTCGCTGCTTGCAGGTGGTCCAATACAGACGGCTTCATCGGCAAACCTTACATGCAAACTATCTTGGTCTGCGGTTGAATATACTGCTACAGTTTTTAGACCCATTTCCTTGCAGGTTCTTATTACACGCAGTGCAATTTCCCCTCTATTTGCAATTAATATTTTTTTAAACATAACTCTTTGTTTTAAAAATTTCAAATTCCGTTTTCCAAATTCCAAATATTGGACTTTGAGATTTATGTATTGGAATTTTTAAATTGTTATGATGGATCTACTAAAAATAATGGTTGGTCAAACTCCACCGGAGATGCGTCATCAACAAGTACTTTTACAATTTTTCCAGAAACTTCTGACTCTATTTCATTAAATAGTTTCATAGCTTCAATAACACATAACACGTCACCTTGATTAATTGTTTTTCCTACTTCTACAAAAACAGGCTTATCCGGTGAAGGCTTTCTGTAAAATGTGCCAATGATTGGTGATTTTATTGTGATATATTTTGAATCTTCTGACCCGGAAGAGCTTGCGTCTTTTTGGTTAGATTCTGCTTCAACCGGTGCTTGAGGCATTGGTGCCTGAGCCAAGGTTGTTCCAACAGGAATCTGTTGAACAATTGTGGTTTCTCCTTTATGGGAGTCTCCGGTTTTGATGGTGATTTTTACATCATCCGTTTCTAATCTAACTTCACTTGCTCCCGATTTGGCAACAAATTTAATTAGGTTTTGAATGTCCTTTAAATCCATGATTATTTAGATTTTAAAAAGTTAGTTTTTAGTTTAGTTATTATAGGCCCATTTCATATATATAGAGCCCCAGGTAAATCCGCCTCCAAAGGCGGCTATTATCAAATTATCTCCTTTTTTAAGCTGTTTTTCATAATTGTTTAAGAGTAGTGGAATTGTTGCAGATGTTGTATTGCCATATTTTTCAATATTCATCATTACTTTTTCCGATTCCAGATTTAACCGTCTGGCTGTTGCATCTATTATTCTTTTATTGGCCTGATGTGCCACCAGCCAATTTATATCATTGTTGGTCAGGTTGTTTCGTTTCATGATCTTTTCACAAACATCTGCCATGTTTGAGACTGCCTTCTTGAAAACAGTTTTTCCGTCCTGAAAAACAAAATGTCTTTTCGCTTTAACCGTTTCTATTGTAGCAGGTTCAATGGATCCTCCTGCCGGAACCTGCAAAAATTCTCTTCCTGAACCATCACTTCTTAAAAGCTCGTCTTGTATCCCAAGTCCTTCATTATTAGGTTCAAAAAGTACTGCTCCTGCTCCATCACCAAATATAATGCAGGTTGTCCTGTCGGTATAATCTATCATTGACGAATTCATATCAGCTCCAATTACCAGAATTTTTTTATATTTTCCAGACTCTATATAACTGGCTGCTGTAGAGGCTGCATATAAAAAACTAGAGCATGCTGCTACCAGATCATATCCAAAGGCGTTTTTTGCGCCAATTTGAGATGCAACATACACCGATGTTGCCGCTGCCTGCATGTCTGGAGTCGCTGTGGCTACTATGACCAGGTCTATTTCTAAAGGATCGAGATTTGATTTTTTTAATAAATCTTTTGCTGCATTAATTGCTAAAAAAGAGGTGCCTTTATGTTTTTCTTTTAGTATTCTTCTTTCTTTGATTCCTGTTCGTGAAGTTATCCATTCATCATTTGTATCAACCATTGTCTCCAATATTTTGTTAGTTAATACGTAATCAGGAACATATGCTCCTAAGGCGGTAATTGCAGCTGAGATCTTACCCATATGAATTTATAAATTTTGAGCAAAAAATGGCAAAAAAAAGGCCAAAATGGCTTAAATTTAAATGAATTTACTCTTTTTTGGTCAATTGTGATGCAAAATAGGTTGTTTTTAACATTTAGAAAAATTAATCATAAAAAAAACGCTCACAAAGAGCGTTTTTTTATATGCGTGCATAGTTATTATGCTAAATTTTCTTCGGCTTCTGCATTGTCAATGAGCACTTGCCCTCTGTAATAAAGCTTTCCTTCGTGCCAGTGAGCTCTGTGATATAGATGTGCTTCTCCTGTTGTTGGACACGTTGCAATTTGAGGAACTACTGCTTTGTAATGTGTTCTTCTTTTATCTCTTCTGGTTTTTGAGATCTTTCTTTTAGGATGTGCCATTTTTTAATTTATTTATCCGTTAATAGTTTCTTTAATGTATTCCACCGAGGATCGATTTCCTCTGAATTTTCTTTTTCGCCCAATTCTTTTGGGCTTAATTCCTCAAGTTTCTCTAAGATATCTGATTTTAAGCTTCCGTCCTTAATTCCCGGGTGAATTAATCTTGATGGTACTGAAAGTACTATTAATTCATAAATGTATTGAGCGATATTTATTTCATATTCCCCATGAGGAATAATTAGAATGTCTTCATTTTCATCATTGAATTCCTGACCAAACTTTACTACTAAATTCAAGCAGCCATTAATTTTTTGATCATAGGGTTCATTTGAAAGATCACAATTTACATTTACAGTTCCGGAAATTTTAAACTCAAATTCTAAAAGCGTTGTTTTTTTATCCAAAACAACCTCAGCTTTTATATTAGAATCATTAAAATCTTCAAAATTAAAATACTCAAAGAACTTTTTATCAATTTGATAATCAAAATGATGTTTCCCAACCTTTAATCCTGCAAACTGAATTGTAAACTCTTTTAAAGCCTTCATATCACATCCATTTTGAGCCTGCAAATATATAAATTTTTCTTTTAGCATAAGAAGTTATCAACAAAAATATATTTAAGTGTTTTTTGATGCCTTTTTCAAGGGATTAGACGCAAGTTCCTTATACTCTTTTCTTGTAATAAAAATATGGATCGCCGCAAAAATTGCTTCTTTAAATGAACTGGAATCTGCTATGCCTTTACCCGCTATTTCATAAGCAGTACCGTGATCTGGCGAAGTTCGTATTCTATTCAAGCCAGCTGTATAGTTCACACCTTTACCAAATGAAAGTGTTTTGAACGGTATTAATCCCTGATCATGATACGATGCTAAAACAGCATCAAAATTTTTGAAATTATCAGATCCAAAAAAACTATCCGCCGCATAAGGCCCAAAAACCAGTTTGCCGCTTTCTTTGAGCTTATTAAGTGTTGGCCGCAATATTTCATCATCTTCATTTCCAATGACACCACTGTCTCCTGTATGTGGGTTTATTCCTAAAACTGCGATCTTAGGTTTCCTTATGCCGAAATCCTGAATAAGTGTATTGTACATAATCGATATCTTTTTCTCGATCAATTCAGGTGATATCTGCGTAGCAATATCTTTTATAGGAACGTGATCTGTCAACAACCCAACTTTTAGATCATTAGTGATCATAAGCATAAGATTCTCGCCCTCAAGTCTTTTTGCCAAATAATCTGTATGTCCTGGAAAATTGAATTGACTCGATTGAATGTTGTGTTTATTTATTGGGGCAGTTACTAAAACATCAACTTCATCATTTATTAAAGCTGTTGTTGCGGCCTCTAAAGATTTAATAGAATACTCCCCTGCCACCTTGCTTTCCTTGCCAAACTCAATATCAATATTTTCTTTCCAGACATTAACAACATTTACCTTCCCGTTAATAATGTCCCCGGGGTTTCTTAATCCCTGAAAACTAATTTCGCTTTTGAAATGATTCTTTAAAAAAGTAAGTAGCTTAACTGAAGCAAATATTACAGGTGTACAGAACTCCAGCATACGGGAGTCCTCAAAAGTTTTAATTATGATCTCTCCGCCAATTCCATTAAGATCTCCTATGGAAATACCAACTCTTAATTTATCTTCTTTCTTCATTAACTTTTTTCAGCTTTTGTTCGTAATTTTGCTGATGCAAATTTAACTAAATAAATAACATTATGTTCACTGGTATTATTGAAAGGATGGGAACCGTTTCTAAGCTCAAAAAAGAATTAGGAAATTTAAACATAACCATAAAAAGTGATATAACTAAAGAATTGAAAATAGATCAAAGCATGGCTCATAATGGTGTTTGTTTAACCATTGTTGATATAGATGCTGACGAATACACTGTTACTGCCATCAATGAAACTTTAGAAAAATCCAACCTTGGGGTTTTAAAGGTCGGTGATAAAATTAATCTTGAGCGTGCAATGGTTTTAGGCGCCAGACTTGATGGTCATATTGTTCAGGGTCATGTTGATCAATCTGCTGTTTGCACTAAAGTAACAGAAGAAAATGGCAGTTGGATGTTTACATTTAAATACGACGATTTAAAAGACAATGTAACTATTGAAAAAGGCTCTATTACAGTGAATGGGGTAAGTTTAACAGTGGTCAACTCAAGAGATAATGAATTTAGTGTAGCAATTATTCCTTATACGTATGACAATACAAATTTTGGTACAAATAAAGAAAGGCACAATAGTAAATTTAGAATTTGATGTGATAGGAAAATATGTCGCAAGATTACACGCACTTACCCTATAAACCAATGAATAACAAAAATTTAGACTAAATTATCTATTCTTATAAAGTTTTTTAGCACCATAGATCAGCCCAAGTACCAATAAAGCCAATAAACCTCCGTCAATAGGCAAGCCAGGCGGTGGCGGTGGTGACGGAGGTGGCGGCATAACGCTTTGCGCCACACATACAAAACTTATTAATACAAATAAGATTGAGGCTAATATCCTTTTGTTTTGTATTCTCATAATTTTTGTAAATGTATAAAAAAAAGACTGTTAACAAAAGTTTCGGTTGCATAAACGTCTAACTTTTCTTTAAAATTATATAAAAATTCGTTAAAAGTTTTCTTTTTGTGCAAAAACCCGATAAAATGTTACAAAGTGGTCCCACTTGGGCTCGAACCAAGGACCCCCTGATTATGAGTCAGGTGCTCTAACCAGCTGAGCTATGGGACCTAATATTGTTTGCAATAATACTACATATTTTATTATGTACCAAGAAAATTATTTTTGATTATTTCTATCCTGACACAACTCAATAAGTACGCCATTTGTTGACTTAGGATGTAAAAACGCAACGAGCTTATTATCAGCGCCTTGCTTTGGTTTTTCATTAAGAACCCTAAAACCTAAATCTGTCAATCTTTTGATCTCCGATTCAATATCGTTTACATCAAAAGCAATATGATGTATTCCTTCTCCTTTTTTTTCAATAAACTTTGCAATGGGACTTTCGTTATTCGTTGCTTCCAGCAATTCAATCTTATTTTCTCCAACTTTAAAAAAGGATGTTTTTACTCCTTCAGATTCCACTTCTTCTGTTTTATAGTGTTTATTACCAAATAAGTTTGCGAACAATTCGTTTGATTCATCTATGTTCTTTACAGCAATTCCTATATGCTCAATTTTATTCATAAAATATTATTTTTTGAATTAAACGATATATTTTGTACTATCATATCTAAATAATATTCAAATATCCCATATTTTTACAACATGGAAAGTAATAGACAGAAAAAAATTGCATCAGTTTTACAAAGTGACCTGGTTGATGTATTACAAGGAGCCGCAACTAAAGGAGGAATGTATGGGATTATTATTTCTGTAAGTAAGGTAACTGTTACGGTTGATCTTTCCGTTGCTAAAGTTTACCTGAGTATTTTTCCAAATAATAAAGGAAAAGAGCTAATTCAGGGTATTAAGTCAAACGCCCATTTAATAAAACATGAATTGGCCCAACGTACCAGAAATCAATTAAGGCGTATGCCGGAACTGGAGTTCTTTATTGACGATTCTTTAGAATATATTGAACAAATAGAAAAGTCTTTAAAGGGGTCTGATAACCCAATAGAAAATCCTGACCTCCTTGATAAAAGAAAAAAATCTTAATTGTTTTTTAATGGTCAGATTGAACATTCATTTAATCATTATTTTTTCACAGAATTATAGATTATGAATGTTTCCTTTTATATAGCAAAACGATATCTTCTTTCAAAAAGCAGTAACAATGCCATAAATTTTATATCCATTATTGCCGCTATTGGAATTATTATTGGTTCTGCCTCTTTGTTCATTGTGCTATCCGGCTTTGCCGGATTAAGAGATTTTAGTCTTCAGTTTACCACTTTGGTGGATCCCGATCTAAAAGCAGTACCTGTTTCGGGAAAATCAATATTTATTTCCGATGATCAGCTGGCAAAGTTGAAAGAAACGAAAATCATTGAAAATTTTTCCGGAATAGTTGAAGAACGAATCATACTAAGTTATGATGATAAAAAAAGAATGGCAACCATAAAAGGTGTAGATGAAAACTATCAAAAAGTAAATAGAATAGACTCTTTAATTTATCAAGGCTCATGGTTAACCAACTCATCACCAACAATGAGAATAGATCAAATTGTCGTTGGCTGGGGGATTTCCAATGATCTCTCATTTGGAGTCTTAGATTACGCAAAAACTATTAAAATTTTTGTGCCTAAACCAGGAAAGGGGCAAATCACTTCAATGAAAAATGCCTTTAATTCCATTGATGTAGTAAATGTTGGGATCTTTCAAATAAATGAAGACCTGGACAATAAATATGTTTTTACTAATATTGAAACCGCACAACAACTTTTAGGCTATAGTAAAAACCAATTGAGTTCATTGGAGTTCAAATTAAAGAAAGGAATTGATGAGGATTCTGCCAAGACAGAAATTGAAACCATATTGGGAAATAAAATATTAATTAAGAATAGGGCTCAATTGAATGATGCACTTTATAAAATGTTAAACACAGAGAACTTAGCTGTTTATTTGATATTTACCTTAGTTCTTGTTATTGCCTTATTCAATGTAATAGGTTCGATAATAATGATGATTCTCGATAAAAGAAAATCATTAACGACTCTTTTTAATATGGGTGCAACTATAAGGGATATAAGAAAGATATTTTTTGTTCAGGGTAGTTTAATGAGTGTATTTGGTGGGCTGATAGGTTTATTCCTGGGTTTTGTTATTGTTACATTACAAAAGTCATTCGCCTTAATAATGATAACGCCTTCATTACCTTATCCTGTTTCAATTGAACTTTTAAATTTTGTGATTGTAATTGCTACAATTTCCATTTTAGGAATCATAGCTTCCAAAATAGCTTCTAGAAGAATATCGCAAAGTTTAATAGGGAGTTAAACAAATTGATGATCTTGAAACTTCTCTAAAACTTCATCAAATGCACTAAAAACATCTTTTGATTCATCACTGGTAACCATTTTCATCCTGTGCTCCTTAAAATGGGGAATCCCTCTAAAATAATTGGTGTAATGTCTTCTCGTTTCAAAAACACCTAATTTTTCACCTTTCCAGTCAATTGCCATTTGCAAATGCCTTCTGGCTGCATCAACCCTTTCGCTCAGAGAGATTGGAGGTAAATGTTCACCAGTTTCAAAAAAGTGCTTGACCTGTTTAAAAAACCATGGGTTGCCAATAGTGGCTCTCCCTATCATAGCTCCGTCAAGACCAAACTTGTCGCGCATTTCCATTGCTTTTTCAGGTGTGTCTACATCTCCATTCCCAAACACAGGAATATGCATACGAGAGTTGTTTTTAACTTCTGCTATTGGTGCCCAATTAGCTTCTCCTTTATACATTTGAGCTCGAGTGCGGCCGTGAATTGAAATTGCTTTACAGCCTACATCCTGCAAGTCTTTCCGCAACCTCAACAATTTTTATGGAATCATGATCCCAGCCTAGCCGTGTTTTTACTGTTATAGGTAAATGAGTTCGTTTAACCATTTCTTTAGTTAACGACACCATTAGGTCGATATCCTTTAAAATACCTGCTCCTGCACCTTTGCTTACTACCTTTTTAACAGGGCAGCCAAAATTAATATCAATAATATCAGGATTGGATTTTTCAACAATATCCACCGTTTGTAGCATGCTATCCAGATTAGCCCCAAATATCTGTATGCCAACCGGACGCTCTTTTTCGTAGATATCAAGCTTCATGGTGCTTTTCGCGGCATCACGTATTAAGCCCTCGCTGGAAATAAACTCGGTATATACAACATCTGCTCCTTGTTCTTTGCATAAGGCACGAAACGGAGGGTCGCTAACATCTTCCATGGGTGCTAACAGCAACGGAAAATCAGGTAACTCTATGTTGTCTATTTTAACCAAGAAATCAATTTTTTGTCAAAATTACAGTTTTTTACATAAATAAAGACCTTACAAGCTACAATAGCCCATAAGGTCTAATTCCTCTTTTGAATAATTTCTTTAATTAAAACGTCACTTGAGCTTCAACAACTTTTCCGTCTCTTTCAACTTTTACTGTTGTTGTGTTTCCTTTTTCAAATTTAGATAAAGCAGTCATATAGCCCATCATATCTTTTACTTCAATATCCCCTAGCTGAATAACAACATCGCCTTTTTGTAAACCTGCTTTCTGAGCTGGTTTGTCTTCGCTAACACCATCTATTCGCATGCCTTTCCCGTCAAACATATAATCTGGCACAACACCAAGGGTTACTTTAAATCGAGGCGCACTATCACTTTCGTTTTTAGTTTTTCTAAATGCTAATTCTCCATTATCATCAAGGTCTGTAATAATATCATAAATGTAGCTAGAAATAGTTTCCATGCCCTCATAATTCAATTTGTCAAAATCATCACTTGGTTTGTGATAATCCTCATGCTGGCCGGTAAAAAAATGAAGCACAGGAATGTCGTTTAAATAAAAGGAAGTGTGGTCACTTGGTCCAACTCCTGATTCTTTTTCAATTAATTTAAATTTATTATTGCTTACTGTTATTACATGCTTAAAGATTGGCGATGTTCCAGTACCATAAACCGCTAAAGTACTATCTGTTTTTAAACGTCCAACCATATCCATATTAAGCATATAGTTAATAGAGTCAGTTGAAATTGTAGAATTCTTCACAAAGTAGTTAGAGCCTAATAGTCCCATTTCTTCACCGGAAAAAGACATAAATAAATAGTTATTCCCTTTATTGGATTCTTTTAGTTTGCTTGCTAAATTGAGCATTATCGCAACACCACTTGCATTGTCATCTGCTCCATTATGTATGGCTTTCTCTTCCCCTCTATATAAAGAACCGCCATATTCATTATAACCCAAATGGTCATAGTGTGCTCCAATAACAATTGTTTGGGCTGCATTATTATTAATATATGCCAAAACATTTCTTCCTGTAATTGTACTATCAGAAGTAGACTCTGAGAATTTTGCTTCAGAATGTGGATCTTTTTTAGGCGTAAAGGTGAAATTTTGAAAATATCCGTCTGTCCCTTTTGGTTCTAAACCAATATCTTTAAATCTTTTAGCTATATAATCTGCTGCTGCTTTTTCACCTTCAGAACCTGTAACACGGCCTTCCAATTTATCATCGGCTAAAAACGCGACATCTTCACGTATCTTGTTTTCTGGTTTGTATTCCTGTTTGCAGGATACTAAAACTGTAAAAAACATTAGAATTATTAAGTGTTTCATTTTATTAAATATTATTTTTGCGCAAAATTAGGCAATAATTGCCATTTATTAGAACCATATTCTCATAAATTAATTCTTTATTATGACTATTAGATTGTTTTATTCATTATTAGTGATAACACTACTTTTATCTTGTAAAAATGACAAATCAGAAAAAACTCAAGTTATCAGCAGAAACAGAAGTAACTGAAAGCGATAATCCTTTGATATATCCGGAAGAAAAGCATTTTAAGTCGATGCGTCAAGTGACTTTTGGTGGTGATAACGCTGAAGCCTATTGGAGTTTTGATGACAAGCAGATAATTTTTCAATCAAACAATAAAAACTGGGGTGTGGAATGTGATCAAATGTTCTTAATGAATGCTGATGAAAAGTTTGATAGTATTATTCCGCCGATGATCAGTACCGGTAAAGGAAGAACAACTTGTGCTTATTTTTTGCCGGATAATCAACATATTGTTTACGCTTCAACGCATTTAGGCGGAGATGAATGTCCGGAAGCCCCATTGCGAAAAGAGGGTAAATATGTTTGGCCTATTTATGATACCTATGACATATTTGTTGCCGATCTTAAAGGGAATATTGTCAATCAACTTACCAAAGAAAAAGGCTATGATGCCGAGGCTACAGTATCTCCTAAAGGTGATAAAATTGTGTTTACTTCGACCAGAAACGGGGATATTGATCTTTACACAATGAATTTGGATGGTAGTGGTGTAAAGCAAATTACATTTGAACTGGGTTATGATGGAGGTGCTTTCTTTTCTCCTGACGGGACCAAGCTTATTTTTCGTTCCTCAAGACCAAAGACAGAGGAAGAAATAAAAGAGTATAAGGATCTTTTGGCAGAAGGATTGGTCCAGCCAACAGAAATGGAACTGTATATCTGTAATGCCGATGGTAGTGACCTAAAAAAACTTACAAACTTGGGCAACGCCAACTGGAGTCCGTTCTTTCATCCTTCCGGGAAGAAAATCTTGTTTTCTTCAAATTTTGAGGCCGAAAGAGGTTTCCCTTTTAACTTATACATGATCGATCTTGATGGTAAAAATCTTGAACGCATAACTCACGGAGAAACTTTTGATGCGTTTCCGGTATTCTCTAATGATGGGAAAAAATTGATCTTTTCCTCTAACAGAAATAACGGTGGTGGACGAGATACAAATTTGTTTATTGCAGAATGGGTAGATTAACGATCGTTCTTTAAGCGATCTCTTTCTTCTAGTTCCTTTATGCTTTCATTGGTTTGCAACTTGGTATTACCAAATTTGTATCGTAAACCGAGTCGTACCCATTGGTTGTCAAATTTTGCATAATTCTTGTTATTTTGAGAATTATAATTATTTGACACGGTAAAATCACTTGTTAGGAAGATATCACTTGCTTTCAATGATAAGATCCATTTGCCGTTGTTGAAGGATTTTTTTAGTCCAACATCAACTTGTGCTCTCGCTGATGCTTCAGTTGCCCCGTCTATGATTGGTGAAATATAAAGAATTGAAAGATCGGCAGTCAAACTTTTATCATTTAAAAAAGTAAAATAATTGATCCAATTGGCATAAAAAGACCACTGCTCATTGGTTTCCAGACTATTGTTGTTTTCTATATCAAAGAATTGGGCTTCATCCTTAAAAACGGAAGTTACCGCATAGGTTGTCCAATTAGTTGAAATGGGTGTATAGGTTGAAAAATCAAAGCCAAAATCTATGTTTTGTTTTAAATTACTGGCTATATATTTTATTTGTTTTGACTCATTGTTCTGAAAGCTCAATTCAGAAAATGGATTATCAGATTTTCTGTAATAGACTTCAAAAGTGAAAGCATTTTTAAGATTATAGGTTAGTGTAAGTGTTTCTGTAATTGAAGGCAGTAAATTAGGATTCCCGGCTACAAAAGCATTATCATTTAAATAGAATTGAAAAGGATTCAAATCAGAATATGTGGGTCTTTCAATTCGTTTGTTATAAGACAGGCCTAAAGAATTATTTTCATTGAATTTTCTGGACAGATTTCCGTTAGGAAACCATTTTAAATAATCGAAATCATTAATTTCGTTATTCAAGCTTTCTAAATCACCTGTGCCTTCAGTATATTCCGTCCGTAAACCTAAAGACAGATCCCATTTATTCCATTCTTTGTTTAAACTTATATAGCCGGCAATATTTTTTTCGTTGTAATTAAAAATCCCCGAGTTGTTAATATCTAATACTTCAACGATATAATTTGTTATAAATTGACTTATATCGCTCTTTGAATCAATATTAGAAGCTTTGAAACCTAATTCAAAATTACCATTATCTTTAATTGGCAATTTTAGATCTGTTTGGCCGGAATAGATCTTTATTTCTTGCTTAGAAGATGTATAGAAACTATTACTTCTTAAAAAATCATTATTCTGATCTCTGTAATCAGTATTCACGTCTTGAAATCTGTCATAATCATAATTAGTGTGATGTATATTGAAAGAAAGTCTGCTACCTTTTTCTGATTCATAAACATAATCTGCATTTAAGGCTAGATTCAATTTATCATCTTCGGTATTGTTTAATGACGTGAAAGTGGAATCTATTGCTTGAGTAAAGGAATTGGTAGATCGCTTCCAATATGGTGTAATACTTCCATTTCCGGAAATTGAAAAGGTGTTTTTATCGTTTAAAAAATAATCGAAATTCAAACCGGCATTATGATTTTTTGATCTGGTATTTCCTATCTATTTCAGTGTCCCAATTACCAACAGTATTATCGTTTTCAATAAAATTAATTTCCTCCTCATTTTTTCGGTTGACTTTAGAAATATTGTAATTGTAACTTGCAAAAAGACTTATTTTTCTTGATTTGAAAAAATGGCTCGTCCCTGCAGAAATTCTTGGATAAATACCTTGTGTATAATTTGAATATAAACTTCCGTTATAGCCTGCAATAAGGTTTTTGCTCATTATAATACTTATGACTGCGTCTCCTTCTGCTTCATATTTTGATGGTGGGTTTGTAATTACTTCAACAGATTTCACAGCATCTGCCGATGAGCCTGAAAGCAATTGTTGAAGGTCTGTATCTGATAAGTGTACCCGCTTACCGTTAATCAAATAAAGGATATTTGAAGAATTTTTAACCAAAACCACATCATTCATCATTAATACTCCTGGTGTGCTTCTAAGTACATCCCAAATGTTTCCTTCTGTTAGCGAGGTGTTTTCTATGTTAAAAATTAGCCTGTCAGTCTCTTTGATTAAAGTTGGTCTTTTAGCAATTATACTAACCTCACCCAAAACTTCTTTTTCTTCATTCAATGTAATATTAAAATTCTTGTTTTCCGATAAAGAAAATGATATGTTTTCAGTTTTGTATCCTAAAAAACTTACCTTTAATTTATAATCATTAGGCATTAAATTTTCTATTGTGTAAAGCCCTTTCTCATCAGTTATAGCACCTGATTCAACAGATGAATCAACCAGATTTAATACAACAACATTGGCATAAGATATTGGATTGGAATTATTGTCACTAACAATGCCAGAAATTGTATATTCCTGAGCTAACATGACAAGTGGAAACAATATAAAAAGATATAGTAACTGAACTTTCAAGTTTGTTTCGTTTAAGGGATTAATTAATTTGGTTAATAACTAAATGTATTATATATCATCCAATACGCAAATATATTTATAAAATATTCGATAAAAGGTAAATGCAATTACGGTAAAACCGTAATTTTAAAGGGTTTAGAGTGATTTAATTAAAAATGAATTGGTCTTAAAAAACAACTATATTTGCAGACTAAGGCATTTGCTGTTTTATTTATGAAACATATCAGAAATTTTTGCATTATTGCACACATTGATCACGGAAAGAGTACGCTGGCAGATCGATTATTGGATTTTACAGGTTCTGTAACCGAACGTGAGAAACAAGATCAATTGTTGGACAGTATGGATTTAGAGCGAGAAAGAGGTATTACCATAAAATCGCATGCCATACAAATGGATTACAATTATAAAGGGGAGCAATATATATTGAACCTTATTGATACTCCTGGTCATGTTGATTTTAGTTATGAAGTGTCTCGCTCCATTGCCGCTTGTGAAGGTGCTTTATTAGTAGTGGATGCGGCTCAAAGTATTCAAGCTCAGACTATCTCTAATTTATATCTGGCCTTAGAGAACGATCTGGAGATCATTCCTGTTCTGAACAAGATTGACTTACCTAGTGCTAACATCTGAAGAAGTTACAGATGATATTGTTGACCTATTAGGTTGCGAACCATGCTGATATTATTCCTGCCAGCGCTAAAACAGGACTTGGTATTGAAGAGATCCTTTCAGCAATCATTGAACGTATTCCTGCCCCTAAAGGCAATGAAAACGAACCTTTGCAGGCTTTAATTTTTGATTCGGTTTACAACCCGTTCAGAGGTGTCGAAACTTATTTTAGAGTTATTAATGGTTCTATAAGAAAGAATCAGCATATTAAATTTATTGCAACCGGGAAGAAATATATTGCCGACGAAGTTGGAACATTACGATTAAAACAATTCCCGAGAAGTGTAATAAAGGCAGGGGATGTGGGATACTTGATAACGGGAATTAAAGAAGCTAAAGAGGTAAAGGTTGGTGATACAATTACAGATGCCATTAATCCAACTACAAATCCGATTAGTGGTTTTGAAGATGTCAAACCTATGGTTTTTGCAGGAATTTATCCTGTGGATACATGATGATTATGAAGAGCTAAGGAACTCTATGGAAAAATTACAGCTAAATGATGCATCATTGGTTTATATTCCAGAAAGTTCAGCGGCATTAGGATTTGGTTTTCGTTGTGGATTCCTGGGAATGCTACATATGGAAATTATTCAGGAACGTTTGGAGCGCGAGTTTGATATGACTGTAATTACTACGGTCCCTAACGTATCTTACCATGCGTATACCAGAAAAAATCCGGAAACACCAATAATAGTTAACAATCCTACAGACTTACCAGATCCTTCTGGCTTGGATCGGGTTGAAGAACCTTATATCAAAGCAACTATAATAACCAAAGCGGATTATGTTGGAAACGTAATGTCTCTGTGTATTGATAAACGAGGTCAAATAAAAAATCAAACCTATTTAACTCCGGAAAGAGTAGAATTGAGTTTTGATATGCCTTTAGCTGAAATTGTTTTTGATTTTTATGATCGTTTAAAAACAGTTTCAAAAGGGTATGCCTCTTTTGACTATCACCCTATTGGAATGCGTACTTCAAAATTAGTTCGGGTCGATATCCTTATTGAACAGTCAAACCGTAGATGCTCTTTCAGCACTTATTCATGCCGATAATGCCTACAATATTGGCAAAAAAATGTGTGAGAAACTGAGTCAACTGATACCTCGTCAACAATTTGATATTCCTGTTCAGGCTGCAATTGGAGCAAAGATCATTTCAAGGGAAACTATTAAAGCTTTGAGAAAAGATGTAACAGCAAAATGTTACGGTGGTGATATTACCCGAAAACGAAAACTCCTTGAAAAGCAGAAGAAAGGTAAAAAACGTATGCGCCTGGTAGGAAATGTTGAAATTCCTCAACAGGCTTTTATGGCTGTTTTGAAACTGAACGACTAAATATTTAATCAATCAAAAGATAATAAATAGGCCAAATTTATTATTATTCCAAATTATCTTGAATTTCCCGTAAAAATAGAGTTTTTACATTTTTTTTAGATAAACATTTTGTAGATTTATAGAGTATTTAAAGCCTGTTTTCAGGCTTTAAATTTCTAAAAACATAAACTAACCACATTAGATTATAATGAAGGCACTTTTTTATACCAGAGAATTTCCACCTTATGTATATGGTGGAGCTGGAGTTCATGTAGAATATCTAGCAGCCGAATTAGCAAAGCTTATCGAAATAGATGTTAGAAGTTTTGGTGACCAAGACGAAAAAAACGGAAATCTAACCGTTAAAGGGTTTCCATATGACAATCCTGTTTTCGATAATTCAAACGACAAACTAAAAGCCGTACTAAAAACACTAAGCACGTGTATTCACATGAATGCTGATGAAATTGATGCAGATGTTATTCACTGTCATACTTGGTATGCTCATTTCGCAGGTATTGTTGCGAAATTATGTTACGGAATTCCGTTGGTTATCACCACACATTCTTTAGAGCCATTACGCCCTTGGAAACGAGAACAACTTGGTAGAGGTTACGACGCGTCGTCTTGGATTGAAAAAACTGCTTTGGAAATGGCAGATGCACTTATCGCTGTTTCAGAAGAAACGAAAGATGATGTTTTAAAACATTTTGATGTTGATGAAAATAAAGTAAAAGTCATTTACAACGGAATTAAACTTGATGAATATGTCGTTACTAAAGAAACATCAACTTTAGACAAATTTAACATCGATAAATCAAAACCGTATGTTTTATTCGTTGGAAGAATTACACGACAAAAAGGAATCATCCATTTAGTTAATGCTATAAAATATATCGACCCAGACACGCAAATCATTTTATGTGCTGGTGCTCCTGATACTCCAGAGATAGCCAAAGAAATGAAAGACAGCGTTAACGAAGTTAAAAAAACTCGAAAAAACGTGATTTGGATTGATGAAATGTTACCTAAAAAGGAAATCATCCAATTGTATTCTCATGCAGATGTGTTCTGTTGCCCATCTATTTATGAACCTTTTGGCATCATAAATATTGAAGCTATGGCTTGTAAAACAGCTGTGGTCGCAAGTGCTGTTGGAGGAATAAAGGAAGTTGTGGTTGATGGTGAAACAGGAATTTTAGTTCCTGTTGAACAACAAAATGAAGCACCTTTTGAACCAATAAATCCAGACAAATTCTCTAAAGACCTTGCCGATGGAGTCAACAAAGTGATTAACAACAAAGCGTTGAGGGAATCTATGGCGGAAAAAGGCAGAAAACGAGTCGAAGAATCATTTCGACTGGATAGCAATCGCAAAACAAGTAGAAGAATTGTATAAATCTTTAATCAAATAGTTATGGTAAATAATAAGGTGTTAGGAATTATTTTAGGAGGAGGACAAGGATCAAGATTGTATCCATTAACAGAACAACGATCTAAACCAGCCGTTCCAATTGCTGGGAAATATAGATTGGTAGATATTCCCATTTCAAATTGTCTCAATTCAGACATCAAACGCATGTATGTGTTAACCCAGTTTAATTCGGCTTCGTTAAACAGACACATTAAAAACACCTATCATTTTAGCTTTTTTAGCTCTGCTTTTGTTGATGTTTTAGCGGCAGAACAAACTATAAGCAGTGGTGAATGGTTTCAAGGAACAGCTGATGCAGTAAGACAAAGTATGCATCATTTTTTATCTAACGATTTTGAATATGCTTTAATCCTATCCGGTGATCAGTTGTATCAAATGGATTATAATCTAATGCTTGAAGAACATATAAAAAGTAAAGCAAAAATATCTATAGCAACTATTCCTGTAACCGCCAAAGAAGCTACATCATTTGGAATTCTTAAGGCAAACGACAAAAATGTAATTACTTCTTTTATAGAAAAACCCGCTTCAGATTTATTACCTGATTGGGAATCCGAAGTAAGCGATTTTATGAAAAATAATGGCCGTAAGTATTTGGCTTCTATGGGTATTTATATTTTTAACAAGGATATTTTAATTGAGTTAATGAATAACCCAGATACAATGGATTTTGGCAAAGAAATTATACCTCAATCAATTGACAAACATAAAACCATCAGTTATCAATATGAAGGTTATTGGACAGATATTGGAAATATCGATTCATTTTTTGAAGCAAATTTAGGTTTAACGGATAATATTCCAAGTTTTGATCTATATGACAAAAATAAAAGAATATATACCAGAGCGAGAATGTTGCCTACAACAAAAGTTTCGGGAACAACACTAGAAAAAGCTGTGATTGCAGAAGGTTGTATCATTCATGCCGCAAAAATAGAGCGATCTGTGATTGGTATTAGATCAAGAATAGGAATGGACTCTACTGTAATTAATACCTATATGATGGGTGATGATTATTATGAAACACTTAAAGACATGGCAGAGAAAAGAATTGAAATCTTGATGGGTATTGGAGAGCGCTGTTTTATTAAAAATGCAATCCTTGATAAAAACTGTCGTATTGGCGATGATGTGAGAATTAATGGAGGACCTCATCTGGAAAACAAAGAAACTGATATGTATTTTATAAAAGATGGAATTGTAGTTGTTAAAAAAGGAGCAACTATTCCTAAAGGATATGTAATATAGATTAATGAGTGTTTACATTAACTGTTCATAATTTAAATTTGTGAAGTAGCCTTTATAGCTATAAATTAAGGATTTATAGCTCTTATTTATTACATTTGCTGTCTTCTAAACTAACTATTTATAATGCTTAATCAGGAAAGAGTTGTCATAGATTTTGTTTCACCACAAATAAATAATGGTGAATTTTTTATTAAACGTATTGTTAATGAAGTAATCAATGTTGATGCCCATGTGCTTGCTGATGGTCATGATGTAATTGCTGCTTCTGTTTTATACAAACACGAGGGTAGTTCAAAATGGCAGGAAGTAAGAATGCATCCTGTCGTGAATAATGAGTGGAAAGCTTCCTTTGTTGTTGAAAAACAAGGGTTTTATAATTATAAAGTTGAAGGGTGGGTCGACTATGCGTTAACCTGGCAACATGGTATTGAAAGAAAAATAGATGACCGTCAACATGTAAATTCCGAATTATTAGAAGGTGTTGCATTCCTAAAGGCTATTGCTAAAAAAGCAAACAAATCAGAAGCAGAATATATAGAACATTTAACTAAGTTGTTTACAGATACAAACGCCTATAATGAAGCTATTAAGGAGGCGGTAAGCAATAAACTTCACAAAATATTTTTAAAATATCCTGCCAAAGTATTAGCAAATACTTCAATTGACTATAGGGTTTACGTAGATAGATTAAAAGCCAGATTTAGCACATGGTATGAATTTTTTCCCAGATCGGCTTCAGAAACTGAAGGTCTTCATGGCACCTTTAAAGATTGTGAACGATTATTGCCCAGAATTGCAAATATGGGTTTTGATATTGTTTATCTCCCTCCAATACATCCAATTGGTGAAGTCAATAGAAAAGGCAAGAACAACACGACAAATGCTCAAGAAGGTGATGTAGGCTCAACATGGGGAATTGGATCAAAGTATGGCGGTCATAAAGATATCCATCAGCAATTAGGGTCCTTAAAAGATTTTAAGTCTCTAATAAAAAAGGCTAAAGAACAAGGTCTTGAAATTGCCATGGACTATGCGTTGCAGGCAGCACCAGACCATCCTTGGGTAAAAGAACATCCTGAATGGTTTAAATGGCGGCCAGACGGAACGGTTCAATATGCCGAAAATCCACCAAAAAAATATCAGGATATCCTACCAATTTACTGGGAAAGCAAAGACTATAAAAACCTATGGAAGGAATGTTTAGACATTCTTTTGTACTGGATTGATTGTGGTGTTAATGTTTTTAGAGTCGATAATCCACATACCAAACCATTCTATTTCTGGAATTGGGTAATTTCTGAAGTGAAACAAAAGCACCCGGATGTTATCTTTTTAGCCGAAGCTTTTACCGCACCAAAAATAATGGCCAGACTTGCTAAAGAGGGTTATACCCAATCTTATACCTATTTTACTTGGAGAAACTCAAAACATGAACTCACAGAATACATGAATGAGTTAACCCAGAGTGAGCTTAAAGAATACATGCAGCCGAATTTTTGGCCGAACACCCCTGACATTAATCCCTATCATTTGCAAGGGGCAAATGATGCTAAATTCATTCAACGCTATGTTCTTGCAGCAACTCTAAGTTCCAGTATCGGGATCTACGGACCTGTTTTTGAACAAATGATAAGTGATGCTTTACCGGGAAGAGAAGAATATCTAAATTCGGAAAAGTTCCAGATCTGTAAATATGACTGGTTTAAAGAAAATAAACTAACCACAATTATTGCTAAAATTAATTCAATACGGCATCAAAATACCGCTTTACAACAAACCAATAATATTAAGTTCTGCCATATTGAAAATAATAATTTAATAGGCTTTTATAAATGGAATCAAGATAGAACGAATGAATTATTAATTATTATAAGTTTAGATCCATATTACGCTCAGCAAGGATCTATTCAGCTTCCTTTGAATGATCTGGGCATACACCAGGGTCATCAAATACAGGTTTATGATCTGGTTACAGGAAGTAGTTATAACTGGTTTAATGAATGGAATTTCATCGAGTTGCATCCAACCTTACCATTTCATATATTTAAGATAAATAAATAAGATGGCAAACATGAGTACTTCTTCAACCGCTTTACATCCTCCTTATGATTTTGATTCAAGCTGGGAAGACCTCATGGAAAATAAAGAGTTTGTTAAAACTTTTTTGTCAGAAGTATTAGAAGAATATATTGTAAAACAAAGATGGTATGGCGGTAAAGCAAGCAAATTAAAATATATTGAGCTGGCTGAATATTTCAGAATCCAGCAGCATGAAGAAGTATATTATGGTTTAATACTTGAAGTAGATTTCACCGAAGCCTTCTATCAGCATTATTTTATTCCCATCGCATTTGTATCTGATGAAAGTTTTGCAATGGATGACCGGATTCTACCAATCAGTATCAGAGGGCAAGAAGGGTTTATTATCGACGCTATTAATCTTGAGTCATTCAGAAAAGTAGTGTTTGAACGCATTTATACAGCCTTACCAAATGATAGATCGCGCGTTCAATATCACAAAAGCGTCCTGTTTGATAATTGTGTTTATGAATCATCCCGATTTATGGGCTTGGAGCAAAGCAATACTTCTATTGTTTATAACGAAAAATATGTTCTTAAGTTTTTCAGACGTATTTATGCCGATAGAAATCCGGATTACGAAATGAGTCGCTTTCTGTCAGAAAAAAAAGACTTTAAGAATACGCCTCCATACCTTGGAAGTATACAGATAAAAGACCAGGAAAACACAAGTATTACCATAGGGCTTATGCAGGAAATGGTTCCAAATGAAGGCGACGCATGGGGATATATGCTTAAGGAACTACACAAAGTGTTTTTAAGTCTGGAACACAAAAACATTGACATTAACGGGCTCCCTAAAACAGAAAGGTTCCTGCGATTAAATATAAGTGATGTCCCTCCGCAGATAATTGATTGGGCTGGTTTAAATATCTTTACTAAAATACAAACTCTCGCAAAACGAACTGCAGAGATGCATATTGCTTTGGGGTCTGAATTTGAAGACACAGCATTTACTCCGGAACGTTTCAGTGGCGATTATACTGTTTGGTTAAAGAACAGATTGCTATATCAGTTCCAAAACAGGCTGAATATGGTTGAAAACAACTTGCATAAATTAGATGGGTTGGCCTTAGATTTGGCGAATGAATTTCTGGAAAAAAAGAATCTAATAAGAAAACGATTTGTAAACTTTGACTGGACAAGATTAAAAGGCGAACGTCTTCGTGTCCATGGTGATTATCATCTGGGTCAGGTATTAGTAAAAGATGATGACTTTTATATTCTTGACTTTGAAGGAGAACCGGAGAGCACGATTAGAGACAGGAAAGTTAAGCAACCGCCTTTAAAGGACGTTGCGGGCTTATTCAGGTCGTTTCATTATGCGATTTATGCAACAATATTCAATAACAAAAAGGATTATAAATACTCTCAAGAACAATTATTTGAGGCATGTGAAATACTCTATCAATATTTTATCGGGGTCTTTTTGGGCACCTATATAAACTTGATGCAGGACGCCAATATAAATATAGGCTATCATCAGGAAAGAATATTTCTATTAAAATATTCGCTTTTAGAAAAAGCGGTTTACGAATTGGGCTATGAGCTCAATTCACGCCCTCGCTGGGCAGTGATACCCTTAAAAGGGATCTCTAATATTATTAATAATTAAATTATGGCAGAAGTAACACCTTACAGTCTATTTACAGACTTTGACATCAATCTTTTTAAGGCAGGAAAACATTATAGATTGTATGAAAAATTTGGCTCTCATATTGTAACCGTTGATGGTGTAAAAGGAACCTATTTTGCAGTATGGGCGCCTAGCGCAAAACATGTTTCTGTAATAGGTGATTTTAACTATTGGATTGAAGGAGAGCATCAACTTTCTGTACGTTGGGATGCAAGTGGAATTTGGGAAGGTTTTATTCCGGGAGTTGGTCAGGGAAGCACCTATAAATATAAAATTCAAAGCCATAACAACGATATAAAAACAGAAAAGTCAGATCCATATGCCAGACGATGTGAGCACCCACCTAATACAGCTTCTATTGTCTGGGAGGACGACTACAAGTGGAAAGATAATAACTGGCTTAAAAAAAGAAAGAAAAATAATGCCATTAACGCACCATTCTCCGTTTATGAGGTGCATTTGGGTTCCTGGAAAAAACATGTAGAAGAGGGCAGATTTATGTCTTATGTTGAATTGGCAGAGGATTTAGTCTCCTATGTGAAGGAAATGAACTTTACCCACGTAGAGTTGATGCCGATTATGGAATTTCCTTATGATCCGTCCTGGGGTTATCAGTTAACCGGTTATTTTGCCCCCACTTCTCGATTTGGATATCCTGAAGAATTCAAACTATTGGTGGATAAATTGCACCAAAATGATATTGGGATCATTCTGGATTGGGTTCCTTCTCATTTCCCTGAAGACGCTCATGGTTTGGGCTTTTTTGACGGATCCCATTTATATGAACACCCGGATAGACGAAAAGGATATCATCAGGACTGGAAAAGTTTGATCTTCAATTACGGGCGTAATGAAGTTAAATCCTTTTTAATAAGCAATGCGATTTTTTGGATGGATCAATACCATGCAGATGGTTTAAGGGTAGATGCGGTGGCGTCTATGTTGTTTTTGGATTATTCCAGAGAAGACGGTGAGTGGGAACCAAATATCTATGGTGGAAGAGAAAACCTGGAAGCAGTAGCATTTTTAAAAGAAATGAATGAAGCGGTTTATGGTAGTTTTCCTGATGTTCAAACAATTGCGGAAGAATCTACGGCATTTCCAATGGTTTCTAAACCTACTTTCTTAGGAGGATTGGGCTTTGGTATGAAGTGGATGATGGGCTGGATGCATGACACTTTACAGTATTTTGCTAAAGAACCTATTTACAGAAAGCATCATCAAAATGACATTACCTTTAGTATGGCCTACGCTTTCACGGAGAACTTTTTGTTGCCTTTATCGCATGATGAAGTGGTATACGGAAAACAATCGATTCTTGGAAGAATGCCTGGTGATGAATGGCAGCGATTTGCAAACTTAAGATTGCTTTACAGCTATATGTTTGCTCATCCAGGAACTAAATTGTTGTTTCAAGGATGTGAATTTGGTCAAAGTTCTGAATGGAATTTCCAACAAAGCCTGGATTGGCATTTATTACAATACGATTATCATAAAGGTGTTCAGGAACTTATAAAAGACCTGAACACATTATATCGCAAAGAACCCGCTTTACACGAAAAACAATTTAGTGCTGAGGGATTTGAGTGGATAGAATACAATGATTATCAAAATTCAACTTTGATCTTTATTAGAAAAGGTGATAATGCTGACGATAACTTAATAGTCGCTTGCAATATGACTCCGGTTCCTAGAGAGAATTATAGAATTGGTTTACCTAAAGCCGGTAAGTTAAAAGAGATATTTAACAGCGACCATAAAAATTACGGAGGTTCCGGTAAGTTTAAGAATAAACCCATGACTTCCGATAAAAAAGATTGTCAATATAGAGCCAATTCTATGGTAATATCGATTCCGCCGCTTGGAATGGTTGTTTTTAAGTATCAGAAAACCTCAAAATAAGCTTATTTTAAGTAATGTTTTCTTATTTCTTTATAAAATTCTTATGCGAAAACGTAATAGTTGGTAAAACATTCAAAATCATTTGTATTAATGTTTTATATGTCTAAAGTTATTCCTTTTTTTGTGGACGAAAAATGATGAGTGTATGATTATAAATACCGAGCTAGAATACAAAGGCAACTTATTTCCTTCAAAAATAATTAGTTTTAAAAAGGACGTCGATAGGTTGTATTTTTCAACAGACAACAATGTTAAATTACAACTAACAGTTGTAAGGGACAGCGTTTTAAGGTTTAGATATACAACTACAGGAATTTTTGATAAGGATTTCTCCTATGCCATTACTAAATATGCAAGTACAGGGTACAACCATTTAGAAATTACAGAAGACAAAGAGCGATTCATTATAACAACATCCAAATTAATATGCCATATCTATAAAGTAGATCTGGGCGTAGCTATTTATGACGCACAGGATAACACCCTTTTAAGTCAGGATGAAGCTGGTTTTCATTGGGAAGAAAACTATGAATATGGTGGTAATATTGTGAAAATGAGTAAGATCTCTCATGATGGTGAAAGTTTTTATGGCCTTGGAGACAAACCGGAAAATTTAAATTTAAAAGGCAGGCGATATGAGAACTGGGTAACGGATTCTTATGCTTATAGCATAGATCAAGACCCTTTATATAAAGCGATTCCATTTTACACGGGTTTACATCATAAAAAAGCCTATGGAATTTTCTTTGATAATTCATTCCGCTCCTTTTTTGACTTTGCTCAAGAGCGAAGAAATGTAACAAGTTTTTGGGCTCAGGGAGGTGAAATGAATTATTATTTCATTTATGGTCCGAAAATGGAAGATGTGGTTTGTAATTACACCGACCTAACAGGAAAACCTCATCAACTGCCCCCATTATGGACATTAGGATTCCATCAATGTAAATGGAGTTATTACCCTGAAAGTAAAGTAAAAGAGATAACTTCTAAATTTCGTGAACTAAAAATTCCATGTGATGCTATTTATTTAGACATTGATTATATGGATGGTTTTAGGTGTTTTACCTGGAATAAGGAGTATTTCCCAGACCCAAAAAGAATGGTCAAGGAGTTAGCCGATGATGGTTTTAAAACAGTGGCTATTATTGATCCCGGAATTAAAATCGATGATGAATACAGCATTTTTAAAGAAGGGCTGGAAAAAGATTATTTCTGTAAACGTGCTGATGGTCCTTATATGAAGGGAAAAGTATGGCCTGGGGAATGCTATTTCCCGGATTACACCAAACCAGAAGTTAGAGATTGGTGGTCAGGATTGTTCAAGGAGCTTATTGAAGATATTGGAATTAAAGGTGTTTGGAATGATATGAATGAGCCGGCTGTAATGGAGGTTCCTAACAAAACATTCCCTGATGATGTAAGACATGATTACGATGGTAATCCTTGTAGCCACAGAAAAGCACATAATATATATGGTATGCAAATGGCCAGGGCAACTTACCATGGTTTAAAGAAGTTTTCTTATCCAAAAAGGCCATTCGTTATTACCAGAGCTGCTTATTCAGGGACACAACGCTATACCTCTACCTGGACAGGAGATAATGTGGCAACTTGGGAGCATTTAATGGTTGCTAATATTCAGGCTCAAAGTTTAGCCATGTCTGGTTATTCATTTGTAGGTAGTGATATTGGAGGGTTTGCAGAGCAGCCGCAAGGTGAATTATTCGCAAGATGGATTCAATTAGGCGTTTTTCATCCATTTTGCAGAGTTCATTCTTCCGGGGATCATGGTGACCAGGAACCTTGGTCTTTTGACGATGAAGTAACTAATATAGTCAGGAAATTTGTTGAAATACGTTATCAATTATTACCTTATTTATATACCGCTTTCTGGCAGTATATCCAGGACGGTACGCCTTTACTAAAATCATTGGTTTTGTATGATCAGGAAGATGTTCACACACATTATAGAACCGATGAATTCATTTATGGTGATAAAATACTGGTTTGCCCAATAAATGAAGCAAATTCAAAAGGGAGGCGAATGTATTTTCCTAAAGGAAGATGGTATAACTTCTGGACCAATCAAGTCGTAAAAGGGGGTAAAGAAGCATGGGTTGATGCCGACTTAGACAGTATGCCTATATTTATTAAAGAAGGGGCGATCATTCCTAAATATCCTATTCAACAATATGTTGATGAAATGGATATTGAAGAGGTGGCTCTTGATATTTATTACAAGGAGGGAAAAGAAGTTTCTAAGTTATTTGATGATGCACATGACGGTTATGACTATACTAAAGGTAGGTATAGTCTAAGAACATTTAAACTAACCGGAAAACCAAATCAAATGATCATTCAACAGCACAAGGAGGGTAAATTCACGGCTAACTATGATGTTTTTGAGTTGAAGTTTCATGGGTTGCCTTTCAAAATTAAAGAAGTTGAGCTAGACAACGAGATTATTGCTTTAAGTGAGATCAAAATGAATGGTAACAGCTCAATGAAGATCAATAAAGATTTTACTGAATTACATATTATTGGTGAATAATCTATAGGAATTAATAAACACAAAAAAGCCAGCTATAAAGCTGGCTTTTTTTATCTCTACGATTCAAAATTACATGTTCTTATAAATTTCTAAGCGTTCCCATCTGTTATCAACTTCTTCCTGTGCCTGTTTAAGAAGTTTAGCTCCTAATTCAGCATCGTCTTTAACAACCCTTGAGAAACGAGTCTCCATATACATGAAGTCTTCAAGAGGGGCGGCAGGTGCCTTAGAATCCAATTTGAACTTCTTCCCTTTTGGTTTAGAAGGGTCAAATCTAAATAATGGCCAATAACCTGTCTCAACAGCTTTTTCCTGGTGGATTGCTCCATCTTTAAGGTCATAACCATGTTCACCACAATGTGAATACGCTATGATCAATGAAGGTCCAGGATAAGCTTCTGCTTCTTCGATAGCTTTAAGAGATTGAAGGTCTTTTGCTCCAATTGCAATTTGAGCAACATAAACATTTTCATAAGAAACTGCTTGTAAGGCTAAGCTTTTCTTGCTGGTTAATTTACCAGAAACAGAGAATTTAGCACTTGCGCCTAATGGTGTGGCCTTAGATGTTTGTCCTCCGGTATTAGAATAAACTTCAGTATCTAACACCATAATATTGATGTCTTCTCCAGATGCCAAAACGTGATCCACTCCACCAAAGCCTATATCATATGCCCAGCCGTCTCCACCAAGGATCCAAACTGATTTTCTACGTAGGTATTCTGTCAATTGTGACAGCTTTTTAGCTTCTGCCTTATTAATACCCGCTAACTTCGCTTTAAGCTTATCAAGATTCGCAAAGTTCTCCTCTTTTTCAGCCTCAGTTTTTTCTGGATTATTTAGTATGGCTTCTACCAATTCACTTCCAACTTCTTTTTCTAACGATTTCAATAATTGAATAGCGATTTCCTGTTTTTTTGACAAGGCCAATTTCATACCTAAGCCATATTCGGCATTATCTTCAAATAATGAATTTGCCCAGGCCGGTCCTCTGCCGAATTTATTTGTTTTATAAGGAGTTGTTGGTAAGTTGCCTCCATAAATGGATGAACAACCTGTTGCGTTAGCTATTAATATACTATCTCCATATAATTGTGTTAACATTTTTATGTATGGAGTTTCACCACAACCTGAACATGCTCCAGAGAACTCAAATAATGGTTCAAGGAACTGAGACCCTTTTACATTTGTAATTTGTAATTCAGTTCTGTTATAATCAGGAAGATTAATAAAGTAATCCCAGTTTGGATCTTCTTGAGCTTCAACTTCAAGTTTAGCATGCATGTTGATTGCTTTGAAGTCGGGATCTTCTTTACTAATTGCAGGACAAACTGCCACACAAAGATCGCAACCGGTACAGTCCTGTGGAGAAACTTGTAACACATAGGATTCTGATTCTCCATTAAATGGTCTTCCTTTTGCAGGAACAGATTTTAATGATGAAGGAGCTCCCGCTAATTCTTCATTAGTTACCACTTTAGCTCTAATAGCTGCATGTGGGCATATCATCACACATTTATTACATTGAGTACAAATGTCTTCACCGTCCCAAACTGGTATACTATCAGCAATACCACGTTTTTCATATTGAGTTGTTCCTGTTGGGAAAGTTCCATCAGCAGGGAACGCACTAACCGGAAGTTCATCTCCTCTACCTGCTAATATTTTTCCTAAAACCTCTTTCACAAAAGGATCTTCTGTACCGGTCATCATTGGTTTTAAGACAGTTTTGCTTGTTATTTTTTTAGGGTACTCTACTTTTTGAAGATTCTCCAAGGATTTATCAACAGCGTTAAAATTCATTTTAACAACATCATCTCCTTTATGAGAATATGATTTTACAATAGCATCCTTAATTTTCTGAATTGCTTCATCTTTCGGTAAAACACCGGAAATTGCGAAGAAACAGGTTTGTAAAACTGTGTTGGTTCGTTTACCAAGATTTGCGTCTTGAGCCACTTTTGTAGCGTCTACCACATAGAATTCTAATTCGTTCTCAACAATCGCCTCTTGCATTCTTTTAGGTAAAACATCCCAGATTTGATCCTTATCAAATGGAGAGTTCAACAAAAAGGTTCCTGCTTGCTTAATGTTTTTTAAGATATCATATTTCTCAATAAAATTAAATTGATGGCAAGCAATAAAATTAGCTTTATGAATTAAGTATGTTGAATAAATTGGTTTAGGTCCAAAACGCAAATGAGATACTGTCTGAGCACCTGCTTTCTTAGAGTCATACACAAAATACCCCTGCACATAATTATCAGTTGTTTCTCCAATGATTTTAATGGAGTTCTTATTGGCTCCAACAGTTCCATCAGACCCTAAACCGTAAAACATACAGTTAAATGTAGTCTTAACCGTATTTAATCGTTCTCCTATTTCAAGACTAGTATTTGATACATCGTCATTAATACCAATTGTAAAGTGGTTCTTAGGTTGCTTTTTATCCAACTCATCATAAACCGCTTTAACCATTGCAGGGTCAAATTCTTTAGATGATAATCCATAACGACCACCAATGATTTTTGGCATTTCTCGATTGCTTTCCATAAATGCGGAAACTATGTCTAGATATAATGGCTCACCTATACCGCCCGGTTCTTTTGTTCTGTCCAATACAGCAACTTTCTTAACTGTTTTTGGTAATGCATCAACAAAATGACTTATTGAGAATGGTCTAAACAAACGCACTATTATAGCACCTACTTTTTCACCATTGTTAACCATAGTGTCAACTGCTTCCATTACAGGGCCTTGACCCGATCCCATAATAACAATAACTTTCTCAGCTTCAGGATGACCCACATAATAGAACAAACTGTATTTTCTGCCTGTATGCTTATAAAACTCATCCATTGTTTTCTCAACAATTCCAGGTACTTTTTTGTAATAATTATTTGCGGCCTCTCTGGCTTGAAAGAACACATCCGGATTTTGAGAAGTTCCTCTAATAACAGGATTGTCAGGGTCCAATGATCTTTTTTTGTGAGCCATTATTTCATCTTCCGGCATCATATCTTTTATAATATCATCAGTTATTGAATCAATTTTTGATATTTCATGAGATGTTCTAAAGCCATCAAAAATATTCATAAAAGGGATTCTTGTTTTTAAAGTTGCAACCTGTGAAATAAGTGCAAAGTCCTGTGCTTCCTGTACCGACCCCCCAAATAACATAGAAAATCCTGTTTGGCGTGCAGCCATAACATCAGAATGATCACCAAATATGGATAATGCATGAGTGGCAATGGTTCTTGCCGCAACATGAATAACAGAAGGTAATAATTCGCCTGCTATCTTATACATGTTAGGAATCATTAACAGCAATCCTTGAGAAGCTGTAAAAGTAGTTGTCAAAGCACCGGCTTGTAAAGATCCATGAACTGCGCCGGAGGCACCGCCTTCACTTTGCATTTCAACTATTCTAGGAACATTGTTCCAAATATTTGTTTCTCCGTTAGAGCTATAAACATCTACGTGCTCTCCCATTGGCGAAGCAGGTGTAATAGGATATATTGCGCAAACCTCGTTGGTTTTATGTGCAACTCTGGCAACCGCTTCGTTGGCATCGCAAATTAGTTTTGGAAATGATTTTTTCATAATTAGTTTTTAAGATTACGCATTAGAAATATTACATCTATCAGTCTAGTCTGAATTTCTAATGCTTTTAAATAATTTAAAAGATGCTGTAAAATTATAACGAATCTATAGGGTAGACTATGACATTTATCAGCAAAAAAGTGGTTCAATTGAAGCTCTTATGTCCTTAGTACCTATTAAACAATAGTGTTTTTCAAAATTTGGAATAGAGATACTTAAATTACAAAACAAAAGCACTTATAATTTGTCATTATAAGTGCTTTTACGCAAAAATAGTTACTTAAAAACTTAATTACATTATTTATTTCAAATTACTCACCATGTAACCAAGCCTTCTTAGCTAAGAGTTCATCTTCTGATTCAACATGACTTTCATCAGGAACACAGCAATCTACAGGACAAACTGAAGCGCATTGAGGTTCATCATGGAAGCCTTTACATTCTGTACACTTGTCTGGAACTATATAATAAAACTCATCTGATAGAGGCTCATTAGATGCATTCGCATCCGCTTCTTTACCACTTGGTGTTTTTATTGTTCCGCTTAGAGCTGTTTCATCAGCATATACCCATTCCTGATCTGGTTCATATATTGCATTGTTTGGACATTCTGAAATACAAGCATCACAATTAATGCATTCATCTGTTATAATAATAGCCATTGTTTTCTGTTTTTATTAATATATGGTGTAAAATTATCATTCTTTTTACATCATATAAATGATAAAAATCATATTTCCTTTTAAAAAGTGAAAGTAATTTTGACCATTTACATTTACTTTCGATAATTTTGTAATTTTCATTAATACATTCATAGTTATGATTCCAACAATAAAAAATTCTAAACAGGAAGTTCTTGAGGCCGTAATAATACGGTTTGTTGGGGATTCCGGTGATGGAATGCAGCTCACAGGAACTCAGTTTTCAGATACTTCGGCCATGTTTGGTAATGATATAGCCACTTTCCCTAATTATCCATCAGAAATTAGAGCACCCCAAGGCAGTCTTTATGGTGTTTCCGGATATCAAGTGCATATTGGAAGTGTCGAGATAAGCACACCGGGAGACAATGTTGACCTGTTAGTTGCTATGAATCCGGCAGGTTTAAAAACAAATTTACATGCTGTGAAGCCCGGTCATACTATTATTGTAGACACTGATTCGTTCACAAAAAAGAATTTAGAAAAGGCTCAGTACGAAACAAATCCTTTAGAAGATGACTCCCTTGATAATTATAGGGTTATAGAAGTTGCTATGACTTCATTAACTAAGGAAGCTTTAAAAAATATAGATGGATTAGACAACAAAAGCATTACAAGAAGTAAGAATATGTTTGCCCTCGGTATGGTTTATTGGATGTATGATCGTTCTAAAGACTATACAATTGACTTTTTTAATAAAAAATTCAAATCACACCCTGAAATAATAGAAGCTAACACCAAAGTTCTTAATGCCGGTTTCTTTTTTGCTGAAACTTTGGAGCTCATTCCTAATTCGTATACAATAGCTCCTGCGAAAATGATAAAGGGCAAATATAGAATTATAATGGGTAATACCGCAACAGCCTGGGGTTTTCTGGCAGCTGCAGAAAAATCTGGTCTTGAGCTGTTTTTAGGTTCGTATCCTATAACTCCTGCTACAGATATTTTGCATGAATTGGTGAAACATAAGCATTTTGGAGTTAAAGCGTTTCAGGCAGAAGATGAAATTGCAGGCATTACCTCAACTATTGGGGCTTCCTTTGCTGGTGATTTGGCCATTACAACGACCTCTGGCCCTGGTCTCGCATTAAAAGGTGAGGCTTTGGGTTTAGCGATGATGGTTGAATTACCGATTGTTGTTGTCAATGTTCAGCGTGGTGGACCATCTACGGGATTACCTACTAAAACCGAACAATCAGATTTGTTACAGGCCATGTATGGAAGGAATGGCGAAAGCCCGGTCATTGTAATTGCTGCAAGTACACCTGCCAACTGTTTTAATTTTGCTTATGAAGCTGCTAAAATGGCTTTAGAACATATGACTCCTGTTATATTATTAACAGATGGTTATATTGCAAATGGTTCTGCTCCTTGGAAAATCAAATCTGTCGATGATATGCCGGAAATAAAGAACAATATCGTTTCTGAATATCATGACAATTGGAATCCTTATGATAGAGATGAAAAAACTTTAGCTCGTAACTGGGCTATTCCAGGAACTCCGGGATTGGAGCACAGAGTTGGTGGTTTAGAAAAAGATAAAGTTACCGGTAATGTATCCTATGTCCCTGAAAACCATGAGTTCATGACTAATATTAGAGCTGAAAAAATTAAACGGGTCCAAAATTATATTCCCGATATAAAAACTGAATTTGCTGAAAAAGGAGATCTCTTGGTTATTGGCTGGGGTGGAACATACGGTTCATTGCATTCGGCAGTAAAACAATTAAATGAGGAGGGATTAAAAAATATTGGTTTTGCACATTTCAATTATATAAATCCACTACCGAAAAACACAGAGGACGTATTGAAAAAGTTCAAAAAGATTATAGTTTGTGAATTAAACAATGGTCAGTTCTCCAAAGTTCTAAAAATTAACTTCAACGATTTTGAATTCATGCAATTTAATAAAGTGCAAGGACTTCCTTTTGGAAATACTGAGTTGATTGAGAAATTTAAACAATTAGTAAAATAGTTATGGAAACAACAGCTGAAAAAAAATATACGTTTAAAGATTTTGCAAGTGATCAGGAAGTTAGATGGTGTCCGGGTTGTGACGATTATGTTATTTTACGATCTATGCAAAAAGCACTCCCTGAAATGGGGGTTAAAAAGGAAGATGTTGTATTTATTTCCGGTATTGGGTGTTCATCACGCTTTCCCTATTATATGAATACTTATGGCATGCATGGCATTCACGGAAGGGCTACTGCAATAGCTTCTGGTGTAAAGTTGGCTAACCCAAAATTAAGTGTTTGGGTTATTACTGGTGATGGAGACGCCATGGCTATAGGTGGAAACCATTTTATTCATGTTTTAAGACGAAATATTAACCTGAATATTATTTTGTTTAATAACGAAATTTATGGGCTAACAAAAGGACAGTTTTCTCCAACATCATTAGTTGGTCAAAAAACAAAATCATCTCCTTATGGTAACACACAACCACCTTTTTTACCGGGTGAATTAGCAATTGGAGCTCAAGCAAGGTTTTTTGCAAGAATTGGCGGTAACACTCCAAAAGAAATGACAGAGTTGTTTATTCAAGCAGAAAAATTTAAAGGAACTTCATTAATAGAGGTATTACAAAACTGTGTCATTTTTAATGATGGATGTTTTACTCAGTTTACAGATAAAGATGTTCGTGAAGACAAGCAATTACATGTTGAACACGGAAAGCCTATGATATTTGGTAAAGAAAAAAACAAGGGTTTAATATTGAACGGGCTAAAATTAGAAGTAGTCACTATAGGAGAAAATGGTATCACTCAGGAAGATCTAATAGTTCATAATGCCAAAGAAAAAGACCCTACTCTGCACCAAATGTTAGTAAGGTTAGAATATCCTCTGGTAACTGGAATTATTAGAAGTTATGATGATGTAACCTTAGAAGAAAGGGAAGACGCTTTAACTGCGCAGGTAAAATCAAATTCAAATTTCAGAAAAACGGATGATCTGTTCTTCTCCGGAGAAACTTACGAGGTAAAATAAAAAATAAACTAAGCATCTATTTTCTTTCCTAAATAGACAAATTTAGAGTTGTCGTCTAATTTCAAATCTTTAATTGATGCGGGGACTATGTCCAGAAACCCGGATTTACGTTTAATAAATAAAGGAACAATATCTTTGTTTTTTTTGGTAATTTCAATTAAAGAGTCATAATGCGCCTTTGAATCTATTTCCACCTCATGTATCTTCGGGTATTTTCTAGCCACCTCTGTTAGTTTAACAAAATCATCTGTGTGTGAAAATAGTCCGTCTTTAGGGTTGTTGTTTGGATCATTCATCTCTTCCGGAGTAATTAATCGGAAGCTGCCATTTTCCCCAAACTGATCTTTAAATTTATTGATTGCAAATTTATTAATGTTTGAATTCCCTGTCAAACACAATAGATATCCTACGTCATTCAACTCTATGTTATCTGCAAGATCTTCAGAGAAAATGTCTTGCTTTATGGCTTCAAGGCCTAATAATTTTGCATTGTTAATATTGTTAGTGTTTGAATCAACAAGAACAACGTGTCTATTGTTCATTTTTAAATAACCTGCAATCAATACAGATAGCTTTCCTGCCCCTACAATTAATATTCCTTCGCTTTTCAATAAAAAGACCCCAACTATCTTGGCAAAAACCCTGGCTGTAGTAGCATTCAATAAAACGGTTCCCAAAACAACCATAAACACTAAAGGTGTGATGTATTCAGCACCTTCTACTCCTGCCTTCAATAACTTGCTTCCAAATAAAGAAGCTATCCCTGCCGCAACGATTCCTCGAGGACCAACCCAGCTAATAAAAATCTTTTCATTTGTTTTTAAGTTTGATCCCATAGTGCTTAAAAACACCGCCAAAGGTCTGATAACTAAAATGACTATCAAAAATAATATGGCGGTTTTCCAATTATATAAAAGCATCATGTCTTCCATATTAATGTTTGCAGCCAACAGAATAAAAAGAATTGAAATAAGTAAAACACTAAGTGATTCTTTGAAATAAAGTAGCTCCTTAATGTTTTCCAGCTTGTTGTTTCCGAGAACCATTCCCATAACCACTACAGCCAGTAATCCTGATTCATGTGCAAATAAATCAGATTCAACATAAACTAAAAGTACGGTTGACAGTGAAACTACATTAAGTAAATAATGCGGGATCAGGTTTTTGTTTATTGCAAAGGCGAGTGCATGGGCAAAAGTGAACCCGAAAGTAGTTCCGAATAATAATATTTTTAAAAATTCGATTAAAGCTGTTTTAGTAAACCCGCCGCCGCCGCCGACACTAATGAATTCAAAAACTAAAACGGCAACCAATGCCCCGATAGGATCAATTAAAATTCCTTCCCATTTTAGTACTGCCGAAACATCCTTTTTAAGCGGAATGTTTCTTAATATTGGTGTAATAACTGTAGGGCCTGTGACAATAATTAAAGCAGAGAATAAAAAGGACAGTTCCCAACTTAGGTCAAAGACATAATGCGCAATAAGTCCGCCTCCAAAAAAGGTTATAGCTGCCCCTAGTGTTATCAGTTTTGTGATTACTGGTCCCACCGTTTTGATCTCATTTCTTTTTAGGGTCAACCCGCCTTCAAAAAGAATTATGCTAATAGCTAACGAAACAAAATAATAGAGTCCGTCTCCCGGGAATAAGCCTTTTTGACCGTTCCAAACAGGTTCGATCCATTTTGACCCATCGTCCGATAAAAATTCTGCCGCTATTGGACCAACTAATAGCCCTATTAGAATCAAAGGTAATATGGCGGGAATTTTAAATTTCCATGCCACCCATTGTGCTAATATGCCTAAAATAATTATTCCTGCTAATTCTATCATTGAGTAATTTTGATGTTAAATTACTAATTTTTAATCCATAATACCAAAGAACAAAACCCAACATTTTATCTTATGTTCGTAAGATTGTAATTTCTTATTATGTAAGGAAGTTAAATCAATATCTAAATTTTTTAATTCTGATCATCTTTTTTCACTATTAAACCTTTTAGAAACAAATTAATGATAGAATTCAATATTCTTAATTCACAAAACAAAAGGAGTAAGCGTTTAAAAAGTTCTTTTGCGCAATGGATTATCAGTTTCTCTCAAAAAATGCTATCTTTCAAGTCAAACCAAAGATTGAATCCTTGAAGGAAAAACCATTTAACACGATTGCTGTTGGCACGGCTTTTTCACCTAATTTAAAACCAAACATATATGAGGCTTCCAGACTTTCTTTATTCTTTGGGTCTAAACTTATTTTGATACATGTTGGAGAAGAATCTTCTGAAAAAATTAAGAAGATAAAAGAGATTTTGAAGCCTTTTATAAAGAGTGGTTTATCATATCAAATTGTTTTTAAAATTGGAGATCCTGTTGATGTTATCTTATCAATTACAAAAGAGCAAAACGTTGACCTTCTTATTTTAGGTGCCTTACAAAGAGAAAATATTCTAAATTACTATGTTGGGTCCATAGCCAGAAAAATTACCAGACAAACAAGTTGTTCTGTGCTTCTGTTGATAAAACCATCTGTTGAAAGAGTGCCATGTGAGCATGTTGTGGTGAATGGATTAAAAGATCCTAAAACGAGGGAAACAATTAACGCTGCTTTTTTTGTGGCAAATAAATTAGGTGCTAATAAAATAACCATTGTAGAAGAGATAAGTCATCAAGAAGTTGCGGTTAATGTTAACGATGACAAATCCTTAAGAAGGTCAACCATAGTAAAAGAACGCTTAAGATTGCGTGAAAACTCCAGGGTAAAAGAACTAATTCAGAGTGTGCCAGACAATTTTAAGCAAGATATCAATATTAAAACTCAACCTATTTTTGGTAAAAGAGGATATTCCATAGGCCATTATGCACAAATGGTTCGGGCAGATCTTTTAGTAATGAACGCTCCAAGCAAAATGAGCTTTTGGGATCGATTATTCACTCATGATATTGAACATATATTAACCGAATTACCAACCGATGTTTTGATTATTCAATGAGCCCTAAAAAAGATAACATAAAAGAGTTTTTCAAGGCTTTACCTGGGAATATTTTTTCTGGATTTGTAGTAAGTTTAATTGCTCTACCGCTAGGATTGGGATTAGCCATGGCTAGTGATGCGCCTCCAATTTCAGGAATTATTTCTGCAGTTGTTGGTGGTATTGTTGTGTCCATTTTGGGTGGTAGCTATGTGACTATAACAGGTCCTGGCAATGGCTTGGTTGGTGTTTTGTTAATTGCCATAACTACTCTGGGGCTTAATAATGCATACGCAGCCATTATTTGTTCTGGAATTTTATTATTGGTTTTAGGGTTTTTAAGAATGGGGAAATTAGCAGATTTTTTTCCGTCATCGGCAATTCAAGGAATGCTTGCAGCCATAGGGTTAATAATTCTGGGAAAACAATTCCATATTATGTTGGGTAACCGAATTGTAGAAGATAATAGTTTTGGTTATTTACTTGAAATTCCTACATCTATATTTAAAATTTTTAGTTATAAAGATTCCAGTTTATTTTTTGCGGCTTTTTCCGGTATTGCAAGTCTTGCAATGATGGTTTTCTATTCAAAACTAAGAAATAAGGTTTTCCAGTTTATTCCTGCGCCTATGTGGATTGTTATTTTTTCTATTGGTTTCAGTTATTACTTCGAACTTGTCTTAAATAAACCAAATCCAATTAATCCCGATTATATGTTATCAGGAATACCCTCTTTTCAAAAAATAATTACCCAAATCCCGACACCAAATTTTGAAAAAATTACTGGTTTATCATTTTGGTCAAGCGTATTTGCATTAACACTTATTTCAAGTATTGAATCCTTATTAAGTATCAAAGCCATTGATAAATTAGATCCGCAAAAAAGACGATCTAACGTCAACAAAGACATTAAAGCCCTGGGGTTGGCAACTGTTGGTAGTGCGTTTTTAGGTGGTTTGAATGTAGTTACGGTTATTGCAAGGAGTTCGGTTAATTTAAACAATGGCGGAAATAACAGGTCTGCCAATTTCTCACATGCATTGTTTTTAGTTATTTTTATAATATTATTTAGCTCCCAATTGGAAAGGATTCCGCTTCCTGCGCTTATGTCTATTCTGGTATATACAGGCTATAAGCTTGCATCTCCTAAATTAGTTCGTAATATTTTTTCAATAGGAAGGGAGCAACTTATCATATTCTTTATTACGCTTTTTGTTACCCTAAAAATTGATATTATTTCGGGTATTGCATCAGGGGTTTTGGTTACTTTCATTATTCACATTTTTGTAAACGGAAGCGCTTCTCTTTTTTTAAGAAATATATTAAAACCAAATGTGTTGATGTTTAAAGAGGAAGAAAACCGAAAGGACAATTATTATGTCAGTGTAAAGCACTTTTCAAGTTTTCTTAATTTTTTCAGATTAAAACATAAACTGGATTCAATCCCAGAAGACAAAGATGTCATAGTTGACTTTTCAATGTGTGATTTTGTTGATGATACTGTTATGGAAAATCTAAACAGTTACCAGGAATTATTCGCAAAAAGAGGAGGCCATTTTGAAGTGATTGGTTTAGACATGCATGATACATATTCAGAACATCCTTTTGCATTAAGGAAGTTGCTTCCTGTTCCTGATTTTTTCGGAAAAAACTTAACAAAAAGACAAAATACAATAAATGATATTTCTTCTGATTTTAAATTGAATTATGACTCTGAAAAAAACAAAGAAACACGCTTTTTAAATAATTTCCTGTTTTTTAAAACAAGACAAATAAATCATATTTATAACGAAATTCACAATGAGAAATACACGCTAAGATTATTCGACATGGAGTTTACCGAAGGAGAGTTCATAGCCAAAGAAGTTGTAAGAACAACTATGTTGCACATCAAAATACCACAAGCACCAATATTCACACTTGATAAAGAAGGGTTTTTAGAAAAAATGTATGGCTTTGCGGGCTTTAAAGACATACACATCGAAAATCATAAGGATTTTTCGAAACGTTTTTATCTTTTAGGCGATGACGAAAATGCGGTAAAAAAATTCTTTAATGACGAGCTGGTTCATTTTTTTGAAAGCAATCCATATTTTCATATTGAATCTAACGGAAATAGTCTGCTTATTTTTGATAAAGAACGATTAGCAAGTATTAGAGAAATAAAAGGGCTCTTGGATTTTGGCAAACGGCTGCAAAAAATATTAAACAAAAATATCTCATAATAAATTCTTAACCTTTGCAATCAATTATTTCTATTTTATTAATTTGCGCAACTTATGAAATTATACCCTATAAACGCCGGTAATTTTAAGCTTGATGGTGGTGCCATGTTTGGTGTTGTTCCTAAGTCTATCTGGAACAAAACCAACCCTGCAGACCAGAATAACATGATTGATATTGCAACACGTTGTTTGCTGATTGAAGATGGTGATCGGTTAATTTTGATCGATACTGGAATGGGGAACAAACAAAGTGATAAGTTTTTTGGTTACTATTACCTTTGGGGAGATGATACTATTGATACATCATTAGACCAGTACGGTTTTCATAGAGATGATATTACAGATGTTTTTATGACACATCTTCATTTTGATCATTGCGGCGGAAGTATACAGTGGAATAAAAAAGGGACAGTCTTGGAACCGGCATTTAAAAATGCCCTGTTTTGGAGTAATGAAGATCATTGGAAATGGGCAACTCAACCCAATAAACGCGAAAAAGCGTCGTTCTTAAAAGAAAACATCCTTCCTATGGAAGAATCTGGTAAATTGAAGTTCACTTCAATTCCAAAGAGTAATATTCTTAAAAAATCTGAACTTGATTTCGATATTTTTTTTGCAAATGGCCATACAGATAAGCAAATGATCCCATTAATATATTATAAGGGTAAAACCATTGCTTTTATGGCAGACCTATTGCCAACCGCGGGTCACATTCCACTCTCTTTTGTTATGGGTTATGATACAAGACCATTATTAACATTGGACGAAAAAGAGATATTTCTGAATCTGGCGGCAGATAATAATTATTATTTATTTCTTGAGCATGATGCTCATAATGAAATAATTACAGTTCAGCATACAGAAAAAGGCGTGCGTTTAAAGGACGTCTACAAAACAAAAGAAATTTTTAATTAAAACTAAATAAAATGCGATTATTAAAATCCCTGTTTCTATCAGCTATAATAGCTGTCATCTTAACCAGCTGCGGTGCTTCACCAATACTTAGTACCCCAATTGAAAATATAGATACAACTCCCTTAAAAGAAAAAGAACTAACTGACAAAGAGAAGCAAACCTGGGGTCATTTAGACCTTGTTAAAGATACTATCCCGGGAATGAGCGTAGATCGTGTGTATTCTGAAATCTTATCAGGAAAAAAAGGTAAAACGATAATTGTTGCTGTGATAGATTCTGGTATAGATATTAATCATGAAGATCTGGATGGAGTTGTTTGGACCAATACCAAGGAAGTTCCCGGAAACGGAAAAGATGATGATAAAAACGGATACATTGATGACATTCACGGGTGGAACTTTTTAGGAGACGCATATCATGAGCAGCTTGAAATGACTCGTATTTTGGCTTTAAACGACACCAGCAATCCTGATTATCTTAGAGCTAAAGAAGACTATGAAATAGAATATGCTCAAACTCTTCAAATAAAGCAAAATATTGAAAGTTTATTGCAGCAAATAGTTCCGGCGCAAGAATTACTTCGAAAGCATTTAAACAAAGAAAATTACACTAAAGAAGATGTTATAAAAATACAAACAGAGGATCAGGCGCTGCTTCAGGCAAAAAATATTCAAATGTTCTTGTATCAACAAGATCTGACATATGAAAAAATTAAAGAGGCCGCTGACGAATACGCTGAAATATTAAATTATAATCTGTCTAAAGATTTTAAAGGCAGAAAAACGAATGACAATATCAATGACTTGACAGATGTGAGTTACGGAAATGGTAACATATTGCCTGTTAAGAAATCTGAAAGCCACGGTACGCATGTCGCGGGAATAATAGCCGCAGAGCGAAATAATGGAAAAGGTGTTAATGGTGTTGCAGACAATGTTAAAATAATGGCATTACGGGCAGTTCCTAATGGTGATGAATATGATAAAGATGTTGCATTAGCAATTCGTTATGCGGTAGACAATGGTGCTAAAGTAATTAATGGAAGCTTTGGAAAAGATTTTTCACCTCATAGTGAATGGGTAAGAGATGCTGTTGCTTACGCGGGGCAAAAAGATGTGGTGTTTGTGCATGCTGCTGGAAATGACAGTAAAAATGTCGATAAGGAGCCAAATTACCCAGATGATAATGTAAACAATGGTCCGGAAGTTTCAGATTCATATATTACCGTAGGGGCATTATATCCAAAATATGGCTCTGATATGGTAGCGGGATTTTCAAATTATGGAAAGAACAATGTAGATATCTTTGCTCCGGGAGCTAAAGTATATTCAACCACTCCTGAAAATGAATACGACACAAAAGGCGGGACCTCTATGGCCGCTCCTGCGGTAGCGGGAATTGCAGCATTAATTCGTTCTTATTATCCTAAATTATCTGCAGCTCAGGTAAAGCAAATTATTTTAGAATCCGGATTACCTATCAAGGCTAAGGTGGTGGTAGCCGGAAAGCCTGAAGATGTTCAGGCTTTTTCAGAGCTTTGCAGATCCGGAAAAATAGCTAATGCTTATAACGCATTGGTTTTGGCTTCGCAAATGTCCAGGTAATTAGATGTTCATAAAAAATTCATGAAGAATTATTGTTTTTTCCTTTTTTTTATCTCCTTGGTCTTTGTTGCCTGTAAGAGTTCGGAACCTTTGGCCTCTAAGCCTTTACGGTCCAATGCAAATTATTGGCAGCAACATGTTGACTATAAAATGGAGATTGATATGAATGTGAATACATATCGATATAATGGAAAACAAACTTTAATTTACACAAACAATTCTCCAGATGTTTTAAATAGGGTTTATTATCATTTGTTTTTTAATGCTTTTCAACCTGGCAGTGAAATGGATGTTCGCTCCTTGACTATTTCCGACCCCGATCCTAGGGTTCGGGATGGGATTAGTAAACTCAAACCAAATGAAATTGGTTTTATAAATGTTAGATCATTAAAACAAAATGGCAAATCACTAAACTATGAAACCGTAGGAACAGTACTAGAAGTTGACCTGGATAAACCTATTTTACCGGGTGAAAAAGTCAAGTTTGACATGGTTTTTGACTCTCAAGTTCCACCTCAAATACGTCGTGCAGGCAGGAACAACAAGGAAAATGTGGCTTTGTCAATGGCTCAATGGTATCCAAAAATTGCAGAATACGATTTTGAGGGCTGGCATGCAGACCCTTACATTGGCAGGGAATTTTATGGGGTTTGGGGTGATTTTGATGTTAAGATCACCATTGACAAAAATTACGTTTTGGGTGGAACCGGATATTTGCAAAACCCGAATGAAATAGGTCACGGATATGAAACAAATAAAATAGACCCACCCAAGGGAGAAAAGCTTACATGGCATTTTAAAGCTCCTAATGTACACGATTTCACATGGGCTGCGGACCCGGATTATATTCATGATAAAATGCAGGTTCCTGATGGCCCAATGTTGCATTTTTTATATAAAAACAACCCAAAATACATAGAGGGCTGGAAGAAACTTCAGCCTAAAACAGTAGAACTGATGCACTATTACAGTGAGAATATTGGCAAATACCCATATGATCAATACTCGGTCATTCAGGCAGGAGATGGGGGAATGGAATATGGCATGTGTACCTTTATTACAGGAAACAGGAGTTCCGGCAGTTTAATAGGTGTTACGGCTCATGAATTGGCGCATTCCTGGTTTCAGTTTATTTTGGCCTCTAATGAATCTATACATGAATGGATGGATGAAGGGTTTACAAGTTACATAAGTGATCTGGCCATGAATGAGGTAATGAATCAAAATAAAGAAAACCCGACAGCAGGAGCATACAACAGTTATATTTACTTGGCGCTATCAGGATATGAGCAGCCACAAACCACTCACTCTGACAGGTATGAATATAATCGAGTGTTTGGAATTTCCGCCTATAGTAAAGGTGAGGTATTCCTCGCTCAGTTAGGATATGTTATTGGGGAAGATCAACTTAAAAGAACAATTAAAAAGTATTATAAAGATTTTGCCTTTAAACACCCAAGGCCAATTGATTTTATACGAACAGCTGAGAAAATTTCCGGTTTAGAGTTGGACTGGTATTTAATTGACTGGACTCAAACTACAAATACCATTGATTATGGAATTAAAGGTGTTCAGGAAATGGAAGGGATAACCACTATCGAGTTAGAGCGTATAGCTTTAATGCCAATGCCTATAGACCTAGAGGTTATTTATACCGATGGGTCCAAAGAATTGTTCTACATTCCTTTACAAATGATGCGTGGTGAAAAACCTGCTGAATCTCCTAGAACAACTTTAAAAGACTGGGCCTGGGCTTATCCAACTTACAGATTTGAAATAAAAAGACCCAAATTCAAAATTTTATCTGTAACCATTGACCCAAAGAATAAGATGGCAGATGTTAACAAGGAAAACAACACCTTTTAGATTGTTACAATGACACAACAATCCAATTGCTAATAAGGGGTTTTAAACCAGGATTCCTTCTCATACATGTCGGTTTTTGCGTTTCTTGCCCTGTTGTATAGTCTTAGGTGGGTTTTATCCATTTGTTTGCTTCTGAAACCAAGTAAATGAAAAAGTTGTTTTGCAAAAAATCTGGCAATTTTAAGATTTACAATTAGCACGTGTTTTCTTTTATTCTCCCAATTTATTCCGGGAAATAGCACTAGTAAATTATCTGCCTTAATTTTTCTTAAAACCGCTGATAGCCTGAGAAAAACAGGTTTAACTTTTCTTATAATAAAAAACCCGTCATCTCCTATCTCCTGGTATAAAGGCATAAACAATATTCCGTTTTGTTCAGACATTATTTCCTCGCCATCACTTGTGGCTAACAATGTTCCTTTTTTAATAGGTTGAAAGCTTTTAAATCCATTTTTCATTTTAAACACTTCGTTTTGTAATATCTTATGTAAATGGACAACCTCATATATTTCTGATTGATCATTGGAGGCCAACTGAATCTTATTATAATGTTCGTTTAAATCATGTATATCTTCTTCTTTAAGAACTCTGGTATAAACCAAGGCCATATAAAGAAATGATATGTGGTATGAAACAGAATTAAGTTCATCATGCTGACCGGATTCAAATCCTAAGGAAACATAGCCTAGTTCGTTGATGTACGATAGTAGTGGGCCATTTAAATACTCTTCTATGCCCAATACAATGGGTACGGGAAATTGTTTTGAAAAACGCCTGTTGATCAAGGCGTCATTAATTGTGATAAATGGTAAAGTTTTACTTGATGTGGTGTGTAGATCAATAAAATAAAATGGTCCGGGGTTTTCAGATATTATCTCATTTAAAAGGTCAAACAATTCAGACTGTTCTTTTTCTTCTGTGTTGAGTTCTTTTTTTCTAATTAATCGTTCAAGATTTTCAAATGTCCAGATTCTGTTTAAATCTTCGTCAATAAATCTTTTGTTTACTTCAAGGGCCTTTAAATTTCCAGAAATTCCATATATAGTCCCATTTATTTTATAATTCTCTATAGTCTTAAAAACCTCTTGTGTTGCAAATATTCCTGAGTTCTCATTACCGTGAATTCCCGCAAATATAACAACGGTTATGCCTTTTGCTTCGCCTTCAAGTTTATTAATTATCCTATTTACAGTTGTTGGTTTTTCTAGCGCTTTGCTATGAATTTGTATCATGCAATTAAATATCGTTTGAAGTAATTATTCCTATCAGCTTGCCTTTTTTAACAACCGGGATTCCGTGAATGTTGTTTATTTTCATTATTTCTTTAGCCTCGTTTAAACTTTTATCCTGGGAAATTGTAATGACATCCTTGATCATCATACTATTTACTGATGTTGTAATCATTTCTTTGTCGTTTAAAAAGTCTTTAATGTCTCTCCAGGTGAGCAAGCCTATCAGTTTTGTGTTTTTATTTATAACCGGAACATGGTGAATATTTCTCCATTGCATAATATTTAAAACCAGTTCAAGACTATCATGAACGTCCACGGTAAAAGTGTCTTTGCTCATTTTATGCCTTACCGTCTTTTGGTCATCAGTTAAGATCTGAATATTCTGACGAGTAGTGCTCCAGCTAGAAACAGGTTCGTCCTTTTCCTGCTTTTTATGCATATTCGCCGTTAATATTTGCGATGCTTCAAAAGGTTTATTGGATTTTAAAAGATTTCTATAGCTTTTGACCATCCACTGTGAACCGTTGTTAGATTTTACCCTGTTTTCAATAATACCCAGATAATACTGTGCATCTTCTTCTGAAACTCCCGCATTTAACAGGCCACTAAAAGCCATAGGTAATAACTCATTTAATATTAATTTATGACTGGATATGAGCTCACCATCCCAGTAAAACTGGGTTGTCATTCCATATCGAGCCGCATTAAAGAAATTTGATTTAACATCTCTAAAATCCATCATCTTCTCGATGTTCTTATATTTTTTTGATTTTCCAACCATTACTCCTACCCAAAACACCAGATTGGCTATTTCGTCAATTACAGATGGTCCGGAAGGTATATATCTGTTTTCGATCCTCAAATGTGGCTTTCCGTTGCTAACACCATAGCATACCCTGTTCCATCTGTAAACTGTTCCATTGTGTAAACTCAATGCCATTAATTTCGGAATTTCTCCATTTTCAAGCATTTCCACACTATCTCTAATATATTCTGAAGTAACGAGGCTCCGAAACCTTGAAACGTTTTTTTTAAAGATATCTGAAACAGACCCCTCTTCCCATTTACTTCCAAAGCTAACTCTTGCCTGTCTTTCATTTAACAAAAATGAATTGGCTCGCGTATCTACACTTTGTGTGAACAGAGATATTCTTGTTTCGCTCCATAATTCCTTCCCAAATAAAAGTGGTGAATTGGTACATGCCGCCAGAATTGGTCCTGAGATTGCCTGAGCCCAGTTGTATTTTTCAATAAACTCATCCGGATTTATTTGAAGGTGCATTTGAAAACTTGTATTACAGCCTTCCAGCATCACTGAGTCATGCAGAAAATTCAATTCGTCAACGCCTTTTATTTTGATATCAAATTCTTGTTTTCGGGACTCTACCATCGCTTCATTTAACACATAATACCTTTGTATAGGGGTCATATTGTCAATGGACATATGGTGTAAAGTTAGTGTGGGTAAAATTCCTGACAATACTATTTTAGAGTTCTTTGTTTTAGTAACCTTTTTTGCCTTGTCTAGTAATCCGTTGAGTGTTTTATGTAATGTTGAAAAACAGTTTCCTTTGAGTTCTACCGGATCTAAATTTATCTCTAAGTTGTAATTACCAATTTCCGTTGTAAAATGGTCGTCATTTATTTCCTTTAATACTTCTAAAGCTATTCCATTTGGCATAAAATGATCATCCACAATGCAAAACTCTTGTTCGGCTCCAATTCTCATTGGCGCTTTTTCAATAAGCCCCCTTTTTGTCATGAGCTCTAAAGCCTTAATATCCTTGATCAATTGATGCACGTATCCTGCCTTCTCTTTGGGTTGGGTTAACCTTGTGACTTTTAAAATTCCCATAAATCAAGAATTAAATATTGATACAATCTGTTAATTTAAATGAATTTAAATTTACAAAATATGATTATTATCACTCAACTTTTCAATACCACGTAATTGAGTTAAGTCATATTTTTGTATTCTTGTTGGTATGGATCTTTCTTATTCAAAAAATAACAAACTTAAAAGCAAAAAGCTAATAGAAAAACTTTTTGATGAAGGTCAGGCTCTGTCTGCATTTCCGCTAAGATTAATTTATATAAATACAGATGCTCCTAATCAAGTTGGGGTTTCGGTCAGTAAAAAGAATTTTAGAAGAGCTGTTGACAGAAACAGAATAAAACGATTGTTGCGAGAAGCCTACAGGCATAATAAAAAAATGTTAATAGATAACAATATTTCGGGTTATGCGTTAATGATTCTATATATTGGCAAAGATTTGCCTGATTATAAATTAGTTAGTGAAAAAACACAAACGTTATTTTCTAAATTTTTAAACAAAATTTCGTAACCTATATCATTAAATTAATGAGATTATTTATACTTCTTTTCCTTTATGTTATTCCGTTAGCGTGTTCCACTGGTTCTTCTGACACTCATGAACCGGAAGTCAGCTATAGTGATATGGAAGCCGTTTCCATTGAAGAGGCCTACAAAGAGTCTAATGCGGTTCCCATATCAAATGAAGACCTCGGGCAAAGATTGATCAAGGAGTCTTTTTTGCGATTTGAAACACAAGATCTTGATAAGACTTACAATGAAATTATCCGTTTTGTAAAGCAAAATAATGGTTTTCTACAAGATGATAATTCTAATAAATCATACAATCGAATTTCACGAAATCTGACTATTAGAATTCCTACTGATAATTTTCAAAATACCATAGATTCAATTAATAGTCATGTGGTGTTTTTTGACACCAAGCGCATTTCATCAAAAGATGTAACCGAAGAATTTATCGATTTGGAAGCACGTTTAAAGGCAAAACAGACTCTTGAAAAACGCTATCTAGAGCTATTGTCAAAAGCTAGGAATGTAAAAGAAATTCTGGAGGTTGAAAGAGAATTGTCAAATATAAGAGAAGAAATTGAAGCCAAACAAGGGCGATTGAAATATTTACAAAACAAAGTCTCATTAAGCACTCTAAATGTCGAATTTTATAAAACCACATCAGAAAGCGGTGTAACGGTTTCTTATGGAAATAAAATGTGGAATGCTGTAAAATCTGGATTTAACGGTTTATCTTTTTTCTTCCTTGGGATATTGCACATTTGGCCATTTATATTGATGCTGATTATTATGTTCTTCGTAATTAGAAGATGGTATATTAAAAACAAACGAAATGAAGCTTAATAAATTGAAAAAAAGAATATTGATTCCTGTTTTAGCATTAACTGTCTTTTTTACAGGAACTGCATTCAAAAGCGATTTTTTTGAAATAGCAAAACAACTGGAGATATTCACAACCTTATTCAAAGAGCTGAATATGAATTATGTTGATGAAACCAATCCTGGTGATTTAATGGATACCGCCATAAAGAATATGTTAAGGGACCTGGATCCGTATACAACTTTCCTAAATGAGCAGGATGTTGAGGCGGCAAGGATTAATAACACTGGTGATTATACCGGAATAGGCGCGAGAGTACAAATAAAAAAGGATAAGTTGATAATAGTGGAGCCCTATAAGGATTATCCTGCTGACAAGGCCGGATTAAAGGCGGGTGATGAAATTATACGCATTGGAAATATCAATGTTGCCGATTTTAAAGAAAATGCAGCCGATTTAATAAAAGGATCTCCCGGATCATCAACAGAAATTGAATATTTAAGACAAGGGGAAAGTTATACAACAAAAATAACACGAGAAGAGGTCCAGATAAAGGCAGTTCCTCATTATTCAATGATAGAGAATAAAGTTGGGTATATTGTTTTAAGCAAATTTAATAGCAAAGCGTCTGCAGAAACCATAGAAGCTTTAAGAGAGTTAAAAGCAGATGGTGCAGAAAAAATTATTCTTGATCTAAGAGGTAATCCGGGGGGGTTGCTTAGGGAGGCTGTAAATGTCACTAATATCTTTGTCCCTAAAGGACAGCTGGTTGTTACTACAAAATCTAAGGTAAGTAAATACAATAAGACATATTATACCAACAGGGATCCAATTGATCTTGAAATTCCTTTAGTTGTTTTGATTAATGGCAGCAGTGCTTCTGCTAGTGAAATTGTATCTGGAGCACTTCAGGATCTAGACCGGGCGGTTATTGTTGGAGCAAGAAGTTTTGGCAAAGGGCTGGTGCAAAGACCAAAGCAGCTTAGTTATGGCACTCAAATAAAGATTACAATTTCAAGATACTACACTCCTTCCGGGCGATGCATACAATCTCTGGATTACTGGAATAGAGATGATAAGGGAAAGGCAGTAAAAATTAAACAATACAATGAGTTTAAAACAAAAAAAGGGCGCAAAGTATATGATGGAGGTGGTGTTGCGCCTGATGTACAACTGGATATTACCAAAAACAGTGCTATTACAAATGCTATATTAAGCGAAAATTATATTTTTGATTATGCTACTACTTATTATTACGGTCATGAAATAAATGACATTAACTCTTTTAGATTTACGGATTCTGATTTTAAAGACTTTAAGAACTACTTAAAGAAGAAGAATTTTTCTTTCGAAACAAAAACAGAAAAGGCGATGAATTCTGCTTTCGAAATAGCAAAAGAGGAAGAACTCAATTTAAGCATTGAAACTGATTATAATGAACTTATTCAACATTTAAATGCTTATAAAAGCAAAATAATTGATGATCAGAAAACGCAGTTATCTTCATTGCTTACAGATGAGATCGTTAAAAGGTATGCCTATAGAGAAGGCCTTTATGACTATTATGCCATGTATAATCCTGAAATTAAAAAAGCATCTGAAATTTTAAATAATCCCATAACATATAACGGTTATTTGAAATAATTAAATGCTAAACATAATATGGCACTACCTTTGAGATATAAAAAAAGTTATATTTACAGAGTGTTCTCAACTTGGTTTTAATGAAACAGGTATTTATATTACTAATATTATTCTCTCAAATTTCGTTTGCACAAAATGAGCTCATCCATGAAGTTTATTTTGAAACAGACAAATTTGATGTTCCTGAAACCGAAGAAAGCAGGCTGCTTTTATTTATTCAGAATCTTCACGACATAGATATAGAAAAAATTTCTATTTATGGTTTTTGCGATGACAGGGGCAGCGATTCCTATAATTTGGTTTTGTCACAGAACAGGGCTAATTCAATAAAAACCGTTTTTTCAAACAATGAAATTGATCAGGGCCTCATAACAAATGTAGATGGTAAGGGAGAAATTCTGTTGAAAATAGTCAAGGAACACGATATTAACAAGGTTCGGGGATTAAACAGGAAGGTTGAAATTATTGTAGTGCCTAAAATTGAAGAAAAGGTTGTGGAGGTAGTGGTTGAAAATAAAAAAACTATTTACAGTACCGAGCTAAAAAAGGGAGATAAAGTTACATTAGATAAGCTGTTGTTTAAAACAGGATATAGTTATCTCACTTCAAATTCGGTTAAGGTATTGAAGCAGATTGCAGATACTTTGGTAAAAAGAAAAGAATTGTATTTTACCATTCAAGGTCATGTCTGTTGCACACAAAACAGCAGGGACGCGGTTGATAGAAAAACAAAGCAGCGCAATTTATCTGTGGCAAGAGCTAAGTATGTGTACGATTATTTGGTTAAAAAAGGAGTAGATAAAAAAAGGATGAAATATGTTGGGATGAGGCGTAAATTCCCTCTTGGTGGTGATCCTAAGTACGACAGGCGTGTTGAGATATTAATAACTTATGTCGCTGAAAAAAAGAATTGATTATAGGTTTGGCAATTCCAGTTTTATTAGGACAGTTTTCTTTTAATGCTTAATCATTGCTATATGAGGAATTCCATCTTCAAGATACTCCTCTCCTACTTGTATAAATCCTAAATTATTGTAGAATTTTTTTAAATAGGTTTGAGCAGAAACCTTGATGGTGGTTTCTTTAAATTCATCCCGGATAGTTTTAATTGAAGCATTCATAATATCATACCCAAATCCAGATCCTCTTTCTTTTTGACTAACCACAACCCTACCTATACTCGCTTCCTTAAAATAGTCACCTGGCTTAAATATTCTGGCATAGGCGACAATATCGTTGTTTTTTATACCTAAGATGTGTATCGCTTTTTTATCCTTTTTGTCTATATCCTGATACACACAATCCTGCTCTACAACAAACACTTCGCTGCGCAATCTTAATAAACCGTAAAGCTCATCAATACTAAGTTTATTATAGGGTTTTATAATTATAGATATCATACTTAATCCTGAACTATTACTTCCTTACTATCACATTTACCAAATTCAGGTTGAATATTTACATGGTTTATCTTAAAATTACGATATAAGATATCCTCTATTTGGTTTAATATTTGATCAAAATCTGATAGTCTTATATCATTATTAAAATCTATATGTGCTTCAAAATGAATTTCCTCTTCATTTAATTGCCAAACATGAATGTGATGAACATTTTTTATATCCTTTATAACACTTAATTCTTTAACAATATCTTGAATTTGAAGATCGGTTGGAGTAAATAGCATTAGTACTTTAAAAGACTCTCTAAAAAGATCGATACCAACCCATATAAGGTACAGCGCAATTAATAATGTCAATAAACTATCTACCCAGAAAACTTCATAATATTTCATTAACAATCCACCAATGAGTACTGCTACAGAAGCTAGCATATCTGTAAGTAAATGTAAATAAGCCGAACGCATATTCATATTAACCTTAGCGTCCTTTTGTAATAATAATACACTAAAACCATTACCTAAAATAGCAATGAAAGACAGCCAGATTACCAGATTAGATTCAATTTCTTGAGGATTATAGAATCGTTTAATAGCTTCAATAATCAAAAGAATTGCCACTATTATCAATGTAGACGCGTTTATGAATGCGGCTAATATCTCAGCTCTTTTATATCCAAAAGTCTTATTAAAGGAAGCCTCTTTTCCTGCTAATAAATTAGCAATATAGCTTATAACTAAAGACAATACATCGCTAAAATTATGTAAGGCATCACTCAATAGTGCTAAACTCCCGGACACTAAGCCACCAACAATTTGTGAAACCGTTATAAGTATATTAAGAAAAATGGAAATTAATAGATTCCTTCCTTTTAGATCTTTATGTGAATGAGAATGATTATTGGGATGCGAATGAGCCATTTAACATGAAATATCTATTTTATCAACTCTACGCTTATGACGGCCACCTTCAAATTTTGTGTTTAGAAATGTTTGTACAATTTCAACAGCTTGTGGTAAGGATGTGAATCGAGCAGGAATACTTAAAATATTGGCATTATTATGTTCTCTTGATAGGGTAGCTATTTCCTTAGTCCAGCATAATGCAGATCTAACTCCTGTATGTTTGTTAGCGGTCATATTTGCGCCATTTCCACTCCCACAAATAATTATTCCAAAATCTACTTTTTTAAATTCTACATCTTTTGCAACTGGATGAATAAAATCAGGATAATCCGCTGAATCTGTTGAATCTGTTCCATGATTTATAAACTTAATCCCTTTAGATTCTAAATATTCTAAAATAGCAAACTTATATTCAGTTCCGGCATGATCATTACCTATAGATACATTCATAATAAATAATATTTAATAAAAGAATAAAGGTACAAATTATGGATTGTAAAAATAGTACTGTTCATTATCTTATTCATTACATGTTAATATCTCAATATTAAAAGTTGTAAGTATTCTTTGGATAATATAATTTTTTTATCAATCAAAAATCAATTGTGATTAACCTAATTAATGTTTTAAATATTATAATCAATTTAATAACCGGAATTTATTAAAAGTAAACAGTGTGAGTGATTAAAATTTATTAAAAAATACTCCTTAATTTGAGTTATTAACTGTTGTTAATATTAATTACAGTTACTTAATATATAGTATGTTAGTGTTTTTTAATATGTTCATATGATGTCATTAAAAGGTATTAACTTATTAATTACATAAAAATCAAAAAAGTTATTACTACTATTAACAAGCAATCATAATAGACATGATTTTTTAAATATTATTAAAAGAAAATAATAATGTTATAATAATTGTTAATAACGTTAAATAAAGAAGAATTGAAGATTAAAAAAAGTTGCAACGTACTTTTTTACCATTTTTATCATAACAAATACTATTAGTCATACGACCATCCGGAGACATTACGTATTCATGTTGTAATTTACCATTTTCGAAGTAATCTTTACAAGGACCATCTACAACACCATTTTTATAATAACGCTCAGTATATATAACACCATCTTCGTAATAGATACAATTTCCATAAATAAGATTATTTTTATATGAAATTTCTCTTATAGGTCTTCCTTTTATATCATATTGCTTTGAGATACCGTTTAATTTACCGGCTAAATAGTCATTTTCAGCTTGTATAATTCCGTTTTTATAATAAGATTTTACTGGACCTTCAAGAGTATCATTAATATAATTAGCTACAATGAATACTTTTCCACTCGAATAGTATTTTTTCCATTCACCTTGCTGGTATCCGTTTAAATCACGTTTACCTATAGAGTATGTTCCATCATCATGTTCTTCAGTATAAATATTATCCTGAGCGTAACAAAAACTATGCAATGAACAAACAAAAAATGCTATAATCAATATTTTAATTCTATCCATAATAATAAATAGGACTTCTATTTATGCGTAAAATTAGTAAACAAAATTACTCACAAAAAGCACAATATAATATATCTTTTTGATTATAAATACGTTGAAGACGTTGAAATGCATATAATTTAGTTAAAAACTAAGGGTGAAAAGTTAATTAAAAGTTTTTAGATAAGAAATATATAATTAATATATTAAATGTAGTTTTGTTTCATCATATTAACAAGAATGACAAGAAAGAATAAAAGAAGGAGATCTAACAACATATCTAACCTTACAAATACCATCTTAAGTATTTTAAAAAAGGAAAAAAACAAATCCTTTAATTACAAGCAATTAGCCTCTAAATTAGGAGTAAATGATGCCAGCAGCAGGAATCAAATAATTAAAAAACTGCAGCAGTTAAAAGCAAAGCAAGAAATAGAAGAAGTTGAACGCGGTAAGTTTAAAATCATCATCACAACTGAGTACCATACCGGAATTTTAGATATTTCATCAAAAGGGTCCGGTTATGTTATTTGTGACGATTTTGATGAGGATATTTTTATTACATCCAATAACATCAATAAAGCTCTGGATAAGGATGAAGTTGAGGTATACGTATATAAAAGAAGGAAACGGGGAAAGTTAGAAGGGGAGATCACCCAGGTACTAAAGCGGGCTAAAAGTGACTATGTTGGGGTTATACAAATAAATAAGAACTATGCTTTTGTAGTTCCGGATAGTACAAAAATGTATAAGGATATTTTTGTACCTATTAATAAAATCAAAGGAGCAGAAGATGGGGATAAAGTGTTAGTATCTCTTGATGATTGGCCGGAAAATGCAGATTCTCCTTTTGGAGAGGTTTTAAAGATTTTAGGTAAGCCGGGAGAGCATAATACAGAAATTCATTCCATTCTTGCAGAATATGGCTTACCATATGAATTTCCTGAAGAAGTTGAGGGTTTTGCTAATAAATTAGACACATCCATTACTGCTGAAGAAATTTCAAAACGACGGGATTTAAGAGAAGTCCTGACATTTACAATTGACCCTAAAGATGCAAAGGATTTTGATGACGCCCTGTCTTTTCAGATATTAAAAAACGGAAACTACGAAATAGGTATTCATATTGCCGATGTGTCTCATTACTTAATTGAAGGGACTGTTTTAGATGATGAAGCTTATGAGCGAGCTACATCTGTTTATCTGGTAGATAGAGTAGTACCGATGTTGCCGGAAATCCTTTCCAATGGCGCCTGTTCATTAAGACCTAATGAGGAAAAATACACCTTTTCTGCAATTTTTGAAATAAACGAGAAATGTGAGATCCTAAACAAGTGGTTTGGAAGGTCCGTTATTTACAGCGATGCCCGATTTGCTTATGAAGAAGCCCAATCAATCATTGAGACGAAGACTAATAGAATTCCTAAAGAAGTCTCTTTAATAGATAAAGAATATGAAACAGATCAAAGTATAGCAGATGCGGTTCTAAAAATGAATGATTTAGCTAAAACACTTCGAAGAAAACGAATGAGTGCCGGAGCTATTTCTTTTGATAAGATCGAGGTTAAATTTAATTTAGATAAAGACAGCAATCCAACAGGAGTATATTTTAAAACCAGTATGGATGCAAATAAATTAATTGAAGAATTTATGTTATTGGCAAACAAGCAGGTAGCTGAATTTATTGGAAAACAAAAACCCGCCAAAACCTATGTGTATCGTGTACATGATGAACCGGACATTTCTAAATTGGCCGACTTACAATCTTTTGTGGCGCGATTTGGATATAAAATGAATATCAAGGACAAAAAAAGCACGACAGCCTCATTGAATAAATTACTTAGTGACGTTGTAGGCAAAAATGAACAAAATCTGGTTGATACCTTAGCTATAAGGACCATGAGTAAGGCAGAATATACCACTAATAATATTGGCCATTACGGATTGGCTTTTGAGTATTATACGCATTTCACTTCGCCCATCAGAAGATACCCGGACGTGATGGTTCACAGGCTTTTGCAGCATTATTTAGATAAGGGAAAATCTGTTAATCAGGAGCTTTTTGAAGAAAAGTGTAAGCACTCCAGTAATATGGAATATTTAGCTACAAAAGCAGAAAGGGATTCCATAAAATATATGCAGATAAAATATATGAAGGATCACCAGGATCAGGAGTTCTTAGGGGTTATATCGGGAGTTACAGATTGGGGAATATATGTTGAGATCGAGGAAAACAAATGCGAAGGAATGGTGAGGATTAGAGACATAAAGGATGATTATTATAAATTTGACCAGGAAGAATATGCATTGGTTGGTGAAACAACAAAGAACATGTATCAATTAGGCGAGGAAGTTATTGTGAAAGTAAAAAACGCCGATTTGGTAAAAAAACACCTCGATTTTTCACTTATTGGCAAGCCGAAAAAATAATAAGGGCGTTCTAAAAATAAAATTATTTTTAGTCAGGCTTTCAGCTTAATCTTTTGTGTTTGCTAATGCAAGCACAAAAGGATATCGCCTCAATCCTTAACGCAAAACTGTAACAAAAGAAAAACGTAGTTGTCTATAATAAAACAACTTTAGTTTTATAATTAATTTAAAAGCAGTTACCATGAAGTACACACTATTTATTCTTTCTCTGTTATTTACGTTTTCAGTTAATGCCCAAAATCCTTTAGAAAAGAAAACAGGAGATTTTACAGAAGTTAAGGTTTATGATCTTATTGAGGTTAATCTTATAAGGTCAGACGAAAACAAGGTGGTTATTTCCGGAGAAGATGTTCAAGACGTAAAGGTTATAAACAAAAACGGAAAATTAAAGATCCGCATGAATTTAGATAAGATTTTTCATGGCGAAAAAACGTTTGTCGAAGTACATTACACGTCAATTGATATCATTGATGGTAACGAAGGAGCCTTCATTTCATCAAATGAATTGATAGAACAAGACGAAATTCTTTTAAAGGCTCAGGAAGGAGCGAGAATAAAAGTAGGTCTGGATGTTAAAAATGTTGAAATTAGGGCGGTGACCGGAGGAATAATAGAAACAAGAGGTCGAGCCAACAGCCAGAATATCACATTAAATACCGGAGGAATTTACGAGGGTAAAGGCTTTGAAACTAAAAGCACAAAGGTTAATATAAAAGTAGCGGGAGAGGCAGAAGTAAATGCTTCAGGTATTGTTGATGCGACAGTTCGAGCGGGAGGAGATGTTTTTATTTATGGAAATCCCGAAACGGTAAAAGAAAACACCCTGTTTGGAGGCAGAATAACACACCGAGAGAGATAATTATAACATATTGTATTTAAAAACCCTTTAGTATTTAAAGGGTTTTTTTATTGAAAATTGATATTAAATGATCTTTATTAACTGACTCATTTTAAATTATTTCTTTACTTTGTGTAAACACAAAAGAACATGATAGAGGACATTCAAGCAGCTATTCCACTGGGATTTTTCCTAAGCTTCATGATTGGGCCGGTGTTTTTTGTGCTTCTGGAAACAAGTGCCACCAAAGGGTTTAGAGCGGCTTTTGTATTTGACCTAGGAGTAATTTTTGCCGATGTCTTATTTATAGGCATCGCTTATTTTAGTAGTTTTCAACTTTTAGAGAATCTGAGCAACCAACCCGGGCTATATGTCTTTGGCGGTATGATATTGGCGGTTTACGGCATAATAGTATTTATCAAGGGACCCAAAAGAGACCCGGCAAAAGCAGATGAAATTATAAAATATAAGACAGATTATTTGATGTTGTTCATTAAAGGCTTTCTGCTTAATTTTATTAATATAGGAGTTTTAGTATTTTGGCTGGGAGTGATAATTATTGTTGGCCCCGGCCTTAATAATGACCCCAATAGGTTCATGATGTTTTTTGGATCAATGATAGGCGCTTATCTCATAACAGATGTGTTTAAAATATTGCTGGCGAAACAGCTTAAAAGAAAGTTAACGCCTGAAGTAATTATTCGAATTAAAAAGATTCTTGGTTTAATTTTAATTATATGTGGTGTTGTGCTCATTGTAAAAGGATTTTTACCTAAGGATAAGTTAAACCCTCAAGACTTGATTGAAGAGATTAGGTAATTAAAAAGAGCTGATATCTTTCATATCCTTTTTTGAGTCGGATAGTGCTAAACGTCAGAAGAACCGCTGTACAAGGTTTAACTTTAACTAAATTCTCTTAATAATCAACAATAAAAAACCTTCAAGCAAACTTGAAGGCACTTTAGGGCGTCGAGCATTATAAAGCGTCAGAAGAACCGCTGTACAAGGCCCAACTTTAACTAAATTCTCTTAATAATCAACAATATAAAACCTTCAAGCAAACTTGAAGGCACTTTAGGGCGTCGAGCATTATAAAGCATCAGAAGAACCGCTGTACAAGGCCTGACTTTAACTAATTTTTCTTAAAAATTAACAAGAAAAAACCCCCAAGATAACTTGAAGGCTTTTTGAGGCGTCGAGCGGATTCGAACCGCTGTACAAGGTTTTGCAGACCTCTGCCTAGCCACTCGGCCACGACGCCATATTTGGATTGCAAATGTATAAAAAATATGATTTTAAAACACCAACGATTTACTTTTTGTGCTTTTCCACCATTTTTATAGTAACCTTTTCAACGTCACCACCAATAGGAGGATTTAACTTACTTACCCAAACCGTTGCTTTTGTTGGTCTTGGGCTCTTCATTGAATATTCGCACTAAGATTCGTTTTGCTACTGTTTCAAGCAAATGAGAGGACTTTTGCATTTCCTCTTTTATAATCCTATTAAGCAAAACATAATCAACAGTGTCGCCTAATTTATCAGTGATCGCAGATGTTTGCAAATCGGCTTTTACTTCAAGATCCACCCTATAATCACTTCCAATTTTCTTTTCTTCTTTCAAACATCCGTGATAAGCAAAGACTCGAATGTTTTCTACTTTAATTATTCCCAATATTTATAAATTTGATAATCTTAAAAAACAGTAGTTTTTTGATAACTTTGTAAACTTATTAAAAACCCATGAACGAAGATACTAAATCACTAAATTTTATTGAGCATATTATTGAAGAGGACTTGAGGAACGGTTTACCGAAGGAAAAACTGCGTTTTCGTTTTCCTCCGGAACCCAATGGGTATTTGCATATTGGCCATACGAAGGCAATTGGAATTAGCTTTGGTTTGGGTAAAAAATATAAAGCACCTGTAAATTTACGTTTTGATGACACGAATCCTGTTAAAGAAGAACAAGAGTATGTCGATTCTATAAAAAAGGATATTGCCTGGCTCGGTTACAAATGGGATAAAGAGTTGTATTCTTCTGATTATTTTCAGGAACTATATGATTGGGCTATTCAATTGATAAAGGAGGGTAAAGCTTATGTAGACTCTCAATCTTCTGAAGTTATGGCCGAACAGAAAGGAACACCAACTCAAGTGGGAACAAATAGTCCTTATAGAAATAGGACTGTAGAAGAGAATTTAGATCTATTCCAAAGAATGAAAAATGGAGAGTTTAAAGAAGGGGAACACATTCTTAGAGCCAAAATAGACATGGAAAGCCCTAACATGCTAATGCGAGACCCAATTATGTATAGGATTCTGCATCAATCCCATCACAGAACAGGAGATAAATGGTGTATTTATCCAATGTATGACTGGACGCATGGCGAAAGCGATTATATTGAACAAATTTCACACTCCCTTTGTTCCCTGGAGTTTAAACCCCACAGAGAGCTTTACAATTGGTTTAGAGATGAAGTGTATAAGTTTAATTCAGACAAATTACCATTACCCCCAAAACAACGAGAATTTGCCAGATTAAATTTGAGCTATACCATAATGAGTAAGCGGAAGTTGCTTAAATTGGTTGAAGATGGTATAGTAACCGGTTGGGATGATCCAAGAATGCCTACTATATCTGCATTGCGGAGACGAGGCTATACACCCGCAGCAATTAGAAAATTTGTGGAAACCGCCGGAGTTGCCAAACGGGAAAACGTTATTGACGTGTCCCTATTAGAATTTTGTATTCGTGAAGATCTTAACAAAACAGCAGATCGGGTTATGGCTGTTCTAAACCCGGTTAAATTGGTAATCACCAATTATCCGGAAGATAAAGTAGAGTGGTTTGAAGCAGAAAATAATCCTGAAGACATTAATTCCGGAAGCAGAAAAGTACCTTTTTCTAAAGAACTGTACATTGAAAAGGAGGATTTTAAAGAACAGGCTAGTAATAAATTTTTTAGGCTTACCCTGGGAAAAGAAGTGCGATTAAAAAACGCATATTTTATTAAAGGAGAAAAGGTTGTTAAGGATTCTGGCGGAAACATTACAGAGATCCATTGCACATACGATCCCGAAACCTTAAGTGGAAGCGAAACAGAAGCTAGTTTACGTAAAGTTAAAGGAACGCTTCACTGGGTTTCAATAAAGCATGCTCTTAAGGTAGAGGTTAGAGAATATGACAGATTATTCATGGATGAATCACCAGACAGTCATCCGGATAAAGATTTCATGGAATTCATTAATCCAAATTCTCTAAAAATAATTGAAGCTTATGTAGAACCTGGTTTAAAAGATGCCAAAGTTGGTGACAGATTCCAATTTCAAAGGCTGGGGTATTTTAATGTAGATGACGATTCAACAGCGGCACATTTAGTTTTCAATAAAACAGTTGGTTTAAGGGATACTTGGGCAAAAAAAGCGCCAAAACAAAACGCAAATCAGAATCAGCAAAGACAACCGGCGCAGCAATCTCAAAGAAAACCTATTGATGTAATTAAACAACTTGGCAAGAAATACACAAACTTACCAGAAGAAAAGCAACAAAAAGCGAAAGCGGAGATTCAGGAATTAGCCAAAAATGTCAGCTACGATGATTTACAACCCTTGTTTGGAACTGCAGTTAAAAAAGCGGGAACCCGAATCGCTACAATGATAAGTTTAAAAGTATTATTGAATAATGGTTTAGAACGAAACGATGAGATCGACGAATTCATAAACAAAGCCAAAGAAGACAAGAATGAATTATTAGTAACAGAAGCAATTTCATAACATCAAAAAAGTTAAATCGCTGGTTTAAATTAATTTACAGCATTTTTTATAATTTTCTTAGCAATTAATGCAGGTTTATTTCCTTAACTTTAGGAAAAGGTTAGGGTTATGAAATCTAAAGGAGAATTATTAAACCAAATAACTAATATTACATTAAGGATTGAAAGAAAAAATCCAGAATTATATAAGTTTTTAGACGAAACTCCATTAACAATCAATTCTAAAACAAACGGAGAAATAAGCATGGATGTTTTTGAAGATTATCTTGACAGTTTAAAGCAAATGCTTAAGGAGTACATTACGTCTCACAAAATTAAATAATATAAAAAAGCGCCATTTTAAATGGCGCTTTTTTATATTAAAACTATTATTGTTTAGGCTTGTTTTTTTTCATTGCCTCACCAATTTGATTGCTGGCAGTAAAACTCGCAACCATATCATTTAGCATATTACTTCCTGCCTGTGGTGAATTTGGCAATAAAATTAGGTTGCTATTGGTTTCTTGACCAATTGATTGTAGAGTATCATAATGTTGTGTTACAACAATCAAGGCGGAAGCTTCTTGCGAGTTGATACCAACTTTATTCAAAACTTCAACAGACTCTTCCAGTCCACGAGCAATCTCACGACGCTGGTCCGCAATACCCTGTCCTTGTAAGCGTTTGCTTTCTGCTTCAGCCTTCGCTTTTTCAACTATCAAGATACGAGCCGCATCACCTTCAAATTGCGCTGCAATTTTTTCACGCTCTGAAGCATTAATTCTGTTCATCGCCTGTTTTACCTGAGCATCAGGATCAATATCTGTAACCAAGGTTTTAATAATGTCAAAACCATAGCCCGACATTGCTTCGTTCAGTTCGGCTTTTACGGCTAAGGCAATATCATCTTTCTTAACAAACACATCATCTAATTTCATTTTTGGCACTTCTGCACGAACCACATCAAAAACATAACTTGTAATTTGATCATGAGGATAGTCCAACTTATAGAAAGCATCATACACCTTGTCTTTAATTACTTTGTATTGAACAGACACTTTTAAACGCACAAATACATCATCTAAAGTTTTAGTTTCAATAATGACATCTAATTGTTGAATTTTTAAACTTAATTTACCGGAAATTCGATCTACTAAAGGAATTTTCAGCTGTAGTCCGGATTGACGAATGCTACTAAAACGACCAAAACGCTCAATGATAGCTGCGGTCTGTTGTTTAACAATAAAAAATGATGAGATTAATACAATTAATCCGAAAAAAATAATAGGAATAAGAAAAATGTTCATGGTGTTTTTTTATTAGAAATTCAAATAATTAATTAAGATACGAAATTTATGTTATATTTGTCTGCCCACTTATTATAAATAAACATGAAAAAACAACTTAACCTATTAGTAGCAATTACACTTCTTTTTGTTACAAACTCATTTTCTCAAAGACCAAATTACGACATCAAAAACTTTATTGGTCTCTATGGCGGAATCACGCAATTTGATATTGCAACGGACAATTTTATCACAGAAAAACAAAATGGATGGATTGCCGGATTAACAGGAATTGTTAATGTAGAGCATAAATGGTATGATGTGAGTTACGGAATTCAGTTTTCTCAGAACAATTTGAATATTTCAGGAAGAATGACAAGCGATGTTCAAGGGGAGGAATCAATTGAATATAAACTGTCTGCCGCCCAATTAGCATTGTTTATGCATGCAAAAATTATTGGTCAGAACTTAGCCATAGATTTCGGACCTGTGATTCAGGCCAACGGATTTCTTGAATTAAAGGATAAAACCCGGGAAGAATACTATATTAACGGTTTTGATGGGTTACAGGCTATAGATCTAAGGGATATTTCTAAATTCAACATCAATGGAGCAATAGGTGCCACAGCGGGAATTAGCAACTTTAGGGTACGCGCTCAATATCAATACGGACTTACAAACATCCTAAATAAGCTTAACGATTTAAATATTGAAGGCACTAAATTCAAGGGAAATCAATCGCAGGTTATTTTTACAGCGATCGTATTGTTTTAAAAACTGTCAACAGCCAATTCTATTCGTTTGACAGTTTCATCTCTGCCTATCATAAACATGATCTGAAATAGATCAGGCCCTTTAAGGTCTCCAACCAAGGCCAAACGCAGCGGCTGCATGACTTTTCCAAAACCGACCCCCTTTTTATTGATCCATTCTTTTATTGCTGATTGTAGTTGTTCTGCTGATTCTGTTTCGGTATTTATTATAACTGACACTAATTCTTTCATTATAGAATCGGTATCGTCTTTCCAGACTTTTTTAGCAGCCTTTTCAACATAGCTCTTTGGTGCTTCAAAAAAGAAACTGCTTAACTCCCAGAAATCACTTACAAATGTTGCGCGTTCTTTTATTAAATCCACGACTAATTTGATGTATTCAATATCGATAGTTTCTAATTCCGGTTGAATAGATTTAAAGATTTTTGCTAATTCGTCATTGGAATGATTCTGCATGTAGTGGTGATTGAACCATTTAATTTTATCGGGATCAAAACGCGCTCCGGCTTTGTGTACGCGCTCCAATTCAAATGTATTTACCAATTCATCCAAGCTGAATATTTCTTGTTCTGTTCCGGGATTCCATCCTAAAAAAGCCAGAAAGTTAACAACTGCTTCAGGAAAATAGCCTTCTTCTCTATATCCTTTCGACAGACCATCGGTTTTTGGATCGGTCCACTCTAAAGGAAATACAGGAAAACCCAGCTTATCACCATCACGTTTGCTTAATTTTCCTTTGCCGGTTGGTTTTAAGATCAATGGTAAATGGGCAAATTCCGGTGTTTCCCAGCCAAAAGCATCATACAATTGTTTATGTAGAGCCAAACTTGGCAACCATTCCTCACCGCGAATAACGTGAGTGATCTCCATTAAATGATCGTCTACTATATTGGCTAAATGATAGGTTGGCATGCCATCACTTTTAAACAACACTTTATCATCTAAAACATTAGTGTCTATTTCAATATCACCCCGAATAATATCCTTGAGGTGAAGAGTTTCGTCTTGAGGGGATTTAAATCGGATGACATAATCTTCACCAGAACCTAGTTTAGCTTGAGTTTCCTCTGAAGAAAGCGACAATGAATTGCGTAATTTCATCCTGTTGTGCCAATTGTAGATAAAAGTTTTGTTTTTTGCTTCGTGATCTTTTCTGTGAAAATCTAATTCCTCATTGGTGTCAAAAGCATAATAGGCATTTCCGGTTTCTATTAACTTATCGGCATATTCTTTATATAAATGTTTTCGTTCACTTTGTCTGTAAGGCCCAAACCCACCATCTTTACCAGGACCTTCATCAAAGGGAATATTACACCAATTTAACGAATCAACAATATATTGTTCTGCACCTTCAACATAACGGTTTTGGTCTGTGTCTTCTACTCGTAAGACAAAAGTTCCATTATGTTTTTTAGCAAATAAATAGTTAAAAAGAGCCGTTCTGACACCTCCGATATGTAATGGTCCTGTTGGACTTGGCGCAAAACGCACGCGAACGTTCTTGGTCATTGTTTTTTATTTATGATTGCAAAGATAGAATGATAAGACTAAAGATGAAAGAAAAATTAGGGATACAAGAAACAGTACTAATAAAAATCTTTATTCTTATAGCGAAGCGGTCTAATGTCTAACATCTAACCAGAAATCATTTCAGCAGGAAAAACAAGTATAGAACGGGAAGTAAAATGAAAGCATATATGAGAGTTGCAAACGACCAATATTCTTTTAATGCAATGCTTAAAACGACAATCAAAGGAATTGTAAAAGCCGCTAAATATTTTAAATTCCTCAAATAATATTAACGTAGTTTTATCAAAAGTAAAGATTTATGAATTAAAATAAAATTGTAGATTAGTAGTTTAAATAAAGACTTTCAGCGCTTTTGCGGTGAAAAACAGATAAACTGTCATTCCTGCGAAAGCAGGAATCTATGTTTTAAGGATGAGCAATTTCAGCAACATACAAACCAAGCTTGAACAATTTATTAGTAAATACTACACTAATGAATTGATAAAAGGCGCGATACTCTTTTTTAGTATTGGCTTGCTTTATTTTTTAGCCACACTTTTAATCGAGCATTTTTTATGGCTCAATTCAAGCGGCAGGACTGTGTTATTCTGGTTGTTTGTTCTGGTGGAATTGATTTTGTTTGTTAAACTAATTGCAATACCTATAGCAAGACTTCTGAAAATTCAGAGGGGTATCGATAGCTTACAGGCGTCAAAAATAATTGGTAATCATTTTCCGGAGGTGAATGATAAATTATTGAACGTTCTTCAGCTTAATCAAAATAAAACTGAATCCGAATTGCTTTTGGCGAGCATCGAACAAAAATCTGCAGAATTGAATCCGATTCCATTCAAGCTGGCAATCAATTTTAAAAAGAATATCAAGTACTTAAAATATGCAGTTATTCCTGTAATCATTTTGCTATTGGCTTTTGCGACCGGAAAATTTAATTGGTTTAGTGATAGTTATGAGCGTGTTGTGAACTATCAAACTGCATATGCGCCACCTGCCCCTTTTGAATTTTTTGTTCTTAATGACAATTTAGAAGCTATAGAGAATCAAAACTTTAAGTTGATTATCAAAACTACCGGAGATGTTATTCCTGAGTCCGCCCAAATTTTCTTTAACAACGAAACGTATTATTTGCATCAAAAGGGAATAGGCGAATTCGAGTATGTTTTTGAACAGCCTAAAAAGGATATTCAGTTTAATTTAACAGCTAATAATGTTAAGTCAAAACCCTATGTTTTAACTGTTGTGGAGGTTCCAACTTTGGTAAGTTTTCAAATGGTTTTAGATTACCCCGCTTACACAAAAAAAAGAGATGAAACTTTGAAAAGCACAGGAAACGCAGTAGTGCCTCAAGGCACAAAAGTAACCTGGCAACTTAAAACAAAATCAACGGATGAGGTATTGCTGTATTCAAACGACACACTGCTTTTCAACAAAAATAAACAAGACGTTTTTGAAACGTCCAAACGACTTTACAACAGGCTTAATTACAGCATAAGCACAAGCAACAAAAATCTTAAGGACTACGAGAATTTAGCTTTTAATATTGATGTTATCAGGGATGAATACCCGGAACTGGATCTAAAATCGGAAATCGATTCATTAGATAATCAGACACTCTATTTTTATGGCCAGATAAGTGATGATTATGGATTGAATAAATTAGATCTGGTGTATTATCCCGCGGATAATGTATCGGATTTAATACGAGAAAAGATCACAATAAAAAGATCAAATTTTGATGAATTTATAAGCACATTCCCTGATAATTTGAATTTATTAGAAGGTGTTAGCTATGAATTATATTTTGAAGTTTTTGATAACGACATCTCCAAGGCCAAGAGTACTAAAAGCTCCGTTTTCACATATAGAAAATTAACCAAAGAGGAAGAAGAGAATAAGCAACTTCAAGAACAGAATGAAACCATAAAAGATATGGGCAAATCATTGGAAAAGTTTGAAGAACAGGAAAAGGAATTAAAAGAACTATCTAAAACCCAAAAGGAAAAATCGGAACTTAATTTTAATGACCAGAAGAAACTGGAAAACTTCATTAAACGACAAAAGCAACAGGAAGAGATGATGCAGAATTTCAATAAGAAACTAAAAGATAATCTGGAAGATTTTCAAAAGGAGAATAAGGACAAGGATCAGTTTAAAGAAGATCTAAAAGAACGCTTGGATGAGAATCAGGAACAGCTTGAAAAAAACGAAAAAATACTAGAGGAGCTTCAAAAATTGGCCGATAAGATCAATAAAGAAGAATTCACCCAAAAGCTTGAAGAGTTAGCAAAACAGAACAAGAATCAGAAGCGCAGTTTGCAACAACTACTAGAGCTTACAAAAAGGTTTTACGTGGCCAAAAAAATGGAGAAGTTAGCTAATGAATTAGAAAAGTTGGCTGAAGAACAAGAAAAACTTTCGGAAGAATCTCCGAAGAAAACACCAAAGAGAAACAGGAAGAATTAAATGACTTGTTTGATGAATTTCAAAAACAAATGACTGAGCTGGAAAAGGATAATGAGGAATTGAAAAAGCCAATGGAAATTCCGAGGGAAGAAGAGAAGGAAAGAGAAGTTGACGAAATCATAAAAGAAGCCACAGAGCAATTAGAGAAAAAGGAACAAAGCCAAGAGCAACAAGAAAAACAACAGAGTCAACAAAACGCAAAACAGAATCAGAAAAAAGCGGCTCAAAAAATGAAGCAAATGAGTCAGAAAATGATGAGTTCTATGCAAATGAGCGGAGGAGAACAAGAAACTGAAGACTCTGAAATGTTACGGCAGATATTAGATAATCTGGTATTATTTTCTTTTGATCAGGAAGCATTAATGGATCGCTTTAATAATATAGAAGTGAATCACAACGAATATGCTAAGTACCTTAGAAAGCAACAGAATTTACGGGAACATTTTAAACATATTGACGACAGTTTGTTTGCTTTATCCCTGCGTCAGCCAAAAATATCAGAAGCGATTAACAAAGAGATAACAGAGGTATTTTTCAATATTGACAAATCCTTAGATCAATTATCAGAAAATCTTTTATATCAGGGTGTTTCGGCTCAACAATACACGATAACTGCAGCCAATAATTTAGCAAGCATGTTAAGTGATTCTTTAGATAGTATGCAAATGAATATGTCTGGTCAGGGACAGGGCAAAGGAGAAGAAGGATTGCCGGATATTATTATGAGTCAGGAGGAATTGAACAAGCAAATGAAGGAAGGAATGGAAAAAGGTCAGAAAGGGAACCTAAAGATGGAGAAGAAGGAAAAGAGGGAGATGATGAAAAGAGTAAAGAAGGAGATTCTAAAGGGAAACAAAAGGGAAAGGGCAAACAGGGAGAAGGTGGAGAACAGCAGGGAGAAGGTGAAGGACAGAACGAGGATTTGAATGGAGAATTATATAAGATCTATCAGCAGCAACAGCAATTAAGACAAGCATTACAGGATAAGCTGGGCAAACAGGGCGAATCCGGACTTGGGAAGAATTTGCTTGAGAAAATGGAAGAGATCGAGTTAGATCTTATCAACAAGGGTTTTACCAATCAAACGCTTCAAAAAATGATGCAACTTCAGCATCAATTACTAAAATTGGAAAATGCAACCTTTCAACAGGGCGAAGACGATAAGCGTAAGTCAGAAACCAATAGGGAAGAATTCAATAATTCGATTAACAATAAAATTCCGGCAATTAAGAAGTATTTCAACACAACCGAAATTTTAAACAGACAAACATTACCTTTGCAGCCGGTTTATAAAAAGAAAGTACAAGAGTATTTTAAGCAAAGCAATGATTAGTTTTAATTACGAGTTAGATTTTAAATTGTCAGACGAAAAAAGTATTTCCCAATGGATTTCTTCAGTGATCACTTTAGAAGAATTCAAGGAGGGGGAAATTAATTATATCTTTTGCAATGATGAATATCTTCATAAATTAAACCTTGAATTTTTAAAACATGATTCCTATACCGATATTATAAGTTTTGATTATATTGTAGGAAAAGAATTACATGGCGATATTTACATATCAATCGAAAGAGTCGAGGAAAATGCTAAAGATTTTGGTGTTTCTTTTGATGAGGAATTAATGCGAGTACTAATTCATGGAGTCTTGCATTATTGTGGTTATAAGGATAAATCTGATGAAGATATCAGATTAATTAGAGAAAAGGAAAACCTCTATTTAGGGATGCTAAACTTAGATTGTTAGATTCGGCGTATATTTGCAGACTGGTTTCCTGCGAAAGCAGGAATCTGAAAACAAAATAAAAACGCCTTTTGTGATTAATAATAACATAACTGATTAGTGCGTTAAGGATTGAACGGTTTGTTTGAGCTACTCGAAGATAGAGAGAGTAATTATAGCCTGACTTCTTGCCTTGAGTTTGTCGAAAGGTTGAGGTAGTGTCAAAAAAAGAATAGTAATTATGAGATTCCTGCCTACGCAGGAATTTAATTGTTTCACGTGGAACACTTATGAGTTTATTTCAAGAAACATATGATGTGATAGTTGTGGGTGCTGGTCATGCCGGAAGCGAGGCCGCTGCCGCTGCCGCAAATATGGGAAGCAAAACCCTGCTTATAACTATGAATTTACAAAACATTGCACAAATGTCTTGTAATCCTGCAATGGGTGGAATTGCTAAAGGACAGATTGTTCGGGAGATTGATGCTCTTGGAGGTTATAGCGGCATTGTAAGTGACACTTCTGCGATACAATTTAAAATGCTTAACAAATCAAAAGGACCCGCTATGTGGAGTCCGAGAGTGCAAAGTGACAGAATGCGCTTTGCAGAGGATTGGAGATTGATGTTGGAGCAAACACCAAATCTGGATTTTTACCAGGAAATGGTTGATGGGGTATTAATTAAAAAGGATAAAGTTATTGGTGTAAAAACATCTCTTGGTGTTGAAATAAAAGGCAAAACAGTTGTGTTGACCAACGGAACCTTTTTAAATGGATTGATCCATATTGGAGATAAGAATTATGGCGGAGGAAGAGCCGGAGAAAAAGCTGCAACCGGAATTACTGAGCAATTAGTTTCTATCGGATTTGATTCCGGCAGAATGAAAACAGGAACACCACCAAGAGTGGATGGACGATCTTTGGATTATTCTAAAATGATCATTCAGCCCGGGGACGAAAAACCTGAAAAATTCTCTTATTTGGACATTACAAAACCATTAGAAATACAGAAGCCCTGCCACATGACCTACACAAGTCCTTTGGTTCATGATCTGCTTCGCGAAGGATTTGACAGGTCTCCTATGTTCAATGGAAGAATAAAAAGTATTGGGCCACGATACTGTCCCTCCATAGAAGATAAAATAAACCGTTTTGCAGATAAGGACAGACATCAATTATTTGTAGAGCCTGAAGGATGGAAAACAGTTGAGGTATATGTCAACGGATTTTCCACATCACTTCCGGAAGATGTTCAGTATAAAGCATTGCGTTCTGTAGTAGGTTTTGAAAATGTGAAACTATTCCGCCCGGGCTACGCCATAGAATACGATTATTTTCCTCCAACACAGTTAAAGCATACTTTAGAAACTAAATTAGTTGAAGGCTTATTTTTTGCAGGTCAGATAAACGGAACAACAGGTTATGAAGAAGCAGCTTCTCAAGGATTGATGGCTGGAATAAACGCAAGTTTAAAGGTTCGGGAAAAAGATGCTTTCACTTTAAAAAGAGACGAAGCCTATATCGGAGTTTTAATCGATGATCTGATTACGAAAGGAACAGAAGAGCCTTACAGAATGTTTACATCTCGAGCAGAATATAGGACACTTTTAAGGCAAGATAATGCAGATTCCAGATTAACACCTAAGGGTTATAAATTAGGTTTGGCGAGCGAAAAGAGATTGAGAAGAATGGAAGAAAAACATGATCAAGCTAAAAAATTCGTTAAGTTCTTTAAAACAACAAGTGTAAAACCGGAAGAGATAAATCCGATATTAACATCAAAAGATTCTGCTAACGTTAAGCAGTCCGGAAAACTGTTTAAAATATTTGCGCGTCCAAATATTACGATGGATGATGTTAGAAAAATCAATAGTGTTGAAGAGTTCGTTCAAGAGAATAATTTTGATAATGAAGTTATTGAACAGACAGAAATTCAAGTTAAATATTCAGGTTATATCGCCAAGGAAAGATTAAATGCTGATAAATTGAACCGATTGGAATATGTGAAAATCCCTAGCAATTTTGATTTCTCACAGATCAAATCTATGAGCTATGAGGCAAGAGAAAAGCTAAAGAATATTCAACCAACTTCTATTGCACAGGCATCAAGAATTAGCGGAGTCTCTCCTAACGATATTTCAGTTCTATTGGTTTACTTAGGAAGATAATTTGTAATCGTTCCACGTGGAACAATTTTAGTTTTTTGTTGAGGTGGAATTAAAAAGAAGGTTGTCATTGTTGGGAGTGAGGAACGCTCTATGTGGCAATCTAAATAATTATAAGTATTATTTTTTGGTCATTCTGCACTTGATGCGGAATCCAGTTTTATGAGTGAAAAAGAGTTATATATCACTGTTAAAGATCATTCAGTTTCTGGTGAGGAATTCCAATTATTGATCAATGAAGAATTTGGATATTTAGAAACTTCTCCTCAGCCATCTTTAGAAAAGCTACCCGAATATTACAAAAGCCAGGACTACATTTCTCATACGGACGCTAGACGAAATTTACTGGAAAGAGCATATCACTTTGTACGGACCATTTCCTTAAAACGAAAATTAAGATTGATCAATTCGTTTTCATCAAATGATAAAAAACTGTTGGATGTTGGATGCGGTACAGGAGACTTTTTACAAATTGCTCAACAAAATAAATGGGCAGTTTCCGGAATAGAACCAAATGATGATGCCAGAGAAATTGCCAATTCAAAAACCAATAATTCGGTTTATAATATTGAGCAGCTTTTGGAATTTAAAAAACACAGTTTTGATGTGATTACTCTTTGGCATGTGTTGGAGCATTTACCAAATTTGAATGAGCACATCTCAATTTTAAAATCATTGCTAAAGGAAAAAGGAACTTTGATTATTGCAGTTCCCAATTATAAAAGTTTCGATGCCGGCTATTATAAAAACTTTTGGGCAGCTTATGATGTGCCAAGACATCTTTGGCATTTTTCTCAGGAATCAATTCTTAAATTATTTTTAAAAGAAAAGATGAAAGTGGTAAAAATGCTTCCTATGAGATTCGATTCATATTATGTAAGTCTGTTATCAGAAAAATACAGATCAGGCTGGATGAATATTTTTAACGCATTTAGAATTGGATTGGTGTCAAATTTAAAAGCAAAAAGTACCGGAGAGTACTCCTCTTTAATTTACTTAATCAAAAAGAACTAAAACCGATTTTAATTTATGGTCTTAAACGAAATATAGTGAATCGGGGTAAATTGCAGATCTTATTTTAAAGGCTCTTAAAACGCTTTATTTTGGCCATACACAATAAGTTTAAGTTATTATGCTAGACATTAATCATAAATATTATTTATTTTGTTAAATTAGGACAATTATCATGTTTTTATTTATTCTCACTTTTATACATTTGAATAAAGATTTTTAAATTGATCAATCAGATGAAAAAAATTATTTACTTGGCTTGCGTTTTAGTTTTGTTCGCGTCTTGCCAACAACAAAAAATCGGATTTATTGATAACGGAAAAGTTATCAATGAGTACCAGGAGAAAATGGATATTGAAGACAGGTATAAACTGATGGACGAGGCTTTTAAAAAGAGAACTGACAGCATTGGTCAGGAATTTCAAAAAGAAGCTCAAACTTTTCAGCAGAATTCCGCAAAAATGCAGCAAAAGAAGGCTCAGGAAATGTATGAATCATTGGGCAAAAAACAACAAATGTTGCAACAACAATTTCAATTTGAACAACAACAAATTACTCAGGGATTCCAAAAAGAAATTGATTCAGTTATTGTAAAAGTTAAAGACTTTGTTAAAGATTACGGAAAAACTAATGGTTACACATATATATTGGGAACCAGTGATGCAGCGGCAAGCGTGATGTATGGTAAAGAAGAAAACGATTTGTCTCAGACAATTATTGACGCACTAAACGAAGAGTACAGCAAGTAAAACATTGAATATCAGATAATTAAAAGCTTCGGAGTTACGAAGCTTTTTTCATTTTCTGACAGTTCGAGGGCAGTCGAGAACTAATTAGTATTAGACAACTTAAAAACATCTCGTCCCGATATCCATCGGGAGCGCTCGATATGATATTTATTCTATCCTTTTAGGCTCCCAACAAGAATACCGCAAAAATTGCCGGCACAAAATAGATGGCAATGGTTCTGGCTCCGTCATAATCTTTAGCGATACGCTGACCAAATAAAAGCATCAATAGAACGATACAGGATAGAATCGCTCCATACAAACCAAAGGATTTATCGTTGTTTACAATGAGTTGGTAAATTCCTAAAACACATAAAACTCCGGCTATCATTTCAAGAATTAAAATAACAGCCACGTTAAAAGGAACCATATTAGCCAAAGAGGTTTTAGAGAAATGCTCTTTTAACCAACCAACGTTCCCTTTCCAATCGAAGATCTTATCAAAACCGGATTGTAAAAATGTGATTATTAAAAAGGCGAGCAATAGTATTTCTGTGATGTTTTTTAAGATGTTCTCCATAAATATGGTTTTTCCAAATATATTAATTAATGTAAAAAGAAAAAGTTTTTGGCAAAATAGAAACTTTAATATCTCCCCGCCCGATTAGTTCGCCATCGGCTTGTACAAAAGGCAATTGGCCATCAGTAATTCTGATAGTAATGGATTCACTTTTTAAGGTTTCCACCTTCTTATGGTTGACTATTTCACCATTAAAAAGCTTGGCTAAATTCTTAACAATATCAAACTTTCCAATGTTCTTGGCTATGCTAATATCGAACAAGCCATCAAATGGATTGACGTCTTTAGTTAACTGCATGCCTCCGCCGGAATAGTTACACAAGCCAACCAAAACCATCAATGTTTTTGAGTTAATTTCTGTATTTTCAACCACAACTTTAGACTTAAAATTCTTAAACGAAAACAATCCTAAAACAGCACCAACAAGGTATGCCACTGCTCCAAAATGTTTGTATTTGTGCACTTTGCTGACCACAAATCCATCAAAACCAACTCCGGCAAGATTATTAAAATAAACAGGCTTTTTATCTTGACCTAAGAACTCGATTTTACCAAGATCCTGTATTTTTTTATTTCCGGCTTTTATAACTTGAATGGCTTTTTCAAGGTCGGTCGGAATGGCATGCGTTTTCACCCAATCGTTTCCGGTTCCTATTGGGATCATGCCAATAGTAACTTTATCAGATGACACATCCTTTAAATTCATTATGCCGTTAACAATATCATGTAAAGTTCCGTCGCCACCAACACAAATAATATTCAAAAATCCTTTATCAATGGCTTGTTGAATCAGTTCCGGACCGTGATCTTTATGCTCGGTAAATGCAAAATCGAAATCAAAGGCATTAGATGCTAATAGATTTTTAATTTGCGGCCATTTCTTTTTGCCGGTACCATTTCCGGAAGTCGGATTTATAATGACAAACCATCTATTTGAATTAGTCATGCTATTATGCCGATTTATGAAGTAATCGTGTCAGTTTAATAGACAGATCGGTCAGAATGATTTTTGAGTTGCCGTTACGTTCTATATGGTAAATGGCTTCTTGTAATTCATCAGAAATCTCCAAAATATTATTTCCATGAATAAAAGGAGCGAAATTCTCAAGTTTGAATTTCTCAGATTTTGGTTCAAAAAAGACCAATTCATCGGCTTTATAATTTAACAGCATTGCTTGTCTGAAAAAATCCAGGCAAAAACTTAAAAACTGTTTTTGTGTTTCGCGACCGTTTTTAGCTATCTCTTCGCTCCATGAAATCAAATCATGAATAGCACTTTTGTTCCCCTTGGCTTTAAACGCGGACCGAATCCAAAAAATAAACCATTCTTCAAATTGACTGTCTTCACTATCATGATACACCAGATCACAGGCTTTGTTATAATTTCCATTGGCCTGATGAGCTATTTTTGCAGCAACTGAAGCTTCTAAACTATAATTTTTGACCAGTGCATTCTTAATGACATCTTCTGATAAAGGGGGGAAATTCAAAACCTGACACCTTGATTTAATTGTATTGATGATCTGGTCTTCATCTTCCGTTATCAATATAAAAACTGTTTTGTTGGGAGGCTCTTCAATTAATTTCAAAAGCTTGTTCGCAGCCGCAATATTTAATTTATCTGCCATCCAGATCAGCATAACTTTGTAACCACCTTCGTAAGACTTAAGAGAAAGGGCCTTTACAATTTCCTGAGCTTCTTCAACTCCAATTTGCCCTTGCTGATTTTCAACGCCAAGAAGTTTATACCAGTCAAATAAATTACCATAAGGTTGTTGCTTAATTAATTGACGCCATTCTTCCAGGTAATAATTAGAAACCGGCTTGCTTTTCACTTTTTCACTTGTCGTTACAGGAAAAGCAAAATGAAGATCAGGATGTGAAATGGAATTAAATTTTAGGTTACATGCGTCAATTCCACCTACATTTTCACCATTTTTATTTTTACATAAAATATATTGTGCATAAGCGATAGCCATAGGCAAGGTTCCACAGCCTTCGGGACCAACAAATAATTGAGCATGAGGGATTCTGCCATTTTCCGCACTATGGGTCAAATGGTTTTTAATGTGATCCTGGCCTAAAACATCTTTAAAAAGCATAGAACAAATATATGTGTTTTAAAATTCTTTATATTGAAAACGTTTTCGTAAAAAAAGACATTTTTTAAGAGGGTTTAATTAGTTACATTTGCGTCATAATCAGCAAAATTCAAATACCAATGAAAACGATTGACGACTTTAATTTTAAGAATAAAAAAGCATTAATTCGCGTAGATTTTAATGTACCACTAAATGAAAAATTTGAAGTAACAGATACAACCAGAATAGTTTCGGCTAAACCAACTATTATTAAAATTTTAGAAGATGGCGGAAGCTGCGTACTTATGTCCCATTTAGGACGTCCTAAAGGGGTTGACGAAAAATTTTCATTAAAACATATTGAAAATGCGATTGAGGATATAATTGGAGTTGAAACTAAATTTGTGTCTAATTGTGTTGGGGCTGAAGCTGAAGAAGCCGCGGCAAATTTAAAACCGGGAGAAATTCTGTTACTGGAGAATCTTCGTTTTCATAAAGAAGAAGAAAGTGGAGATAAGGCTTTTGCAAAACAACTTTCAAAATTAGGGGATATCTATGTTAACGATGCATTTGGTACTGCACACAGAGCGCATGCCTCTACAACCGTAGTGGCTGAGTTTTTCCCTGATAATAAATGTTTTGGGTACTTATTGGCAAAAGAGATCGAGAGCATTGATAAAGTAATGAAAACTGGAGAAAAACCGGTGTTAGCAATACTTGGCGGTGCAAAAGTGTCATCTAAGATCACTATAATTGAAAATATTTTAGACAAAGTAGATCACTTAATTATTGGTGGCGGAATGACCTATACTTTCATAAAAGCTTTGGGAGGAAAAGTTGGTGATTCTATTTGTGAGGACGATAAAATGGATTTAGCACTTGAGATATTAAAACAAGCCAAAGCTAAGAATGTTCAAGTTCATTTACCTGTTGATGTTCTTGCAGCCGATTCTTTTAGTAATGATGCTAAAACACAAGTTGTGGATGTTGATAATATACCAAATGGCTGGCAAGGTTTAGATTGCGGACCAAGGTCAAAGCAACTTTTCCACGACGTGGTCTTGCAGTGCAAAACAATACTATGGAACGGTCCTCTTGGTGTTTTTGAAATGGAAAAATTTGCCAACGGCACAATAGAATTAGGAAATTCGATTGCAGAAGCTACTAAAAAAGGAGCTTTTTCACTGGTAGGAGGAGGAGATTCTGTGGCTGCTGTAAAGCAATTTGGATTTGAAGATAAGGTAAGCTATGTTAGTACAGGTGGAGGCGCAATGCTGGAAAGTTTAGAAGGAAAAACCCTTCCGGGAATTGCAGCGATTCTCAGTTAAGAGAATCCTTTACACTTATTTTTTTCTTTTTTCATTAAAAAAATACGAATTTAGCCGCATTCACGTTGAAGTATTTAACCAAATAAACTATGCGACTTTCAATATTTCTTTTATTTTTTTTTGGACTAACAAACGGTTGGGCTCAAGACAGTATTCCGGTTGCAGATCAATCTATAAAAACCGTTGGTGATACTATTTCTAAAAACGATAATGAATCTAAAGCCGAAATTTCAAGCGACTCTTTAATTGATGGGAGATCGGTCCTTAACGAAATTAAGGTTCAGCCTATAAAACCAATTATAGATAGAGAATTAGACGACGACGAATTTGCAGCAAATATTGACCAAAAATGGCTGGATGAGTTATACAGTTCTTCGCTTTATGATACGATCTATAAATCGGTTTCTGAGTTAACGTATGACCCGGTTTATTTCCCGGAATTACCAACAGACACTCTAAAGGCGAGATTAGAAAGGCTTAATGCTAAAACACCTTTTAATGTAGAATACAATCCGTCTCTGGAAAGCGTTATCAAATCCTATCTTAAAAACAGAAAAGAATCTCTGCATCGCTTAATGGCTTTAAGCGAATATTATTTTCCATTATTTGAACAAGAGCTGGACAATCAGGATATCCCTTTAGAAATTAAATATCTGGCAATTGTGGAATCTGCCCTAAAACCGAAAGCGAAATCAAGAGTCGGTGCAACAGGCCTGTGGCAATTCATGTTTGCCACTGGAAAACAATATGGTTTGGATGTAAGCAGTTATGTTGATGAAAGAAGCGACCCAATTAAATCAACAATTGCCGCGAGCAAATACCTGGCTAGCTTATACAGAATATTTGGCGATTGGGACCTGGCTTTAGCGGCCTATAATTCAGGACCTGGAAATGTAAGCAAAGCAATTAGACGATCTGGAGGATATAGAAATTATTGGAATATCCGTCCGTTCTTACCTCGTGAAACAGCCGGATATTTACCTGCGTTTTTAGCCACCATGTATATTTTTGAATATGCAGAAGAACACGGTTTTAAAAGAGATCAGCCTAATTATAGACATATTGAAACAGATACAGTTCATGTAAAACAAATGATATCTTTGGATCAGGTTTCTGAACTTACCGATGTAAAGATAGAAGAACTTCAATTTTTAAACCCGTCCTACAAACTGGATATCATTCCATTTATTGAAGGAGAAAAGTACTATTTATGTTTGCCAAAAAGCGCTGTTGGTAAATTTGTAAATAATGAGGAACAAATTTATGCCTTTGCGAAAGTAGAATTTAATAAACGCGAAAAACCCTTACCGGAATTTACTGAAGCTAAAACCCAGATAAGGTATAGAGTAAGATCGGGCGATTATTTAGGTAAAATTGCAAGACAATATGGCATAAGGGTGAGTGACATAAAAAGATGGAACGGACTAAGAAGCAATAATTTAAGAATCGGACAGAGGTTAACCATTCATCCCAGACAGCCACACACATCTTCTTCAAAAAAGCCGGCTTCCACTGCTAACAAAGTAACCCCTAAAGGGACTCCAAAAACATATATTGTTAAAAAAGGAGATACCCTTTGGAGCATCTCTCAAAAATATCCTGGAGTTTCTGTTCAAAATTTGCGAGATTGGAACGATATTAGCGGTAATACTTTGAAGCCGGGAATGGAACTTAAAATTTATAAGGGCTGATCAATATCAATTGAAGTAAAAACCAATAAAATATATTCAAATGAAAAAAGTATTCATTTTGGCAATATCCTGTTCAATGATATTTGCCTGTAACAATAACAAAAAAATTGTTTCGGAATCCTCAGGAAACCTGAACAATTTAACAGTTGTAGCTTCCAACGACCAATGGAATGGTGATGTTGGTGAAACCATAAGGGAAATATTAGCGGCCCCTGTAGATGGTTTACCTCAGGACGAACCATTATTTTCCATGAAACAAATGCCATCCGAAGTGTTTTCCGGATTTACGACTAAAAACAGAGTTGTTTTAATGGTAAAATCAGGAGCATCGGAATTTAAAGTTGAGGAAGATGTTTATGCAAAACCTCAAAAAGTTATTGTTATATCAGGAAATTCTGATGAAGACATTATTAGCGTACTCAATGAAAACGCAAAAAAAATAGTATCAGAATTTAAAAATACAGAGATAAGCGAAAAACAAAGACGGATTAAAAAATCACTTCATAAGGTAACTACTATTGAGAATAATTTAGGAATTACATTAAATTTTCCAACAGCTTACAGGATTGCGAAAGAAGTAGATAAATTTTTCTGGATACGAAAAGACATTACAACCGGAAGTATGAATTTAATGATCTACCAGGTACCATTAAGTGCTATTCAAGAAGGAGATGATGCTGTAAATCAGGTAATAAAAATAAGGGACTCTATTGGTGAAAAACATATTCCGGGAGAAAAAGAAGGCTCATACCTGATCACAGAGCAAGCCTACTCGCCTTTTTTCTTTAAAGAGATAATTGACAACAAACCTGCATTTGTTACAAAAGGAACCTGGGAAGTAAAGGGTGTGATAATGGGAGGTCCTTTTATTAATTATGCAATTGAAGATAAAATTAACGATAGATATATCATTGCTGAAGGCTTTACTTTTGCCCCGAGTGTTCAAAAAAGAGATTTTATGTTTGAACTGGAAGCAATTATCAAATCAATACATATTAAATAATTTATAGATTTTGTAAAACGGTAATCTAATAAACAAAAAGCCCGGCATTTTTGAATGTCGGGCTTTTATAATTATAATTTAAAAAATTTATTTCTTTTCTGGTTTGTCAGATTCTTCCACATCTTCTTTACTGGCATTTTTAAATTCTTTAATACCGCTTCCCAGTCCTCTCATTAATTCAGGGATCTTTTTACCACCAAACAAAAGCAGAACCACCACCACAATTAAGATAATTTGCGGCGCTCCAATTACTAAAGATATTATACTTGATATCATATTTTGGTTATTTATTGGTGCAAAGTTAATAATTAAACTTTAAATAGTGCCTTTCGGGCAAAATTTTAGCATAGATTTAAGTTTGATTAATATGTATATTTGTTTTTTTATAAAATGTGTAGCATCCAGGATTAACACAAACCCATATTTTTTATTGAAAATGTGATGTTACTTATAAGAATAAACAGCAAATGGCAAAAAAGAGGAAAGAAAAAAAACTAGCCAGTAAACTTTTACACAAGTATAGATTGGTTATACTTAACGAAGATACTTTTGAAGAGCGCTTGTCCTTTAAATTAACTCGTTTAAATGTATTTGTCCTTACTTCTATTCTGGCTATTTTATTGATAATTGGTACAACTATACTTATTGCATTCACACCCTTAAGAGAATATATTCCCGGATATTCGTCTACGGCTTTAAAGTTAAAGGCAACAGAACTGAATTATAAAACGGACTCTTTACAACTGGTTTTAGCAATGAATGATAAATATTTTTCATCTATTAGACGTGTTTTGCAGGGAGATGTAAGTACAGTTGAGTTTAATCGTGACTCAATTCTTGAAGCTGCAAAGTGGGATACAAGCGAGATCGATCTGGCACCAATAAAAGCGGATTCTCTGTTAAGGGAAAAAGTCAATAAAGAAGATAAATACAACCTGTTTGAATCGGCGACGACCAATGCGAATTTTGTATTATTTCCTCCTGTGAACGGAATTATAAGTGAAGGGTATAATGCAAAGGACAAGCATTATGCTGTAGATCTGGTGGTGGCTAAGGATTCACCTATTAAATCGACTGCTGATGGTACGATAATATTTGCGGAATGGACAGCAGAGACAGGTTATGTGGTCATCATTGAACACAGCGAAGGACTGCTTTCGGTTTATAAGCATAACGCCTCCATCACAAAAAGCCAGGGTGATCTTGTAAAAGCCGGAGAAGTAATTGCCACCGCAGGAAATACCGGTGAATTTACTACAGGGCCTCATCTTCATTTTGAACTATGGAGTAATGGATACCCTATAAACCCAACTAATTTTATCGAATTTGAATAATGCGGTCTATAAAGTCTATACTAGCTAAACCATTTGCGAAACATATTAAAAGGAAAGTACTAAAATGGGCCAATGACCCTCTTGGAACACAAGAAAAAGTGTTTAAAGAACTAATAAGTGAAGCAGTACAAACCCAATTTGGAAAAGATCATGATTTTATAGGTATAAATAATTATGCCGATTTTGTAAAACGGGTTCCAATTAGAGACTATGAAGACTTAAAACCCTATGTTGAAAGGGTGGTTGCGGGAGAAGAAAATATTCTTTGGACAGGCAAACCGATATATTTCGCCAAGACATCGGGGACAACTTCAGGCTCAAAATTTATTCCCATTACAAAACCATCTATAAAGGCTCAGGTTGAATCATCAAGGAATGCGATTTTATTCTATATCGCTGAAACAGGAAACACAAAGTTTGTTGACGGTAAAATGATCTTTTTACAGGGAAGCCCGGTTTTAAAAGAACAAAATGGAATAAAATTAGGACGCTTATCAGGAATTTCGGCTCATTATGTACCTAAATACCTTCAAAAGAACAGAATGCCATCCTGGGAAACTAACTGCATTGAAGACTGGGAAACCAAGGTAGAGGCTATAGTCGATGAGACCTTACCTGAGAACATGACTATTATAGCCGGGATACCATCCTGGGTACAAATGTATTTTGAAAAGATCCAGGAAAGAACAGGAAAAAAGGTTGGCGATGTATTCAGGAATTTCAATCTATTCATTTTCGGAGGAGTCAATTATGAGCCCTACCGGTCTAAATTCGAAAATTTAATAGGCAGAAAGGTAGATAGCATAGAATTGTATCCGGCAAGTGAAGGATTTTTTGCCTTTCAGGACAGTCAGGGAGAAAGAGGGATGCTCCTTCAATTGGATTCGGGTATTTTTTATGAATTCATAAAAGCGGATGAATTCTATGATGTAAATGCAAAACGAATGACACTAAAAGATGTTGAGGTTGGAGTCAATTACGTGATGATAATTTCTACTAATGCAGGGCTGTGGGCCTACAATATTGGGGACACAGTAGAGTTCACATCTGTGAAACCCTATAGAATAATTGTATCGGGAAGGATAAAACATTTCATTTCAGCTTTTGGTGAGCATGTAATAGGCAAAGAAGTGGAACTGGCATTGGAAGAGGCGGTAAAGAACACGGGCATACAAGTTTCAGAATTTACAGTAGCTCCAAAAATTGATCCGAAAAAAGGATTACCCTATCACGAGTGGTTTATAGAGTTTGAAACAGAACCTCAAAACCTGTCAGAATTGGAAATGCATATTGATAGCTCCTTACAGCAACAAAACAGTTATTATTTCGACCTTATTGAAGGTAAAATATTGAGACCTTTAAAAATAACCAGGATTAAAAAGGAAGGGTTCAAAAATTATATGAGATCGGTAGGTAAACTGGGAGGGCAAAACAAGATACCTAGATTATCAAATGACAGGAAGATTGCAGACGAACTCGAGCGTCAAAAATTGCTTAAATAATATTATCTTTGCTCGTTAAATAAATTGAATGAACAAAAAAGCACATCACGAAAGAACTAGAGCTCAGGAGAGTTCGAATGCTATTGAAAGAATGTACATCACAATGAGGCATTTATTCAATCGTGGTTTTTATAAACCCATGGGAGTTTCAGGAGAAACGCTTCGAGAAGCATTATTGCTTTTACGTCCCGAAATATATGGTTCAATTGCAGAAGAAAAGGCTGAATTAAATGGTTTGTTATATGTTATTGACAGACTTCCAAACGGGATAGAAGAGTGCTCCTATATTAACCTAACGAGTGATGAAGGTTATGGCAGATCACATTTTAAACCTATCATTCCCGAAAAAAGGCGCCGTAATTGTTACAGGATAGACGAGGAGCAAATGAACATTGAAATTACTCGTGGCCGTTCTGAAATTTATGACATCCTTACCCATTTAACCTTTTTATTTGTTGAATCACATAAGATCAGCAAGCGCGTTATCATCAATGAAAATGGAGAAACAACACGAGATTGGATGAAATTGGAAGAGGCCGTTCTGCCAAACAAAAAATTAACTCAACCGGAACGAGAAATAGCAATATCTCATGTAGCAAACATTTTAGGAAGAACCTTTAATGAGATCACAGAAGTTTATACCAAGTTTTCTACACATAAGCAACCTGAGCGTTTATTGCATATTATTTATTGGTTGGGTAAACTGGCTATAGAAGAAGTAATAAACAATAAGAGACGGATCATAACATTCAGTCCGGTTTTGCGAGAGCGCTTAGGACATCATATTCACGGCGAGATCTGGGCGAATAATATAAAGGAAATATTAAAAAAGCACGGTCTGTTAGAAAGAAACATGCATATTATAAGTGCCAATATGCATAGTGTGATGAACACTATTTATGCCCCAAAAGCACTAAAGACATTGGTGGCTAAAAAGGAAATATTTGAGGTTTATGAAGCTTTAAGTAACAATGATAATGAGACCTTGAGAAATAAAGTGACTTCTGAAGCGTTAAAGAACGGAATGTTATTCATAGAGGACACATCAGGAACCAATATTAATGTACAGATTTTTGACACGGCTACTATTGACTTCTCACTTTCCGACTTGAAAGTTGATCTAGAATATATTAAGTCCGAAAAACCGCTTATATTCGTAATGGATTATGCGTTTGGCGAGCAGGCTTACGAAACTATTGATGAATTGTTGAAGCCATTTAAAGAAGGGAATTCAAAAACACACCTCAATGTCGATTCTGTTTCAATAATGGGTAAGGCCGGAATATTAAAAGGAGGGAAAGGCGATATTATGATCCCTTCAGCACATATTTTTGAAGGTACGGCTGACAATTATCCTTTTAAGAACAAGTTAAGTATAAAGGATCTGGAAGGACAGGGAGTAAATGTATATAAAGGCGCTATGATAACCGTATTAGGAACCTCTTTACAGAACAAGGAGATCTTAAAGTTTTTCCATAATTCAACATGGAATGTCATAGGTCTGGAGATGGAAGGAGCACATTATCAAAAAGCGATACAGGCCGCGTCAAAAGTGAGAGGAAATATAAATTCAAAGGTAAAAGTAAGATATGCATATTATGCAAGTGATAATCCTTTGGAAACAGGAAGCACCTTAGCCTCCGGAGGACTGGGAACATCTGGAGTAAGACCAACTTATTTAATAACAAGAACAATTTTGCAACAAATATTTAACAAATAAACAAAATGAGTAAAAGTAAATTACCGGAACAAACAAATTCAGAAGAAGTAGATCTAGGACAATTATTTAAATTAATTGGAAACGCATTCAATCGTTTTTTTAATTTTATCGCAAGTATTTTTATTGGAGCATATAAGATTTTATTATTACTATTAATTCATTTTTATAAGACGAATTTATTGGTATGTGGGAGCGATTATTATTGGCGCAGCTATTGGTTTTCTGGTAGATACTACATCAGAAGAAGAGTATGGGGCTAATATGTTTATTGAAACGAACTTTAGTTCTACAAGACAAGTTTATGAAAACCTCAGACAGTTTCATCAATTAGCAAATATAGATAAAGACACTTTAGAGTTAGCAAGAAAGTTAAATATTTCTCCTCAAGATGCATCAAATTTAAAGGGTTTTTATATTGAACCAGACATTGATGAAAATAATTTAGCTAAAATGTATTCTAATTTTTATTCTCAACTGGATTCAGTTTCCCGGGTTGAAACAAGTTATGAAATTTACAAAGAATCTTTAACGCCTTATAATTTTTCCATTCATATGATAGGAGTAGCCTCAACGGATAAATTCATATATAAAAAAATTGAAAAGGCTTTTATTGAAGGAATTTCAGGAAATACATATTTAAATGAATTGGTTGAAGTTAATCGGTTGAATTTAGATAAAAAAGATGAGACCCTTATGAAAGAGATTCAAAAAACAGATTCCTTGCTTAATGAGTATTTAAAAATTAGAATAAATGAATCTCAAAAGGAATTAATTCCGGGTTCCGGCACAAATTTGTATATGGGAAATGCTGAATCAAATAATTTGATTGTTAATGAAACGGCTATTATTGACAAATTACTTAATTTTGAAGCCCAAAGAAGAGAGATCAACACGGATAAAGTAACTCAAAAAACAGTTATTAATGTTTTGGCAAATTTCCCTGAATCGGGTTATGACATAACGTGAATGGTATGATAAAATGAAATTTTTATTACCATTGATTTTAGTTTCTCTTACACTTTTGACATTCACTTTTATTGGGCTAGGAAAATATTTAGATAAAGAAAGTAAACAACTTGCAATAATAGATATTTTAACAATGATTTTTCTTTTGAAAAATCATGAGGAACGTAGTTTTTATAACATAAAATAATGCAAAAAAAAAGTAGCACTTATTACGGGAGTAACAGGTCAGGATGGAGCCTATTTAAGTGAATTCCTTTTAAAAAAAGGATATGAAGTACATGGAATTAAACGCAGATCCTCCTTATTTAATACCGATAGAATTGATCATCTTATATCAGGATCCACATGTAGAAGATCAAAATTTTTATCTCCATTACGGCGACCTGACAGATAGTACAAATCTTATTAGGATAATTCAGGAAGTACAACCGGATGAGATTTATAATCTGGCAGCCATGAGTCATGTCCAGGTATCTTTTGAAATGCCTGAATATACTGCCAATGCAGACGGCATAGGCACTTTGCGAATTCTTGAAGCTGTTAGAATTCTTGGTTTAGAAAAGAAAACCAGAATTTATCAGGCTTCGACCTCAGAATTGTATGGTAAGGTTCAGGAAGTCCCTCAAACAGAAACCACACCTTTTTATCCCAGAAGCCCTTATGCCGTTGCTAAAATGTATGCCTACTGGATCACGGTAAATTATCGTGAGGCGTATGGCATATTTGCCTGTAATGGAATTCTGTTCAACCACGAATCACCAATAAGAGGAGAAACCTTTGTAACCAGAAAAATAACCAGAGCAACTTCAAGAATTGCCTTAGGATTACAGGATAAAATTTATTTGGGTAATTTGAATGCTCAAAGAGACTGGGGACACGCAAAAGACTATATCAGAATGATGTGGATGATCCTTCAGGCAGATGAAGCTGAAGATTGGGTAATAGCAACAGGAAAGACTACAACGGTCAGGGATTTCGTTAAAATGTGTTTCAATCATGTGGGTGTTGAGCTGGAATTTAAAGGAGAAGGCGAAAATGAAAAAGGATATATAAAGTCTTGTAATAATCCAAAATATCAATTAGAATTAGGTAAGGAAGTTGTCGCTGTTGATAAAAAATATTTCAGACCAACAGAGGTAGAACTGTTAATAGGAGATGCAACCAAAGCAAGAGAAAAATTAGGCTGGATTCCCAAGTATGATTTAGAAGGATTGATTGAAGACATGATGTCAAGCGATCTAAATCTTATGACAAAACAACAATACCTTCAGGATGGAGGGTATAGAATTAAAAACTATTTCGAATAAACGTCATTGCGAGCAGCCTGTACTGAGCGCAGTCGAAGTAAAGCAATCTGCATGTACGTCATTAAGAGACATAAAGAATTTAAAAACTAAGTTGCCATAAGAATAAATATATGAACAGGGATTCTAAAATCTATATTGCCGGTCATAAAGGATTGGTTGGAAGTGCTATTCTAAATAATTTAAAGTCAAAAGGATATACCAACTTAGTATTAAGAACGCTGGAAGAGCTAGATCTAAGAGATCAGAAAAGTGTATCTGATTTTTTTCAAACGGAAAAACCTGAATATGTCATTTTAGCTGCGGCAAAAGTTGGAGGTATTATAGCAAATAACACCTATCGGGCCGATTTTATTTATGAGAATTTGATGATCCAGAATAATGTGATACATCAAAGCTATTTGCATGGAGTCAAGAAATTGCTTTTTTTAGGAAGCACCTGTATTTATCCTAAAGATTGTCCCCAGCCAATGAAAGAGGAGTATTTGCTTACAGACACACTTGAGTATACCAACGAACCTTATGCCATTGCCAAAATAGCAGGCATTAAAATGTGTGAGAGTTATAATTTGCAATACGGCACCAATTTTATTTCAGTAATGCCAACCAATCTATATGGCCCAAATGATAATTTTGATCTTGAGAGATCTCATGTTCTGCCGGCACTTATAAGAAAGATCCATTTAGCTAAATTACTAAGTGAATCCAGGTTTGACGAGGTTGTAACAGACACAAATACCAGGACCATTAAGGAGGCTAAAGAATATTTATTGAAGTTTGGTGTTACAGGAAAAAGCGTTGAGATCTGGGGAACAGGAAAACCAAAACGGGAATTCTTATGGTCTGAGGACATGGCAGATGCCTGTGTTTTTATTATGGAAAACAGAGATTTCAAAGAGATAATTTCATCTTCCCTTTGGGGAGATGCCGAAGGCAGAGAGGACGAAATCAGGAACACTCATATAAACATTGGAACAGGAAAGGAAATATCAATTAAGGAATTGGCAGAAACTATTAGATCAATAATAGGATTTAAAGGAGAATTGGTCTTTAACTCTGCTAAGCCTGATGGAACCATGAGAAAACTTACAGATGTGTCTAAATTAAATGATTTAGGATGGAAATATACTGTTGAGCTGCAGGAAGGAATAAAAACCATATATGATTGGTATGTTAAAACTAAATAATAATTTAGAAATCGCAATAAAAGCATCATTAAAGGCGGGTAAGGTAATAATGCAAGTTTATGATACGGCATTTGATGTTGAATTAAAAGATGATAAATCACCATTAACAGAAGCTGATAAAAAAGCGAATGAAATAATCAACTCATTCTTAGCTCCAACTGAAATCCCAATAATTAGTGAAGAAAACAAGCAAACCGACTATTCAATAAGAAAAAACTGGAAAACATGCTGGATTGTAGATCCTGTTGATGGCACCAAGGAATTTATTAAACGAAATGGAGAATTTACAGTCAATATTGCTTTAGTTACAAATGGCAAACCTGTATTGGGCGTAATTTATGTTCCTGCTACAAAAACAATATATGTTGCCGATGTAACAGGAAATCAAGCGTTTAAAACAGTACTTAAATCTCATGACACCTCTGTGGAAGAAGTTCTAAATATCTTCAGAAGAATTACAACCTAAAGAAGCAAATTCCAATCTTGTGCAAGTTGTAGGAAGCCGATCGCACATGAGTCAGGAAACCTTAGATTATGTTGATGAATTAAAAAAGAAAGGAAAAGACGTTGAAATCGTATCAAAAGGAAGCTCATTGAAATTTTGCCTGGTAGCAGAAGGGAATGCAGATGTGTATCCACGTTTTGCCCCAACAATGGAATGGGATACGGCTGCAGGACAAGCTATTTGCAATGCAGTTGGAATTAATGTGATATCAGAAGAAACAAAACAGCCCTTGTTATACAATAAAGAAAACCTTTTAAACCCTTGGTTTTTAGTTACTAAATAACTTTTATGGCAACCTACAAAAAAGAATCTCACCTACGCAGTATCATAAAAGGAATTTCCTGGCGTTTTATTGCAACAACAGATACAATTCTTGTTGTTTTATTTATAACTTGTCTTACCGGAAACTGTAGTATTGATCATGCTGTTAAAATAGGATTAACTGAGTTTCTTTTAAAACTGGGAGCATATTATCTTCATGAACGCATATGGCAATTTTCTCTCAAAGATGGCGTTATTAGCCAAAGAGAAACATTATATAAAACCATCTCCTGGAGAGTTTTAGCTTCAATAATGACATTTGTGATTTCAGGGGTAATTTTGAATGCATTCGATGAAATAGCACTTTACATAGCATTGACGGAGTCTGTAACCAAGTTTATTCTATATTATTTTCATGAAAGATTATGGATAAAATTACCTTTAGGAAGAATTAGAAATTATTTCTTTCCAAAAAAATAGAATATGAAGGAAAACATTATACCGCACAATTATAATATTTCAAGAGAGGACAGGTTAAAGGACCATGGTCATAATTCCTTTTTGTTATGGTTTACAGGATTATCCGGTTCAGGAAAATCAACAATAGCCAATGTGGTTGAACAGGAGCTTCACAAACTAGGTGTTAAAACTTATACATTAGATGGAGATAATATTAGAAAAGGTATTAATAATGACTTAACTTTTTCTCCGGAAGATAGAACAGAAAATATTCGTAGAATTGCAGAAGTTGCAAATTTATTTATTGATGCCGGAATTGTTGTTCTTGCGGCATTTGTTTCACCTTACAAAAAAGACCGGGATAACATTAAAAATATCGTTAAAGATGTTAACTTTGTCGAAATTTATATAAATACATAGTGTTGAAGAATGTGAGCGTCGAGATATAAAGGGACTTTATAAAAAAGCGAGAGCCGGGGAGATAAAAAATATGACCGGAATTTCTGCTCCTTACGAAGCACCGGAAAATCCGGATATTGAAATTAAAACAGAAGAAGAAACTGTTGATAAAGCAGTTAAAAGAATATTAGAATATTTAACACCTAAATTAAAACTCAATTATGAGTAAATACTTACTTAAACTACTTAGACGAATTAGAAAGCGAAGCAATTTTTGTATTGCGTGAAGTCTGGGCACAATTTCAAAATCCGGTATTGTTGTTTTCCGGAGGAAAAGATTCAATTGTTGTTGCACATTTAGCCAGAAAAGCATTTTATCCTTCAAAAATACCGTTTGCCTTTATGCACGTTGATACAGGACACAATTTTCCGGAAACGATCAAGTTTAGAGATGATCTTATTAAAGAATTAGATGTAAGGCTAATTGTTGGCTTAGTACAGGAATCTATTGATGAAGGAAGGGTGGCCGAGGAAAAAGGTAAGAACGCTACAAGAAATGCACTTCAAACAACAACACTTTTAGATGCCATTGAAAAAATAAAGTTGATTGTGCAATAGGAGGAGGAAGACGTGATGAAGAAAAAGCAAGAGCAAAAGAACGTTTCTTTTCTCATAGAGATGATTTTGGACAATGGGATCCAAAGAACCAGCGCCCGGAACTTTGGAATATTTTTAACGGGAAACATTTTGAAGGAGAACATTTTAGAGCCTTTCCAATAAGTAACTGGACAGAAATGGATGTTTGGAATTACATTATAAGAGAAAATATTAAGATCCCATCATTATACTTTGCCCATGATCGCGAAGTAGTGTGGAGGCAGAATTCCTGGATTCCTAATTCAGAATATTTAAAACTGGAAGACCACGAAGAAGTAGTAACTAAGAAAATTCGTTTTAGAACACTTGGGGATATAACTATTACCGGAGGTATTGAATCAAATGCCGATAGTATTGAAAAAATTGCAATGGAAGTATCTGCAATGAGGCAAACAGAAAGAGGAAACAGAAGTGATGACAAACGATCTGAAACCTCTATGGAAGACAGAAAACGTCAGGGATATTTTTAAAAAGACGAATTATGCGAATTTAAATCGAATTTCTGCAAATTGATTATGAGTAGCGAGACAAACATTTTATACAAAGACGAAAGCTATAAAATTATTGGAGCTTGTATGAAAGTGCATCGCGAACTTGGAGCAGGATTTTTAGAATCGATTTATGAAGAAGCATTAAAGAAGGAATTTTTCAATTCAGGAATACCTTTTAACAACCAAGTCAAACTGAATGTGTATTATAATGGAGAAAAACTAAATAAATTTTATAAAGCTGATTTTATCTGTTACGATAAGATTATTTTAGAAATAAAATCAGTAAGTCAAGTACCAAATGTTTTTTATTCGCAAATTAAAAACTATTTGACAGCCACAAAAAAAGAATTAGGAATGTTGGTTAATTTTGGCCAGTCTTCTTTAACTTATAAAAGAATAATTAACTCAAAAAATATGTAATAAACGAGCTAAGTGATCCATTCGCCAAATTCGTTTTAAATTCGCATAAATTAGTATCAATATGTTAGACAACAACCAATTATTACGATTTACAACCGCAGGAAGTGTAGATGATGGCAAGAGTACATTAATAGGCAGATTATTATATGATTCAAAATCCATTTTTGAAGACCAGTTGGCAGCGGTGGAGAAAACAAGTAAGCGTAAAGGACATGATGGTGTGGATCTGGCATTGTTTACAGACGGATTGAAGGATGAAAGAGAGCAAGGAATTACCATTGATGTAGCCTACAGGTATTTTACAACCCCTAAAAGAAAATTTATTATTGCTGATACTCCCGGACATGTTCAATATACCCGAAATATGGTAACCGGAGCATCTTCAGCAAATGCTGCCATAATTCTGGTTGATGCCAGACATGGTGTAATAGAACAAACTAAAAGACATTCTTTCATTGCATCCCTCCTGCAAATTCCGCATCTTATTGTTTGTATCAATAAAATGGATCTGGTAGATTATTCTGAAGAAGCATATAATAAAGTTATAGATCAATTTGAAGAATTTTCATCTAAATTATTGGTAAAGGATATTCGATTTATTCCAATTAGCGCTTTAAAAGGAGATAATGTAGTAAATAGATCAAAAAACATGGATTGGTATCAGGGCGCACCTTTATTGCATACTCTGGAAACTATGCATATAAGCAGCGATATAAATAAAATAGATGCTCGTTTTCCTGTTCAAACCGTTTTAAGACCTCAAAGTGAAACACACAGAGATTACAGAGGTTATGCCGGAAGAATTGCTAGTGGTGTTTTTAGGACTGGTGATGAAGTTACTGTAATGCCTTCAGGATTTACATCTAAAATAAAAAGCATAGATACTTATAAGCAATCACTTGAATGAAGCGCATGCTCCAATGTCGGTTTCAATAACTCTTGAAGACGATATTGATATTAGTCGTGGCGATATGATCGTGCGAACTAAGAATAAACCGGAAGCCTTACAAGATATTGAAGTTATGTTGTGCTGGCTGCATAATGATCCTGCAAAGCCCAGAGCAAAATATACCATACGTCATACGTCTAATGAGCAAAAAGCAATGATAAGAGAAGTTGTATATAAATACAATATTAATACTTTGGAAAGAATTAATGATGATAATGAACTTAACATGAATGATATATGTAAGGTAAAAATTCGTACAACCAAACCATTAATGGTTGATTCTTACAGAGAAAACAGAACAACAGGAAGTATTATTCTTGTTGATGATACAACTAATGAAACTGTTGCTGCAGGAATGATCGTATAGATATCTATAAAATTATTAGGAGAAATAATAAGATCAATAATGGGATTTAAAAGAGAATTAGTTGTTCCTAGATTATGGATACTAATATAAAATGAGAAAGACATTAACTTATCTTGACTAACAAATTATTAATACTATTTTTGCACTATGAATTAGTGTATAAAGTTACATTACTATCCCAACGACATGAAAAAGAAAAACCTAATAATTTTTGGAACTCGCCCTGAAGCCATAAAAATGGCTCCTCTTGTTAAAGCTTTCCTTGCGGAAGATCAAACTTTTATTACTAAGGTTTGTATTACTGCACAGCATCGGGAAATGTTAGATCAGGTACTTTCCTTTTTTGAAATAATACCTGATTATGATCTGGATTTAATGAAACCAAATCAGAATTTATATTCTTTAACTGCAGACATTATTACATACTTAAAACCTAGTTTTAGAAGACTTTAAGCCAGATTATGTTTATGTTCATGGCGATACAACAACAACAATGGCAGCAAGTATTGCAGCCTTTTATTCAGGAGCTAAAGTATGTCATGTAGAAGCTGGGCTTAAGAACTTTTAATAAAAGATCACCATTTCCTGAAGAAATAAATAGAAGTGTAGCTGGCAGAATTTGCAGATTATCATTTTGCACCAACCCAAACTTCAAGGCAAAATTTATTGAACGAAAACATTACAAGAAGAATACTATACTTGTAACTGGAAATACAGTTATTGATGCTTTAGAGTTTAGCAACAAAAAAGTAAATTCAATAGAATTATTCGGATGCAGAAATAGAAAAGCTTAAAACCAATTCTTAATAACCACTAAAAAATTAATTTTAGTAACTGGTCATAGAAGGGAAAATCATGGTCAAGGGTTTATAAATATTTGTAATGCTTTAAAACAAATTGCTCTTGAAAATAAAGACACCCAAATAATTTATCCTGTACATTTGAATCCAAATGTTCAAAAACCGGTATATGAATTATTGGAGAAGTGAAAATATAAGTCTTAATAAACCCTTATCTTATCCAGCATTTGTATGGTTAATGAATAAATCCTATATAATAATTACTGATAGTGGAGGTATTCAAGAAGAGGCTCCAAGTTTAGGTAAACCAGTATTGGTAATGCGAGACACTACTGAAAGACCTGAAGCTGTAGACGCTGGAACTGTATTATTAGTTGGTACAGATGCTAGATAAAATTATAACACAGACGAATAAACTTTTAAATAACAGAAGAATTTTATAACTCTATGAGTAAGTTACATAATCCTTATGGAGATGGTAAAGCTTGTGAAAAAATCGTAAATTCATAAAAGAACTCAAGAAATAACATGCTTTTTAACTCGATTGATTTCATTGTTTTCTTCCCATTAATGTTTATTTTATATTGGGTATGTTCCAAGAATTTAAAATTAAGGAATGTTTTTTATTTTATTCTCTAGCTATGTGTTTTATGGTTGGTGGGATTGGCGGTTTTTATTTTTAATTATAATTAGTTCTTTTGTTGATTATTATGTTGAAAAATGTTTTAAGCGTTTTCCAACATAATAATCAACAAAAGAACTAATTATAATTAAAAATAAAAACCGCCAATCCCACCAACCATAAAACACATAGCTGGAGAATAAAATAAAAACATTTCTTAATTTTAAATTCTTGGAACATACCCAATATAAAATAAACATTAATGGGAAGAAAACAATGAAATCAATCGAGTTAAAAAGCATGTTATTTCTTGAGTTCTTTTATGAATTCTCTATTTTTTTACATGCCGCTGCCATCTCCATAAGGATTGTGTAATATACTCATAGACTTATAAAATTCTCTATCATTAAAAGTTTGTTAGTCTGTCTAATTATTTTATTAGCATCTGTACCAACCAACAATACGGTTCCTGCATCTACAGCTTCAGGTCTTTCAGTGGTGTCTCTCATAACCAAAACAGGTTTTCCTAAACTTGGCGCTTCTTCTTGAATACCTCCACTATCAGTAATTATGATATAGGATTTATTCATTAACCAGACAAATGCTGGATAGGATAAGTGGGTTATTAGATTTTATATTATTAACTATCTCCAATAATTCATATACTGGTTTTTGAACATTCGGATTCAAATGGACTGGATAAATTATTTGGGTGTCTTTGTTTTCAAGGGCAATTTGTTTTAAAGCATTACAAATATTTATAAACCCTTGTCCATGATTTTCTCTTCTATGGCCGGTTACTAAGATTAATTTATTATGATTATCAATAATTGATATTAGCTTTCAATTTCTGAATCTGAAATAATTATTTGAATTTACTTTTTTGTTGCTGAACTGCAAGTGCGTCAATAACGGTATTTCCCGTTATTAGTATGGATTCCTTAGCATATGTTTTCATTCATCAAATTTTGCCTCGATGTTTGAGTTGGTGCGAAATGATAATCGGGAAATTTGCCCGGCAACACTTCTATTTATTTCTTCCGGAAATGGAGATCTTTTGTTGAACGTTCTTAAGCCCGCTTCTACATGACATACTTGGGCTCCTGAATAAAAGGCGGCTAAACTTGCAGCCATTGTAGTTGTTGTATCGCCATGAACAAAAACATAATCTGGCTTAAAGTCTTCTAAAACTGGTTTTAAGTTCGTGATAATGTCTGCGGTAAGACCATATAAATTTTGATTTGGTTTCATTAAATCCAGATCATAATCTGGTATTATTTCAAAAAAAGAAAGAACCTGATCTAACATTTCCCGATGCTGTGCAGTAATGCAAACCTTAGTAATAAAAGTTTGGTCTTCCGCAAGGAAAGCTTTAACCAGAGGAGCCATTTTTATGGCTTCAGGGCGAGTTCCAAAAATTATTAGGTTTTTCTTTTTCATTTCATTAGGATAGTAATGTAGCTTTAAATACTAATTGATATGTGCAAAAAATAGTATTAATAATTTGTTAGTCAAGATAAGTTAATGTCTTTATCATTTTATATTAGGATTCATAATCTAGGAACAACTAATTCTCCTTTAAATCCTGATTATTGATCTTATTATTTCTCCTAATAATTTTATAGATATCTATACGATCATTCCTGCAGCAACTGTTTCATTAGTTGTATCATCTACTAAAATAATACTTCCTGTTGTTCTGTTTTCTCTATAGGAATCTACCATTAAAGGTTTTGTCGTGCGAATTTTAACTTTGCAGATATCATTCATCTTAAGTTCTTTATCATCATTAATTCGTTCCAAAGTATTAATGTTATACTTATAAATAACTTCTCTTGATCATTGCTTTTTGATCGTTAGAGGTGTGTCGTATAGTATATTTTGCTCTTGGTTTTGCAGAATCATTATGTAACCAACATAACATAACCTCAATATCTTGAGAGCTTCTGGTTTATTTTTAGATCGCACTATCATATCGCCTCGACTAATATCTATATCATCTTCAAGAGTAATTGAAACCGACATTGGTGCAATAGGCTTCCTTCAAGTGCTTCTATCTAACGTATCTATAGTTTTAATTTTAGATGTAAATCCTGAAGGCAATACGGTTACTTCATCACCAATTCTAAAAACTACCACTTGCAATTCGACCAGCATAACCTCTATAATCCCATGGATTCATTTTGTGGTCTTAAAACTGTTTGAACTGGAAAACGAGCATCTACTTTATTTATATCACTACTAATGTGCATGGTCTCTAAAGTGTGCAATAATGGTGCACCTTGATACCAATCCATATTTTTTGACCTATTTACTACATTATCTCCATTTAACGCACTAATTGGTATAAAACGTACATCCTTGACCAATAATTTGGATGAGAATTCTTCAAATTGATCTATAACTTTATTATAAGCCTCTTCAGAATAATCGACCAGAATCCATTTTATTAACACAAACAATGATATGTGGAATTTGTAATAAAGAGGCAATAAAAGCATGTCGTTTGGTTTGTTCAATAACACCATGTCTTGCATCTACTAAATATTATGGCGGCATTAGCTGTTGATGCTCCAGTAACCATATTACGAGTGTATTGTATATGTCCAGGCGTATCTGCAATTATAAATTTTCGTTTTGGAGTTGTAAAATATCGATAGGCAACATCTATGGTAATTCCTTGTTCGCGTTCATCTCTTAATCCATCTGTAAATAATGCCATATCTACACCATCATGACCTTTCTTCTTACTTGTTTTTTCAATGGCTTCTAATTGATCTTCAAAAATGGATTTAGAATCATATAGTAAACGACCTATTAACGTACTTTTTCCATCATCTACACTTCCTGCAGTTGTAAATCGTAGTAATTGGTTATTATCTAACATGTTATCTATTTATGTTTATTAAAGATTTGATTGATCAGGCCAGCATTACAAGAAAAAAAGAAAAAGAAAAAAAAAGAAAAAAAAAAAAAAAAGAACATTTATTTCAAAATAGTTTATGTAAAGATTAATCAGCTTAAAAATAAGAAAAAAAAAAGGGAAAAGAGAATGAAAAAAATGAAAATGATAAAAATGAAGTAGGAGATAAAAGAATAATTAAATTTGTTTGTATAAAATGTTTGTCTGCTCTCATATTCAATTTGCAGAAATTGATTCAAATTCGTATAATTACTTTTTAAAAATATCCTTGTCGCTTCCTGTCTTCCATCGCTGATTCAGAACGTTTGTCATCACTCCTGTTGCCTCGTTCTGTTTGACGCATCCCAGAAACTTCTTCTGCGATTTTTTCCAAGGTATCGGCATCAGATTCAATTCCTCCTGTAATGGTGATATCGCCTAAGGTTCTAAAACGAATTTTCTTGACTTTTATCTCTTCGTGCTCTTCTAGTATTAAAAACTCTGAATTCGGAATCCAAGAATCTTGTCTCCAAACCACTTCACGCTCATGTGCAAAATATAAGGATGGAATTAGCTATTTTCTCTCTTTTAATATAGTTCCAAACATCCATTTCCGTCCAATTACTGATCGGGAACGCCCTAAAATGCTCACCTTCAAAATGTTTTCCATTAAAGATATTCCAAAGTTCTGGCCGTTGGTTTTTTGGGTCCCATTGCCCAAAATCATCACGATGAGAAAAAAATCGTTCTTTGGCTCTCGCTTTTTCTTCGTCACGTCGACCGCCTCCTATGGCGCAATCTATTTTATTTGTTTCTATGGCATCTAACAAGGTTGTTATTTGTAAGGCGTTTCTGGTTGCTCCTTTTCCCTTTTCTTCTGCTACACGACCATCATCAATAGCCTCTTGAACAGACCTACAATAAGATTCACTCCTAGGTCATCAATAATGATCATCCCTGAATTGTATTGTTTCTGGAAAGTTATGTCCTGTATCTACATGCATTAAGGGAAATGGGATTTTTGAAGGATAAAATGCTTTTTTAGCTAAATGTGTTACCAAGATCGAATCTTTGCCTCCCGAGAACATTATCACTGGATTTTGAAATTGTGCCCAAACTTCTCGCAAAATAAAAATTGCTTCACTCTCTAATTCGTCTAAGTAGTTTAAATAATATTTGCTCATTTCTTGAGTTGTAATTTTGGTTTTATATATTCAATAATCTTAACTGCTTGTTGGCGGATTCTATAGTTTCATGTTTTAATTTCTACATCAGGGTTTTCCGGTGCTTCATAAGGTGCTGAAATTCCTGTCATATTTTTTATTTCTCCTGCTCGTGCTTTTTTATAAAGCCCTTTAACATCACGTCGTTCGCACTCTTCAATACTAGTGTTTATAAAAATTTCGACAAAGTTAACATCTTTAACTATGCTTCGTATGTTATCTCTGTCTTTTTTATATGGAGAAACAAATGCGCAAGGACAACTAAACCGGCATCGATCATTAAATTAGCTACTTCTGCAATTCGTCTAATATTTTCTGTTCTGTCTTCAGGAGAAAAGCTTAGATCACTATTTATTCCTTTTCTAATATTATCTCCATCCAACATATAGGTTTTAACTCCTAGTTTTAACAACTCTTGTTCAACGGCATTGGCAATGGTTGATTTTCCTGAACCCGATAATCCTGTAAACCAAATCAAAAAGGAGTTTTGACCATCGTCCTTTAACCTGTAAGTTGTCTTGAAATATTATAATTGTGCGGTATAATGTTTTCCTTCATATTCTATTTTT
>CAVRNW010000010.1:0-83260 GCA_963722665.1 uncultured Flavobacteriaceae bacterium
ATTATGGAGATCTTTTAGGTAAGTATCTAGTTGAAAAGATATCCAAAAAAAAGTAGTTTGGGCAAAACCGTCGAACTTTTCTATATATAATTTTTTTAAACCAATCTATGTTACAGCCGGTAGTATACTCGCTCATGTTAATAGTAATTGTATTGTTTGGGGAAGTGGTATAATTTCAAAACATTATCCTGTAAAAAAGGCTAAATTCTTGGCAGTTAGGGGACCGCAAACGCGAAAATATTTATTGAAATTAGGATATACTGTTCCAGAAATTTATGGTGATCCGGGATTATTATTACCATTGTATTATCACCTGAAATAAAGGTAGAATACAAATATGGCATCATACCTCATTATAATGACTTTAAATTGGTTAAAGATACATATTTTGGTAACAAAAATGTACTGGTTATAGATTTAATGACCAATGATATTGAGTCTAAAACAGATCAGATTTTAAAATGTGAACGCATAATTTCGTCATCCTTTCACGGAATTATTATTGCGCATGCCTACAGAATACGAGCTATTTGGCAACGATTTTCCGATGTTCCATTTGGTGATAATATCAAGTTTCAAGATTATTTTGAATCGGTGAAAATTAAACCATATGTACCAGAAATTCAATTACCTTCGAATTCTGATTAAGAACTTGACGAACTTTTTGGCAATCTACCTTCATTACCAGATGAAGGAGTTTTGGATGAATTAAGAATGGGACTATTAAAGGTGTGTCCGTTTAAATCGAATGTATGAATATGAAGAAAAAAGTATTTGTTTTTTTACCTGATGGAGTAGGTCTAAGGAATTTTGCTTTTACAAAATTTAAAGAAATTGGTGAATCACAAGGTTTTGATATTTATTATTGGAATAATACGTTATTTTCTTTAAATAAAACACTTGGATTTAAGGAAATTAAAATAGATAATCATCATCTTCATCCATTAACCCCTCTGTATTCTCGTGCAAGAAAACGAATAGAACTTAACATTTCTCGTGATAAGTTTAAGGATGATGTGTATCCCACTTACAAGTTTCCTCTGAATTATAAAGGAATAAAAAATGTTTTAAAAAGTACTTTTATTTCTATTCTTATAAAAATGTATTCTTCAGAAAAAGGTTTAGAAAGAATACGGAAAAAGATCAATTCATTAGAACGTAAGAATCCAAAATACGAATATTGTAGAGCTCAATTACAGGAGCATAAACCAGACCTTATATTTTGTACAACTCAGCGGTCAACACAATCAATAAGTGCTTTACTGGCAGCAAAGGATCTGGGAATTCCAACGGTTGCATTTGTATATTCCTGGGACAATGTACCTAAGGCAATGCAAGTGGTTGAAACTGACTATTATTTTGTTTGGAGTGAACATATGAAGTCACAGGTATTACAATACTATCCATTTGTAAAGAACGAACAAGTTATTGTTACTGGAACACCACAATTTGAACCACATTATTATAAAGAATTAATAAAAACACAGAGAGGATTTTTGCAGGGATTATGATTTAGAAAGCAATAAAAAATATATTTGTTTTTCAGGTGATGATGAAACGACTTCACCTTTAGATCAATATTATTTAGAAGATCTGGCGAATGCTGTTAGAAATTTAAATAGTAAAGGTGATAATTTAGCTATTATTTACAGAAAATGTCCGGTTGACCTAACGGATAGATATAATGAAGTTCTTGAAGCCAATAAGGATATCATAGTGTCTATCGATCCTTTATGGGAACCTGTGGGAACTATGTGGAATCAGGTTATGCCGACCAAAGAAGACGTTGGAATGCTTGTGAATATATGTTATCATTGTGAATTTGTGACCAATGTTTGCTCTTCAACAGTATTCGATTTTGTTATTCACAATAAACCCTGTATCTATTATAATTATGAACAACCACAATTAAAAAAAGGCATTAGGGATATAGGTCAAAATTATAAATATGTGCATTTCAGGTCAATGCCAAGTCAGGAAGCAGCTGTATTTTGTACTGATAAAAAAGATCTGGAAGGGTTGGTTGACAAGGTATTAACTGGAAAGCTTTCAAATGTGTCTGAAGGTTTAAAATGGTATGAAGTAATTGTTGGTAAAACACCAACACAGGCATCAAAAAATATTTGGAAAGCGATAGGGAATATCCTAAATTAAAGCATTTAATTAGTTTAATGATTTAAAATAAAAATGAGTAATCCAAAAATATCTTTTGTAAGTCCGGTTTACAAAGCTGAATACAATCTTGAGAAATTGGTTTCAGAGATAATTAATACTATGGCGACGATTAATGAGACTTTCGAGATTGTTTTGGTTGACGACAGAAGTCCTGATAACAGTTGGCAGGTAATGAAAAGTTTGGCACAAAAAAATCCTCAAGTAAAATGTATTAGGTTAAGCAAGAATTTTGGACAACATCCTGCAATAATGGCAGGATTAGTTTCTGCAAGAGGAGATTGGGTTGTTGTTTTGGATTGTGACCTGCAAGATCAGCCAAAAGAATTTTTAAAATTATATAATAAAGCATTGGAAGGATATGATGTAGTTTTAGCTAAAAGAAGTTGGCGAAAGGATTCTTTCTTAAAAAAGATGAGTTCGTCGTTTTTTTCCAAAATTTATGGCTTTTTTACAGATACTAAATATGATAATGAAATAGCAAATTTTGGAATTTACAATAGAAAGGTAATTGATTCAATTTTGCAAGTTTCTGATTATATTAAGTTCTTTCCTTTGTTTGTGAAGTTTGTTGGTTTTAATAGTACGTCAGTAGAAGTTGAACATTCTAATAGACAAGAAGGTAAATCTAGTTATACTATATCTACACTTATTAGTTTAGCGTTCAACACCATTATTTCGTTTTCGAATAAACCTTTAAAACTATTTGTAAAGTTTGGGATGCTAATATCCTTTCTGTCATTTATGAGTGGGTTGTATACTATTTACTTGTCTTGGAAAGGAGAAATAGAAGTATTAGGTTATAGTTCTCTAATAGTTTCAATATGGTTTTTGTCGGGTGTTATTATTACTACCATAGGAATTACTGGAATTTATGTAGGTAAAATTTTTGATCAGGTAAAAAGGAGACCAGTTTATATAATAGATGAAATAGCATGACAATTAAGTATTTAAAATGGGATTCTGATTTTTTTAATAAACGTGTAGGAGAACTTTTTATTGATAATGCAAATTTCAACATTAATAGTATCGATAATTTTGACTTATTATATTTAAAATCACCTATTGATGTTTCGATTAATTCAGATAGGTTTCGAAATACATTTATTGAAAATAAAATTGTTTTTTCTAAAAATATATTAGGTTCAAAAAAGGATAGGAACACTGAAATAAAATCAGTTCACGATGTAGATTTTGATTTAAATGAACTTTATGAATTAGCCTTTGAAAGTGGTAAATTCAGCAGGTATAAGTTAGATAAAAATTTTGGCAGAAAAACTTTTATCAAATTATATAAGATATGGATAGATAATTCTGTAAATAAAACTTTTGCAGATGATATTTTAGTTTACAAAGAACACGGGAAAATTCACGGTTTAATAACGTATAAAGTCAAAGAAGGTTTTGCAAAAGTTGGTTTATTTGGAATTAATCCTAAAATGCAGGGAAATGGAATTGGGACAAAATTGATAGATAATTTAGAGTATAAATTGTATAATCAAGGAGTTGCCAAAATTAGTATTCCCACTCAATTAATAAATGTTAAAGCTTGTAGTTTTTATTATAAACTAGGTTATGAAGTTAAAAGAAGAAATAATAATTAAGCATTATTGGAAAAAATGATTCCATTTAATAAGCCATACTTAACCGGAAAAGAAACTCAATATATTGAGGAAGCAGTTAAATCAGGAAAAATTTCTGGTAATGGTTTATTCACTCAAAAGTGTCAGACATTTTTTGAAACTGAATTTGGATTTAAAAAGGTGTTGCTTACAACTTCTTGTACAGATGCCCTGGAAATGTGCGCCATATTAGCCAATATTGAATTTGGGGATGAGGTAATAGTGCCAAGCTTTACTTTTGTTTCAACTGCATTAGCATTTGTAAGGCAAGGAGCTCAAATAGTATTTGCGGATTCTTATTTGGATAATCCGAATATTGATGCAGAGAGAATAGAAGAATTAATAACTAAAAACACTAAAGCTATTGTTGTTGTCCATTATGCGGGAATTGCTTGTGATATGGATAAAATAATGGCAATAGCAAATAAATATAATTTAATTGTTATTGAAGATGCAGCTCAAGCTATAGATTCTTATTACAAAGGAAAACCTTTGGGTTCAATTGGTCATATGGCGGCTTTCTCTTTTCATGAAACAAAAAATATAATATCTGGAGAAGGAGGAATGCTCACTATTAATGATGAAAAATTTATTGATAGAGCTGAAATAATTTGGGAAAAAGGAACCAATAGGTCTGCTTTTTTTAGAGGAGAAATCGATAAATATAATTGGGTTGATATTGGTTCTTCATTTTTACCGTCAGAAATTATTGCTGCTTTTCTTTGGGCACAAATAGAGAATTTAGAGATTATTCAGAAAAAGCGTCTTAGAGCATTGGAATTATTACTACCAATCACTTAATAAATGGTCTGTAAAAAATAGTATTCAACTCATGGTTATTCCTGATTATGCCACAAATAATGCACATATGTTCTATATTATTTGTGAATCGAAAAATCAACGATCCGCAATAATTAATCACTTAATGGCAAATGATATTTTAGCAGTGTTTCATTATATCAGTTTGCATACAAGTCCCTATTACAAAAGCAAATACAATGGCAATGCATTAACAAATAGCGATAAGTTTACTAGTAGGCTTTTAAGATTACCTATGTTCTATGAGTTAGATGTGGAACAGGTTGTAAGCAAATTGTTGAGTATGAATAGAATCTGGAAAATAATAGGACATCCAAACTTATTAAAGATTTTATCTGTTATAGCTTTAGTTGTTTATGCTTTGTTATTAATAGTTAATACACCAAATAAGTTTGTTTTTCATAATAATGATAATTATAAAGGAACTTTTTTAAGATTTTTGGAATTAGGTTATTATGATGCCGTTTCAGAAGGAACAACCATACTATATAACGTATTTTTAAATGGGTTATTTACCTTTACAAATAATATAGAAACTTCATTTGTTATATTAAATGCTTTAAGTCAATTATTTTTAATAATTTTTGGCTTTTACTTTTTAAAAAAACAGGTTAAAAAGATTAATATTCATTTTGTTGTACTTTTTGGATTGTACCTTCTATTTACAATCAATTTAAAATCTTTTGCTGCTGCTTCTAATGATGCGTTTTTAGGAGTATTTGTTATTGTATTACTTTACCTTTTAATACAAAAATTGTTCGATGCTAAAAATCAATATTTGACATTTTCTTTAATTGGATTTATCCTTGCTTTATGTTTCTCCATACGAATGACAGCAATTTTATTAATTCCATTAATAGCATTTGCCTTTATTATTTGGTTCATTAATTCAAATGAAGATTGTATTTCGGAAAATATTAAAAATATTAGCATCCATTTTAACATTTATTGTATTCATAAGTATAATTCATTATCCTTCGCTAAAAGAAAATAATAAGTTAAGTAGTTATGATAAGGTCCCAAAAAACATTGAAGCCAATTGGACGCAAAGGAACTATTTAGGACTAAAGAAAATTGAAAAAGGTGAAGAAGCTCCTAATAGAGATGCTATTTGGCATAATACAAAATTTGATGAAGTAGTTAAATATCTAGAGGAAAATGGACAGGATAGTTTACCGAAAACTTTTTATGAGACCTTTAAAAGAGATCCAATGCTAGTATTAAAAATGTTTGCGTATAATTTTATTTTTACTGTATTAAGACTGTTTAGGTTTTGGGGGTTTTTAAGTTTTTTATTAATTATTCCTTGGTTAAACCTTAAAAAATTGAAGCAAGGGATTTTTAATAAAGAGAATTTAGCATCAAATCTATTTATAGGTTATATGCTAATACTGTCATTCGTTTGTTTTACTTTTATTGAATTTAGATGGTTTATTGGTTACGAAATATTGATACCAATATCAGTATTAAGTGTAATACAACGGCATTCATTTTTTACTAAAGAGGAAATTAAGAATAGTTTATTTTCATTATCGTTAATTTGTATAACACTATTTAATTTAAGAAGTATAATAAACCTGCTATAATAGGATTATGAGCACTTGCATATTAAAAATTGGTTTTATAACATCAGAATATCCTCATCCAAAGTTAAACATGCTGCTGGAATAGCAACAAGTATAAAAAATTTGGCAGTATCTCTTGTTAAAAAAAATGTTAAAGTGATTGTTTTTGTTTATCATCAAGAACTAAATGAAATTGTTGAATGCTGATGGAGTAGAAATTCATCTTATTAAATCGAAAACATTATTCATTTTTTGGATGGTATTTTTACCGAAAACATATTCAAAATTATGTAAATTCCATTGTAAAAAAAGAAGGAATTAATATTCTTGAAGCACCAGACTGGACTGGTATAACAGCCTTTATGAGATTTAATGTACCTTTAATTATTAGGTTTCATGGTAGTGATGCCTATTTTTGTAAATTGGATGGTAGAAAGCAAAAATTTAAAAATAAATGGTTTGAAAATATTGCTTTAAAAGGAGCAACAGCATATATTGCTCCAACGTCATTTGCTGGAGAAGAAACAGCTAAAATCTTTAATCTGGACAGAAAAAAAATTAAAACTATACATTATGGTTTACAGATTGAGAATTTTAATAACAAAACACCAGAAAAATTTAATGAGAATACAATTCTTTATATTGGTACTATAATAAGAAAGAAAGGTGTATTTGAATTGGCTCAGATATTCAATAAAGTGATTGAAAATATTCCAGAAGCAAAATTAATTCTTATTGGTAGTGATTCACCAGATCTAAAAACAGGTTCAAATTCAACTTATAAATTAGTTGAAAAACTATTTTCTGATAAAGCTTTAAAACAAGTAAATTATTTAGGAAAAATACCATATAGTGAGGTCATGCAGCATATTAAAGATGCTCATGTTTGCACTTTTCCTTCTTTTGCAGAAACTTTAGGTATGGTAACCATAGAATCCATGGCATTACAAAAGCCTGTAGTTAATACAAACATTGGTTGGGCTCAGGAGTTAATTGATGATGGTGAAAATGGCTTTTTAGTTTATCCAGGTGATATTGATCGTTATGCTGATGAAGATTACTACGCTTTTAAATGACAAGGCTTTATGCCTTAAGATTGGTAGTTCTGCTCGATTAAAAATTGAATCTACTTTCAATATTGATAAGATTGCAGATATAAATATTGAGTATTATAAAACTTTTATTTAATGATATATCTGATTCATGAAAATAATAAGGTATTAGAAGTACTCGATAATGAGTTAAAACCAATTTCGTTCAGTTTAAATTATTCAATAACCAATACATTATTTAAATTGGCGAAACAATTTCCCAATGAACTCTTGATATGGTGTCAAAGTGAATATAAACATTCAATAAATAAAGAGAGCACTTAATAAAATATTTCATCATGAAGCTATAATGGCTTCATATTCAATAAGTGATAACAATTATTTACCTGACCAAATTGGTTATGTTGATCAATCCATCTACATAAAAGTAAATAAAGAAGTAACGTATCCAACTTGGTTGATGAGTAGCGATATTGGAGGCATTCATTCCAGAGTTTTGAACAAGGTTTTGTTTGGAATTAACAAAGACAGGAATTTTGATTATTTTTTGAATTCCCTTGCTAAACTTGCCATGCCTCAAGGATTATTTTGCTATTCGGAACCAAAGTTACTTCTTAACTTGGAAGGATCAATAAAAAAAAATCAAGCATCCACATTTCAATTATTTAAATTTGTTAAACAACATTATAAATGGTTGGTTATTTTTTTTATTCTTTTGCTATTATTTATGATCGAAAATTTTCATATTTCCATTATTAAATTCTTTAAGATTTCGTAAAAAGAAATATGAATATGATTTTAATCAACTACAAATAAAATCATCCAGAAAATTAGTTATTAAAAAGGATGTAGATGTTATTATTCCTACAATAGGAAGAAAAAGATATTTGTACGATGTTTTAAAGGATCTGTCAAACCAAACTGTTTTACCAAAAAATGTTATTATTATTGAACAAAATTCTGATCCCAATTCGGTATCGGAATTAGATTATATTTATAAGTGACAAGTGGCCTTTTAAAATTAAACACAAATTTATTCAACAGAACAGGAGTTTGTAATGCAAGAAATTTAGCATTAAAGTTGTTGAAAGTGAATGGGTATTTTTAGGTGATGATGATAAAAGATTCAATGACCATTTAATAGAAGATGTACTAAAAAGTATGAAAAGTATGGAGTTAAGGCTATAAATACAATTTGTTTACAACCTGATGAAAAGCAAACCTATTTTAAAACTTCACAAACACCTATTTTTGGTTCTGGAAATAGTTTTGTAAAATCTGAAATATTATCAAAATTAGTTTTGATATGAGTTTGAATTTGGATATGGTGAAGATTCTGATTTTGGAATGCAAATTCGAAATATTGGAGAGGATGTTGTTTTTATTTCCAATATATTAATTACGCATTTAAAAGCACCAATTGGTGGATATAGAATTAAAATAAAAATATGGGATGATGAAAGATACAAACCAAAACCATCCCAACTATTATGTTATTTAATCAAAAATATTAACGAAGCACCAAATATTGGGTTATAAACTGTTATTGTTTTTAAATTTTATAAAAAGCAATCTATTAAAAATCCTTTTCATTATATTTCTGAAATGAAGAAGCGATGGAATTCAAGCATTTATTGGAGTAAACAATTAGGACCTAAGAAAAATGCTTAAAATTTATACAAATATCAAATTACTGAATGAAGAAAATAGATCTTAAGTATTTCCTTTACTTTTTGATCTTTATTTTTCAAAAAGCTCAGTTTTAAACCAGTATCTACAGTTTATCTGATAATATGGAGGAATTCAGATATCATAATTTTGCCATTGGAATATGCATTTATGTATAAAAATTATAAAAAATATTTAAATCAATTTTTTATAAACTGCAAATGAATTTAAAAAACTAATTTGGATTTATTCAGGAGGAGATTTTGGTAATAGTTTAAATGATGATAATATTTATAATTTTAGATTAGGTGGATTTAAAAGCAAGTTAAATGAGACATACAATAATTTTACCTTCTTTTGTATCAGATCCATATAATAAACATTTAAAAGGAAACTTTGAGCCTTTAAAAAAAGAACCAATTCCAAAAATAGGTTTTGTAGGACATGCGAAGGGAGGTCTCTTAAAATTTATTAAGGAACTCTTGATTTTTTTTAGCATTAACATTAAAACGATTGTGTAAATATTGAATATGCCGATTATCAACCTTTTTATCCATCAAGCATAAAACGTGCAAAATATCTTAAATATTTACAATCAATATTCAGAAATACAAACAAATTTTATTTTTAGAGATAAATATAGAGCTGGAATAAAGGCTAGAAGAAGATAAAGCAGATACTACAAAAGAGTTTTTTAAAAATATATATGAAAATCCATATACGTTTTGCATGAGAGGAGGAGGAAATTTTTCAGTAAGATTTTATGAAACATTAGCTGTTGGTCGAATACCTGTTTTATTGAATACTGATTGTCTTTTACCTTTGGATAAATTAATAAATTGGCAGGAACATTGTGTGATTTTAGATGAATCTGAGTATAGATCATTAGGAAATAAAATTATGAAATTTCATAATGATTTAAGTGATGAGGAATTTGTTGAATTACAAAAAAGAAATAGAAAATTATGGGAAGATTTTTTAACCAGACATTCATTTTTTAAAATTATTCATGACCTTTTTGTAGCTAAACTTAATTAAAATGAAACAAAATTTTCATTAATTATTTGCACATATAAAAGACCAAAACCTATTATTGAACTTTTAAATTCAGTTAAAACACAAACACTTTATCCTAATGAAATATTAATAATTGATGGATCACCAGATAATAAAACACAAAAGATTATTAGGACAAAAATATTTTTAAGAATTTAAAATATTATAAAGTTGATATTGATAATCGAGGACTAACTAAACAAAGAAATTATGGAATAAATTTAGTTGATGAAAAATCTGATATCATATGTTTTTTAGATGATGATACAGTACTTGAAAAAAGTTATTTTAAGGAACTAATTTCAACTTATGATACTCATAAAGATGCAATCGCAGTTGGTGGCTATATAATTAATGAAGCAGAATGGACTAAAGAGGAGACTAAGAGAACCTCGACTAAATTTTGTTTTGATGGGTGGACTCGCAGTGAACCATTAAGATTTAGGGTTAGAAAATTGTTTGGTTTACAACCTGATGTGAAGCCAGGCTTTTTACCCAACTTTTCTCATGGAAGATCCATTGGGTTTTTACCGCCATCAGGAAAAACTTATCTTGTTGAACAAATTATGGGAGGTGTGTCATCTTATAAAAAGGAAATATTTAATAAAATAAGATTTTCAAATTATTTTGAAGGCTATGGTTTGTATGAAGATGCAGATTTCTCCTTGAGGTTAGCAAAAATAGGAAAATTATATATTAATACAAATGCAAAGTTATATCATTATCATGATGATTCAGGAAGACCAAACAAATTTAAATATGGTAAAATGGTAGTAAGAAACGGTTGGTATGTTTGGCGAGTTAAATATCCAAAACCGGGTTTGAAGGCTAGATTTAAATGGAATGCTACATCTTTACTATTGACTATAATCAGATTTTCAAATGTGATCAATACAAGGCAAAGACAAGAAGCATTAACAGAGAGTTTTGGTAGAGTAGTAGGATGGTTTAGTTTATTAATTAATAAACCGAAATTAAATTAATGAAATTTTTAATCATTACACATGTTAAGCATAGTAAGCAAAACAATCAATATTTTGCTTATGCACCTTATGTTAAGAGAAATGAACATTTGGTTGAAATATGTTGATGAAGTTGAGATAGTTGCACCCTAGTTCAACTATGAAATATCCAATATTGATCTGGATTACAGACATCTAAATTAAATTTTAATAAAATTCCTGAAATTGAATTTACATCCATTAAAAAATTGCATCTTATCACTGATAAAAATACCAATTATTATAATTACAATTTTTAAATCTTGTAAAAAAGCAGATCATATTCATTTAAGATGTCCGGGAAATATTGGATTATTAGGATGTTTCGTTCAAATCTTTTTTCCAAAAAAGATAAAAACAGCAAAATATGCAGGAAACTGGGATCCACAAAGCAAACAACCAGTTAGTTATAAAATTCAAAAGTTTCTTTTAAAGAATACTATTTTAACTAAAAATATGCAAACATTGGTCTATGGAAAATGGAAAAATCAATCTAAAAATATTAAACCTTTTTTTACGGCCTCATTTAGTGATTCAGAAATAGAACCTCTTATTAAAAAGAAATTATAAAGGTTCTTACAGATTTATTTTTATTGGGACATTAGTAACCGGAAAAAGACCATTAATGTCTATTAAAATAATAGAATCTTTATTAAAACATAATATCAATTGTCGAATTGGATATATTTGGTGAAGGAATTCTTAAACAATCACTTCAGGAATATATTAAAGAGAATAACTTGAAATCAAATATAGAATTGCATGGTAATGTTGACAAAGAAAAATTAAAATCAGCTTTAAAAAAATCAGATTTTTTGTTACTGCCATCAAAATCTGAAGGTTGGCCGAAAGCCGTTGCTGAAGCCATGTTTTTTGGAGTTATACCTATTACAACTAATATTTCATGTTTAAGTTGGATGCTTGACGAAGGGACGACGGGGAATATTAATTGAAGAAGATCTAGATAAGGCAGTAAACAAAATAAAAGATAGTATTAAAAATGATAATTTGTTAGCCATGTCAATTGCATCTCAACAATGGTCACAAAAATATACCTTGGAAAAATTTGAATCAGAAATTAAAAAATTACTAATTCAGAGCATGAGAGTTTTACAACTAATAGATTCATTACATCCTGGAGGAGCAGAACGGGTTTCGGTAAATATTGCTAACGCCTTATCAGTAAAAATTGATAAATCATTTTTATGTGCAACACGGGCGGAAGGAGTACTAAAATCAAGTCTAGATCCGGAAGTAGGGTATTTGTTTCTAAAGAAGAAGATGGTATTGGATATAAAGGCAATCAATCGATTAAGTAAATTTGTAAAAAATCAAAATATAGACATAATTCATGCTCATTCAACGTCCTTTTTTTTGGCTGTAATAATAAAACTCTTAAATCGCAATATAAAACTTGTATGGCATGATCATTATGGTAACAGTGAGTTTTTAGAGGGAAGGAAATCATTGGTTTTAAAAATTTGTGCTAAATATTTTGACTATGTTTTATGTGTCAATAAAAATTTGGAAACCTGGGCAAGGAATTATTTAAAAATAAATAAGGTAAGTTACCTACCTAATTTTGCCGTGGAAAATAAAGTTAGTCCCCAGACAAAATTAAAAGGTAGTGCTGGAAAGAGGATTGTTTGCTTAGCCAATTTAAGGCCCCAGAAAGATCATATTACATTGATCAAGGCTTTTAAAAATGTTGTTAAGGAATATCCGGAATGGACTTTACATTTAGTTGGCAAGGATTTTAAGGATGAGTACTCGTTTAAAGTCAAAAATGAAATTGAATTGAATAATTTGAGCAAACATATTTTTCTATATGGTAGTAAGCCCGATATCTCCTATATTTTGGCTCAATGTGAAATAGGTTTGTTATCTTCAAAGTCAGAAGGTTTACCAATCGCTTTACTTGAATATGGAATGGCTAAATTAGCTGTGATAGCAACAAATGTAGGAGAATGTGAATCGGTAATAAAAAGTAGGGAAAATGGGATTTTGGTGAAACCAAATGACACAAATGAACTCTTTGAGGCAATAAAATATTTGATTGAACATGAAAGAGAGCGGAATCAAAAATCTAATGTTATTTAATTTAAGAGTTATGAATGAATTTTCAGAAAAAGTTGTTATAAATTCAATTTTAAATATTTATAACAATATTTCTTAGGTGTTATTTAATAATAAATATATCAGGTTAATAGGGTTACATGTTCTTATTGCTATTATGGTTTTTGGCTTTAGATTTTTGTCAAAAGTCTATTTTATTGTTCTCTTGGTTTATTTTATTTATGTTATAATTAATGCGAATCAGAAAACAAGAGGTGTTCAAGTATTAATTGCCTGTGCATATATAGTAGGATGTGAAGTATTTTTAAGAATGACAGGTGGAAATATTGGCTATGAGGTTGCGAAATATTTGGTTATTGTTTTTGTATTTATTGGTATGCTATTCGATGGAATAAATAGCAGATCTTTCCCTTATTTTATTTTCCTCTTCCTTCTTTTTCCGGCAATTTTTGTTACTGGAGCAACTGCAACTTTCGATACGAATATAAGAACAGCAGTTATGTTTAATTTGAGTGGACCATTTTGTCTGGCTGGCGGTTTCTTTATATTGCTATGACAAAAAAATTAACTTTAAGGATCTACAGAATATATTGCTTGCAGCTTTATTACCAATAATATCTACAACAGTATATTTATTTTTGTTTACTCCTAATATAAGAGATGTTGTAACAGGAACCTTTTCTAATTATCAAACATCAGGGGGTTTTGGTCCTAATCAGGTTGCAACAGATATTGGGTTTGGGAATGTTTATTGTAGCTTCCAGATATTTTTTGGTTTCTCAAACATTAAATATGAAAATAATTAAATCTTTTTATTCTAGGTGTAATTTCTTATCGAGGATTGGTTACATTTAGTCGTGGTGGAATTTATACAGCTGTTATTATTATTATTGCATTTATTGCTATTTATTATAATAGTTCAAAAAGAGCAGGTAAACAAAGAATAATAGGCTCTCTTTCATTTTTTATTGGGCTTGTTATTTTAACATGGGTATTTAGTTCGATTCAAACAGGTGGGTTAATAGAAAAAAGATATGCTAATCAGGATGCGGCAGGAAGGGAAAAAGAAGAAATTGCAACTGGAAGAGCAAAACTCATTTCGTTTGAATTGGATGAATTTATTAGCAATCCCTTTTTAGGTGTAGGCGCGGGAAAAATTAAGGAACTTCGTTTTGAAAAAGAAGGTCGTGCCGCTGCATCACATAATGAAATATCTAGGATTTTGGGGGAACATGGGATGTTGGGCATAATTGCATTTCTCATAATTTTCTTTGTACCATTATTCTACAGGATGCGAAATAGGAAAAATATATTTTTCTATTCATTTTACTTATTTTGGTTTTTAACGGTTAACCATTCCTCCATGCGAATTGCAGCTCCTGCATTTATTTACGGATTAAGTTTATTAAATATCTCATATGAAAAACCTACTGTACATAGGAAACAAGTTAGATCACGAAAGTTCTAATATCACCACAATTGATACTTTAGGGAAGCATTTAAAAGATGAAGGTTATCATATAATCTTTTCATCCACAAAGATCAATAAGGCATTTAGGCTTTTTGATATGATCTATACTCTTATTAAAAATAAGAAACGAATAGATATTGTGTTAATCGATACCTACAGCACACAAAATTTTTATTATGCTTTGATCACTAGTCAACTTTGCAGACTATTCAAGATAAAATATATACCAATTTTACATGGAGGTGATTTACCGAAAAGATTAAAAAATAATCCTAAATTTTGCAATTACATTTTTAAGTACTCGAATGTAAATGTTTCACCTTCCTTATATTTAAAACAGATCTTTAACGATTATGGATTTGAAAATATAAAATATATACCTAATTCTATTGAAATCAAGAATTATCCTTTTACAACTAAAGACAATTACAAAACCTAAATTATTTTGGCTTCGTTCCTTTAAAGACATATATAATCCTTTAATGGCTATCCATGTGACAAAAAAATTAATTGATACAGGAATTGATTGTGAATTATGCATGGTAGGACCGGATGGAGATGGGTCTTATCTTTATGCTCAAAATTTAGCAAGAGAATTAAATATCAATGTTAATTTTAAGTTGAAAATGGAGAAAAAGGATTGGATTGAATTATCCAAAGACTATAATATTTTTTTGAACACTACAAATTTTGATAATATGCCGGTAAGCATAATTGAGGCCATGGCATTGGGATTTCCAATTGTATCTACTAATGCGGGTGGAATGATTAATTTAATAAGTAATGGTAAGGATGGATTACTAGTCGATAAAAATGATGTTGATGGAATGACAAATCAGATTATTAAATTAAATTCAGATCCTAAATTGGTAAGGGAATTATCAAGAAATGCACGTTTAAAAGCTGAACAATTTGATTGGGAAGTTGTCAAATTAGAATGGAATAAGATTCTAAATTAGCCCGGAATATAATAATTGTTTTCTGTTTTAGGTTTATTATCTTTACAGCTCGCTAAAAACAATTATGTCAAACAGAAATACTATACATTTTGAAATTTCTGAACGTAAAATTCTGTTACGGATTTTTGATATTGTTTTTGTTTTATCTAGTCTATATCTTATTGGTAATTTATTTGATTTTGATTATTTCAGTATTAACTAGCTGAAAATTGGACATGGACCTTGGTCTTAGTTGTTTATATATCGGTTTTTGGAACTATTTTTGAACTTTATGATCTGCAAAAAGCGAGCAAACTTGAAATTATTATAAGCAATATTGTTCTCACGTCTTCGGTTACAGTCTTATTTTATTTATTAACACCTTTTTTCACACCAACTTTACCAGATAATCGTTTACAAATAATATATTTCTATCTGGCCTTTGTCATTTCTTTAGTTATTTGGAGATGGGCTTATGTTTCATTAATTTCTTCTCCAAGATTTTATAAAAAAGTTTTATTGGTTGGTGAGATATCCAATATTGAACCGATTGTAAAATCTCTTAAGGAGTCAGATCCTAATTATAAGATCATAGGATTTATTAATTGCGAAGAAGAAAATGTGGACAAATTAAAATTTAGGGGATTAAAGGAGTATAAACCCCAAGATTTCATGCAAATCATAAAAAAGCAGAAAGTATCTGAAATCGTTGTAGCAAGCTATAATTCAGAAACCATAACTCCGGATATCTATAACGATTTAATCACATTGCTTGAAAGAGGATTTACAATCAGAGAATATACTCAGGTATATGAAGAACTTAATTATAGAGTTCCGGTTCAGTTTGTAGGTAAAGATTTTTATAAATATTTTCCGTTTAGCAGAAGTAATCAGAATAGACTGTATTTATTGTACAGAAGAATATCTGATATAGTCTTTTCAATTCTAGGCCTATTTGTTGGGATTATTTTATTGCCAATTATTTTAATAGGAAACTTGATTGCTAATAAAGGTCCATTATTTTATACACAGGAACGCATAGGTAAGAATGGGAGTCCGTTTGTTATTATGAAATTCAGGACCATGATCAGAAATGCCGAAAAAGATGGTGTGAAATGGGCTCAAAAAAATGATGTGCGTGTAACTAAATTTGGTAAATTTTTGCGAAATTCAAGAATTGATGAAATACCTCAGTTTATAAATGTTTTAAAGGGAGAAATGAGTTTAATAGGCCCCAGACCAGAGAGGCCATTTTTTGTGCAAGAACTTTCGCAGATCATTCCCTTTTATGAAACAAGACATATAATAAAACCTGGATTGACAGGATGGGCACAGGTAAATTCAAGGTATGGTTCTACAATTGATGATAGCCTAATTAAATTACAATATGATTTATATTATATTAAACACAGAAGTCTATTTCTGGATGTAAATATTATTATAAAGACCCTCAGTACAATTATCTTTTTTAGAGGTCGATAAACTAAAAATCAGCTTGTTTTTGAAAAAACTTAATTAAAAACAGATATCTAAACACTATAGCGATTAGTATAGGAATAAGCCCAATAGCGAACCTTTGAATGCCTATAATCCAATGCAAGGTCAAAAGGCAGATCATAATTATTAAGAATTTTAAATACTTCTTAAACCAATTGCCTGGTCTGGTTTTTAATACCTGAAATACCATAAATAAATTAATTGCAAAGGCCCAAAGCAAATTGTAATTTTGAGCAGTCGCTTCATGATCAGTGGCAAACCATAATAAAAGAATGACTATTCCAATGAGTCCTGTAATTGTAAATAATAAAAAATCCAGCCACTTACTTCGCTTATTTTGCTTTTGGTCCATAAAAGTAATATATGCAATCAATAAGCTTATTATTCCTAAAACAAATAATGGGCTAAAGAAAAAACTACCTAACGATTTGGATTTTACATTCTTATAAATGATGTTTTCATTCTGTACTAATTTTTTTTCAGGATTGGATTTTATAATTGCTGTCTCAAAGAAATCATGAATATATTCTGGTAGAAACATATATTCAATTGGAGTTGCCTTTCTATCGATAACAGAGCCAAGGGCAAGATCAATTCCAAGACTTCCCCAGGAATTCCAATTTAAATTTTGTTGGATCAAGGACCTAAAAGTTTTTGGTTGAAAGGATGCTGGATTTTCGAATTCAATATCATTATTCAAAGCAATTACTAATACATCCCTGATCTTGGTGGCACAATTATCATAAAAGAAATCATAGAGATAATATTGATTTGCGGGTTCATAATTTCTGGATAGATAGTTAAATACTCGTTGCTTTTCATCCAAAGTTAAATTAAGAACTTGTTCTCTGATTTCCCTGTCTTGTCTTATATAGCTTTCTTTGAAATCTTCAAAGTAGTTAGCACCAATTTTATAATTTAGTTTTCCCTGAGCAAATTTGGTATAGAAATTAGGGGTGTCAAAATCATAAACTCCATAATTAAATACAATATCCATCAAACTGTCTTTAACTCTATAGGCACTATGCCCAAAAGAATCATTTAAGGAAGCTACCGGGCCAATGGTGAGGACACTTATTTTTGCATCTGGCGTGAGTTGATTGTACTGAGAATGCGCTGAAAGACTTAGAAAGACGAATAATAGAGAAAGTAATTGATGCTTCATAGGCTTCTGTATTATCTAAAAATACTAAAATCCAATTTTACAGAAAAGACATTGGAATACAAAGCAGTACTTTGGTCTCCAATATCTGTAAATGCATAGTCAACCTGTATGCCTTTATATTTAAATCCTAAACCAAAATTAGGTTGAAAACTTAATTCTTCGTTGTTGTCAATGGTTAATTCATTCTGAAAATTTCCTAGTCCTCCTCTAAGATAGATCATATCAATATAACCAAATTGAAATCCAAAAGCAGGATTTATACTGGCAAAGGAAGAAGATATTAAATCATTATTTTCTTCAAATCGAACAATTAGATCAATTTCAGTAACCAAAGAATAATCATAATCAAAAACAAATGATTTCGATATACCTAATTGTAATTTTGGAATGGTTACCTCAGAACTCTCTGGAACTTCCTGGTTTTGTCCATCAATTGCATTTTGTATGGTCGCCAGTTTATCTTCATTAATACTCCATGAATTATAAGTGGTTGTTATATCTCTGGCCATTAACCCAAACTTCCAATTATTTTTACTTATCAAATTGTATACCCAAGTCTAATCCAAATCCCCATGAGCTGGCAAAGTCGCCAATAATTCTTCTTATGATCTTAGCATTGACTCCATAATTCAATCCATCCAGAGGTAATTTTCTTGCATAAGAGAAGGTCAGTCCATAATCGGCAGTAGAAAAGAGACTGATTCTATCATAATTTATGTTGCCCTGATCATCAATTAATTGAGTAGTGTCCAAAATATCGTCAACACCAAACCTGATAAGAGATAATGCAATGGTACTTCTATCATCCAAAGGCATCCCAAAAGCGGCATAATCATAATTAGCAATATTTGCGAAATAACTGGCATGCATTAGGGCAATTTGGTTGTCCTCCAAATGAACTAATCCAGCCGGATTCCAGTACCCCGAATTTACATCATTACTTTGAGCTACAACAGCATTGCTCATTCCAAGAGCGGCTGCATCAACGCCAATATTCATGAATTCATTTGAGTATTTTTTGGTTTGTGCAAAACCCAAAGTAGAAATCACTAACACTAAGCTTAAAATACTATTTTTCAAAAGCAACTTTTTTTATTTAGAAAGGGCACCTTTTTTAAATTAATAAACTGTAAAAAGAATTAGATATTGTATTTCAATTGTATTAGACGAAAATAGTTTACTATTTTTACAAAAACTAACTATATGACTTTAAAAAGACATATTCCCAATATAATTACCTTACTAAATGTTTTGTGTGGAAGTGTTGCCGTAATATTTGCTGCTAACGGTAATTTTGTCTTGGCTTCTACTTTTGTTTTTCTTGGTATATTTTTTGATTTTTTTGATGGCTTATTAGCCAGAAAACTTGATGTTCAAAGTGAATTAGGAATTCAACTGGATTCTTTAGCTGATATGATAACGAGTGGATTAGTTCCCGGGATCATTATGTTTAAACTATTATCCCTGGTTGTGAATCCTTCTGATGCATTTATTTCCAATGATTGGAATTCATACTTCAGTTTGTCTGGAGTGAAAGCTTCCTTGTTACCATTTTTAGCCTTTTTAATTCCAATGGCTTCAGCCTATAGATTAGGAAAATTCAATATTGATGAAAATCAACAAACATATTTCATTGGTTTGCCTACTCCGGCAAATACTTTACTGATCATTTCATTACCACTCATATTGGAATTTCAAAATAATGATTTGATGAATTCCATAATACTGAACAAATGGTTTTTAATATTTTTAACTTTATTAAGTTCGTATTTATTGAATTCTAGGATCAAACTTTTTGCATTAAAGTTCAAAGATTGGAGTTTTAAAAGCAATTCCATAAGATATGTCTTCCTTCTTTTAAGCGTATTGTCATTGATTGTATTAAAATTCGCAGCTATACCGTTTATAGTCGTAATCTATATATTCATGTCTTTATTAAATAATATAGCCTCAAAATAATCAATTAAATAGTTTATGGCATCAGGTTTTTTTGCATTATTAGATGATATTGCCGCACTTATGGATGATGTGGTGGTGATGAGTAAAATAACTACAAAAAAAACCGCAGGTATCCTGGGTGATGACCTTGCAGTAAATGCTGAAAAAGCATCTGGATTCGTAGCTTCCAGAGAATTACCGGTTCTATGGGCGATTACAAAAGGTTCGTTTTTAAACAAGCTTATCATATTACCTATAGCCTTCGTATTAAGTTATTATTTGCCGTGGCTGGTTACAGTCTTATTGTTAATTGGCGGGCTTTATTTGGCTTATGAAGGTGCTGAAAAAATATATGAGTTTCTTTTTCCTCATAATGATGGTTCACATGTGATTAATTTTGATAAAACGGACAAATCCAAAGTCTTGGAGTTGGAGAAGAAAAAGATAAAATCGGCTATTTTAACTGATTTCATTCTTTCTGTTGAAATCGTTATCATTGCTTTAGGTACCGTAAGTGAAAAAGAATTAACTATTCAAATCCTTGTTGTTTCGTTTGTTGCCTTATTGGCAACTGTGGGTGTCTATGGTATTGTGGCATTAATTGTTCGGATGGATGATTTAGGCTGGCGTTTCATAAAACTGAGTAAGGGCAACAAAAATATGCTTTATCACATAGGAAGATTGATGGTAAGAGCGCTTCCTAAGATCATAAAAAGCCTTTCCGTAATAGGAACTATAGCTTTGTTATTGGTCTCAGGTGGAATATTTATCCATAAAATCGAATATTTACATCATTTTTTAGACGTATTGCCAGGGATAATAAGAGATTTTATTGTGGGATTAATAGTTGGGCTAATAGTATTATTTATAATAAAACTGATTAAAAAATTATTTTAGACCAGCCTTAAAAATCCAACTTCTTCTTGCGTAGTTCAAAATTTTGCCCTAGATATACTTTACGCACCATTTCGTCATTGGCAAGTTCTTCAGGTACTCCGGCTTTTAGGATGCTTCCTTCAAACATCAAATAGGTCCTGTCTGTAATGGCTAAAGTTTCCTGTACATTATGATCTGTAATTAAAATACCAATATTCTTTTTTGTCAATCTTGCGACAATACGTTGTATATCTTCAACGGCAACCGGGTCAACTCCGGCGAATGGTTCATCTAACAAAATAAAACTTGGATCAGTTGCCAGTGCACGAGCAATTTCTGTCCGTCGTCTTTCACCACCTGACAAGAAGATCACCCCTGTTTTTACGAATATGTCCTAGTCCGAACTCCTCAATGAGTTCTTCCATTTTATCAAGCTGCTCCTGCTTGCTGAGTGAGGTCAATTGCAGCACGCTCAAAATATTGTCTTCAATGCTTAATTTTCTAAAAACTGAAGCCTCCTGAGCCAAATAGCCAATGCCATTTTGAGCTCGCTTATACATAGGATACTTTGTTATTTCAGTGTTATCTAAATAGATTTTACCGCCATTTGGTTTAATAAGCCCTACAATCATATAAAAACAAGTAGTTTTACCTGCTCCATTAGGTCCTAATAATCCAACGATTTCTCCTTGATTAACTTCTAGTGAGACATCTTTGACAACTTTTCTCCCATTATAGGATTTTAATAGATCTTCAGCTCTTAATTTCATAGTTACAATAAAGCAAATATTATTTAATTATTAGTTTCCAATGCTTCCCAAAACTCAAAAGCACGACGTAAATGCGGAATAACGATAGTACCTCCAACTAAAGTGGCAATGCTCAAAGCCTCTACAACTTCCTCCTTATTCAATCCTATTTTTTTGCTATTTTCCAAATGATATTTTATACAATCATCACAACGTAAAACAGTGGAAGCAACTAAACCCAGAAGCTCCTTCGTTTTGACATCCAAAGCACCTTCCTGATAAGCATTGGTATCTAAGTTAAAAATGCGCTTGATTACTTTATTGTTATCTGCTAAAATTTTATCATTCATTTTAGAACGATAATCATTAAACTCTTTAACTGGATTTGACATATTTTTCCTCTTTCTTCTTTTGATTTCGTACTACAACTTTTGATATATATATACTTACTTGATATAAGATTAAAATTGGAATTGCTACTATAATTTGGCTTGCAATATCGGGAGGTGTAATTATGGCGGATAGGATTAATACTATTACCAATGCATATTTGCGATATTTCTTTAAGAATTCCGGTGTCACTAAACCTATTTTAGTCAGAAAAAATATAATAATTGGTAATTCAAACACTAAGCCCGATGCCAAAGCAGCTGACCTAACTAAACCAATATAAGAACTTATATCAATTTGGTTATCTACCATTTCTGAAATACTATAGTTAGCTAAAAAGTTAATAGATAATGGTGTCACAATATAATAGCCAAATAAAACACCTATAAAGAATAATAAAGAAGAAATAGTAATAAACCCTTTGGAATATTTACGCTCATTCTCATGCAATCCCGGGCTGATGAATTTCCATAATTGGTAAATTACGTAAGGAAAAGCAATAATAAAGCCAGCTAATACCGATGTCCAAATATCTGCTGAAAATTGTCCGGCCATAGTTCTGTTTTGCAGTATCAATGGAATTTTGTCTCCACAAAAAGTAGTATTGACATCTAAAAAGGTGCCTGCCTTACATAGAAGAGCATAGGTTATAAAATCCATCTTAAGAGGGGCGAATATAATTCCATCAAAAAGATGTTTACTAAATACATACGCAAAGGTTCCAACAATTATAATAGCCGAAAATGCCCTTATTAAATGCCATCTTAAGTCTTCAAGATGGTCAAGAAATGACATTTCGTTCACGTTTCTTTCTGCCATTATAATATGCCTTCTTTAATTAGGTCATGCAAATGTACAACACCTGCATATTTACCTTTTTCTTCAACAAGTAATTGTGAAATCCCATGTTGCTCCATCATGTCCATCGCATCTACTGCCATGGCATCGAAATCAATCCGTTTAGGGTTTTTCGTCATAATGTCTTTTGCAGTTAAACCGGAAAAATCAGTTACTTTAGTTAACATTCTACGTAAATCTCCGTCTGTGATAATTCCAATGATCTTGCCTTTTTCAATAACTGCAGTAACCCCAAGAAGTTTTTCCGTGATCTCCACAATTACCTGGCCAATATTGGTGTCTGGTGTGACAGCTGGTTTTTGATTTACAGATGATAGGTCATGGACTCTCAAATACAATTTTTTACCCAATGCACCTCCAGGGTGGTATTTTGCAAAATCTTTACTCGAAAATCCTCGTATTTCCAACAGGCAAATTGCCAAGGCATCTCCAATAACCAATTGCGCTGTTGTGCTTGTAGTAGGAGCCAAATTATTTGGACAAGCTTCTTTCTGCACAAAAGTGTTTAGTATATAATCGGCCTGTTGCCCTAAAAATGAATCTTTATTTCCGGTAATTGCTATCATTTTATTCTTTGCATTCCTTATAAGAGGCACTAAAACTTTAATTTCAGGAGTATTACCGCTTTTTGATATGCACATCACAATATCATCTTTCAGAATCAATCCTAAATCTCCATGAATCGCATCGGCTGCATGCATAAAAATAGCAGGAGTCCCGGTTGAATTCAATGTAGCTACTATTTTTGTTGCTATTATAGCGCTCTTTCCAACGCCTGTAATTATTACTCTGCCTTTAGACTTGTAAATCAGTTGAACTGCATTTGCAAAATCATCATCAAGTAACTCTGAAAGGTTAGAAATCGCCTTACTTTCTATTTCAATAGTTTTTTTTGCAATGTTTAAAATAGAATTTTTATTGTTCAAAATTTATCAGATTTAGTATTTGTGTCCTATAAAGATTTTGTTATCTTTAAAGATACACTAACTTATAAAAAGTTTAGACATACAAAAAAACGAAAAATATAATTAGAGTTATTTAAATAAATTATAAAATCATGATTTATTTGAGATTTCTTTAATTTTAAAAATTACTATTTACAATTTATAGGGAATTAATGAATACGGTAAATGTTGACTTACATTCAGCTTTAAAAAAATACTTTGGATTTAGTCAGTTTAAAGGGCTGCAAGAAGTAGTGATCAAAAGTTTGGTCTCTGGCAATAATACATTCGTTATTATGCCAACAGGAGGAGGAAAATCACTATGCTATCAATTGCCTGCTTTAATAAAGGAAGGAACAGCTATAATAGTCTCTCCATTAATAGCACTGATGAAAAATCAGGTAGATGCGATGAGAGGGATTTCTAATGAAGAAGGTGTTGCCCATGTGTTAAATTCTTCTTTAAACAAGACGGAGGTCAAAAAGGTTAAAGAGGATATTACTAATGGTATAACGAAGTTATTGTATGTAGCACCGGAATCTTTAACAAAATTGGAAAATGTTGATTTTTTACGATCTGTGAAGATCTCATTTTTAGCGGTAGATGAAGCGCATTGCATCAGTGAATGGGGACATGATTTTAGGCCGGAATATAGAAATCTAAGAGGTATTATTGAACGTATAGATGAAAGTGTCCCAATAATTGGTCTAACAGCTACTGCTACTCCTAAAGTTCAGGAAGATATTCTTAAAAATCTTCGAATTACTGATGCTAAAACTTTCAAGGCATCTTTCAACAGACCTAATTTATATTATGAGGTTCGTCCAAAAACAAAAGATGTCGATTCAGATATCATTCGATTTATAAAGAAAAATGCAAATAAATCTGGTATAGTTTATTGTTTGAGCAGAAAAAGAGTTGAGCAATTGTCTCAAGTGCTTCAGGTAAATGGAATAAAGGCGGTGCCCTATCATGCGGGTTTAGATTCTAAAACTAGAGCCAGACATCAGGATATGTTCTTAATGGAAGATATAGATGTAGTAGTTGCAACAATAGCATTTGGTATGGGAATTGACAAACCCGATGTGAGGTTTGTAATTCACCATGATATTCCCAAGAGTATTGAAAGTTATTATCAGGAAACTGGTCGTGCCGGAAGGGATGGAGGAGAAGGACACTGTTTAGCGTTTTATGCCTATAAGGATATAGAGAAATTGGAAAAATTCATGGCAGGTAAGCCGGTTGCAGAGCAAGAGATTGGTCATGCTTTGTTACATGAGGTTGTAGCTTATGCAGAAACTTCTATTTCCAGACGAAAATTCATGCTTCATTATTTTGGAGAAGATTTCGATAATGAAACTGGAGAAGGTGGAGATATGGACGATAATGTCAGATTTCCAAAAAAGAAACATGAAGCCAAAAATGAAGTTGTCAAACTACTTAAAGTGGTGCTTGACACTAATGAAAAGTATAAAAGTAAAGACCTGGTGAATGTCATGGTTGGTCATGCTAATGCAATGATCAAATCTCATAAAACAGATGCACAACCATACTTTGGTATTGGTAAAGAGCGAGAGAAAGGTTACTGGATGGCATTGATAAGACAAGTATTAATCGCAAAATTACTCAATAAGAATATTGAAACCTACGGAGTCCTGAATATAACCAAAAGAGGTAAAGATTTTATAAAATCACCACAACCTTTTGATATGACTGAGGATCATGTTTTTGATGATGGTTCAGAAGATAATATATTATCAGCCTCCAAGGCTGGAGGGGCAGTTGCGGATAAAGCTTTGCTTTCTATGTTAAAAGATTTGAGGAAATCTAATGCAAAAAAACTTGGAATTCCTCCCTTTGTTATTTTTCAGGATCCATCACTGGAAGACATGGCTTTAAAATATCCAATTACTCTGGAAGAACTCAATAATATTCATGGAGTAGGTGAAGGCAAGGCCAAAAAATATGGAGAAGATTTTGTAAGCCTGATAGCTAAGTATGTTGAGGAGAATGACATATTGCGTCCGGATGATTTAGTGGTTAAATCAACAGGTTCAAATTCTGCCTTAAAACTATACATTATAACCAATGTTGATAGAAAGTTACCATTAGACGATATTGCTTCTGCTAAAGGCATGCAGATGTCAGAATTTATCAAAGAAATGGAAGCCATTGTTTTTTCAGGAACAAAACTGAATATAAATTATTGGATAGATGAAATTCTGGATGAAGAGCAACAAGAGGAGATCTTTGACTATTTCATGGAATCTGAAACAGATAAAATAGATGATGCAATTGATGAATTTGATGGTGATTATGATGACGAGGAGCTGCGATTATTCAGAATAAAATTCATTAGTGAAGTTGCTAATTAAATATCTGCTAAACTTTAATTGTCATTCAATTTTTTGCAAACAACGATATTTGTATCTTTGCAACCTATTAAAAAAAATATAGCATGCAAGACGGTTTATACGCAAAATTCAACACTAGTAAAGGAGAAATACTAGTAAAATTAGAATATCAAAAAACTCCGGGAACAGTTGGAAACTTCGTTGCTTTAGCGGAGGGAGATTTAGAAAATTCAGCTAAGCAACAAGGTCAAAAATATTACGATGGTCTAAAATTTCATAGAGTTATTCCAGATTTTATGATTCAAGGTGGTTGTCCGCTAAGTACAGGTACCGGAAATCCAGGATATCAATTTGATGATGAATTTCATCCAGATCTAAAACATAATGCACCAGGAATTCTATCAATGGCTAATGCTGGTCCAGGAACCAATGGCAGCCAATTTTTCATTACTCATGTAGCTACTCCGTGGTTAGATAATAAACATACAGTTTTTGGCAGAGTAGAAAATGGCCAGGAGGTAGTTGATGAGATTCAACAAGAGGATATAATTGAAAGTATTGAGATCATAAGAGTTGGTGAAAAAGCTAAGGCATTTAATTCCGTTGAAGCTTTTAGAACTTTTGAAGGCTCACGAGAAAAGAGATTAACAGAAGAAAAAATGAAAGCAGAAGCTGCATTAGAAAAATTAGCAGGTGGTTTTGATAAAACAGACAGTGGGTTGCGTTATAAGATTTTACAAAAAGGTCAAGGTAAGACAGCAGAAAAAGGTAAAACCGTTTCTGTTCACTATAAAGGCCAACTAGCAGATGGTACTGTTTTTGACTCTTCCTATAAAAGAAATAGTCCTATAGATTTTCCATTAGGAGTTGGACAAGTAATTAAAGGTTGGGATGAAGGCATTCAACTGCTAAAAGTAGGTGATAAAGCCCGTTTAGTAATACCAAGTAATTTAGGTTATGGTGCTCAAGGTGCCGGCGGAGTTATTCCCCCAAATGCCACTCTAATTTTTGATGTGGAATTGATGGATGTAAAATAAAAGGCTTTATTAAGTAAGTCTGAGCCTCCTGGAAAAGGGAGGCTTTATTTTTTATTTAGTTTGTTCTAGCCACTTATGAGCTTCCGGAAAAAAAGTGCTCCAAAAGGATTCATTATGATTGCCACCTTCAATTATTCTATTCATTATTCTGTTTTCATCATGACCTTTAATTAATAGCAGATCTACCATTTTTTGCTGGTCGGGAACTGCTGTATCTCCTTCCTCAGTTCCTGTCAAAAAGAAAAAATCAGTGTTTTTATTAACTTTGGTTTCTTCTACAAGTTCATAGATGCTCTCATTAAACCAAAACGATGGAGAGAATACACCTGCCTTACCAAATGTATCCGGATATTTTATCACAGCATAAAAAGAGATCAGACCACCTAATGACGATCCGAATATGGTTGTATTCTTTCTGTCAGATAAAGTCCTGTAAGTACTATCTATATGTGGTTTTAATGTATTCTTAATAAATTTGATATAATCATCTCCTTTACCACCACCATATTTTTCATTTTCGAATGGAGTTAATTCCTCAATCCGCTTTTTATTGCCATGCTCGATGCCAATAACGATAATTTCATTATTGATTATCGTGTCTAAATATTCATCAATTTTCCATTCCCCAACATAGGACGTTTTATCATCAAATAAGTTTTGCGCATCATGCATATAGAACACCGGATACGCTTTTTGCGAATTTTGATATGATTTTGGTAAATAAACCCAAATTGTCTTAACTGTATCCAACTGTTTAGCTACAATATTGAACTTAATAACTTGCTTGCTTGCAGTGGTTTGTGAAAAAAAATGAAGGGGAAAAGAGACAAGGAATAAAGCAAAAAAAACAAGTGATTTCATTGAATTTCAACTCTGATTTTAGATGAAGTGTAAATAATCCCTCTAAAGTGCATATTTTTTTTCGATAAGATACATTTTTATACCGATTATTAATTATTAATAATACTTAATTTTAAGTAATTAATTTAATCCACCCTTTGTAATGGCAAGTCGTGTCGAAAAATTAAGTCTATTGTCAGAAATGATAGCCTTTGCTAAAGTTGATGATACACTTAAAAGAATAGAGTACAATTTTTTAATTGGGATTGCGAGGCAACTCGAAATTAACCAAGAAGATTTTGATTACTTATTAAATCATCCTGTAAATTTTGCGTATTTAAAAACACATTCTGAACGAATTGTTCAATTCCATCGGTTAGTTCTATTAATGAACCTGAGTGATGAAATTAACAGAGCGAAATGGGTTAAAATTCACAATTTTGGTCTGAGAATGGGTTTAAGTCAGGAATCTATAAACAGGGTTTTAGATCTAATGGAAAGTTTCCCTAACAAAATTGTACCACCAGATGTATTAATAGATATTTTTAAGGTCCAGTATAACTAGTTGACTTTTAACTTGTCCAACTTTTTTTCATAGTCCTTTATTTTATCTCTTAATTGTGCAGCTAATATAAAATCTAGTTCTTTGGCGGCTTGTTCCATCAATTTACGATACTCTCTAATTTTCTTTTCTATTTCAGTTTTATTCAAGTATTCACTTTCCGGTTCTGCAGCTTTTAAAGCTTCCAGTTCGTAATAATAGGAGCTCACTGAATTTTTTGTCAGGGCATTATCCAAACTCTTATTAATTTGTGTAGGAGTGATGTTGTTCTTGGTATTGTATTCTATTTGTTTTTGACGTCTGTAATTAGTTTCATCAATCGTTTTTTGCATACTATTGGTGATCTTATCGGCATACATAATAGCTTTTCCCTTTAAGTGTCGTGCTGCCCTTCCAACCGTTTGGGTTAGAGATCGTGCTGAGCGCAAAAATCCTTCTTTATCAGCATCAAGAATGGCAACCAAAGATACTTCAGGTAAATCTAAACCTTCTCGTAATAGATTAACTCCTACCAAGACATCAAACAAACCTTTACGAAGATCCTGCATGATCTCAACACGTTCCAGGGTATCAACATCAGAATGGATATAGCGAACACGAATTTGAATTCTTGCAAGATACTTAGTTAATTCTTCAGCCATTCTTTTTGTTAGAGTAGTAACTAAAGTTCTTTCATCTCTTTCGACCCGTAGTTGGATTTCTTCAATTAGGTCATCTATTTGATTCAAACTTGGACGTACTTCAATTTCAGGGTCAAGAAGTCCGGTTGGTCTTATTACTTGTTCAACGTAGACACCATCCGTCTTTTGCAATTCATAATCGGCTGGTGTTGCACTTGCATATATCACCTGATTTTGAATAGCTTCAAATTCTTCAAATTTAAGTGGTCTGTTATCCATGGCTGCCGGTAATCGGAAACCGTATTCAACTAAATTTTCTTTTCTGCTTCTGTCCCCACCATACATGGCATGAACTTGTGAAATTGTAACATGGCTTTCATCAATTACCATTAAAAAATCATCTGGGAAGTAATCCAATAAGCAGAACGGGCGAGATCCGGGTTGCCTGCCATCTAAATATCTGGAGTAATTCTCAATCCCGGAGCAATACCCTAATTCTCTAATCATTTCCAGATCGAATTCGGTTCGTTCTTTTAAGCGTTTTGCTTCCAAATGCTTGCCAATTTCCTTGAAGTAATCATGCTGTTTTACTAAATCATCTTGAATTTCTTTAATGGCATTTTGTAACACATCAGGAGAGGTTACAAACATATTTGCCGGGTAGATAGTTAATACATCATACTTTTCAATTACCTGATTGGTCTGGATATTGAAAGATTCGATTTCTTCAATTTCATCACCAAAAAAGTGAATTCTAAAAGCGTCATCAGCATAACTAGGGAATATATCAACAGTATCTCCTTTTATTCTAAAATTACCATGATTAAAATCAGCTTCTGTTCTGGAATACAAACTTTGTACTAACTGATGAAGAAGTTTGGTCCTAGAAATTACCTGATCTTTTTTAAGCGTAATTACATTCTTTTGAAATTCTACCGGATTTCCAATTCCATAGATACATGATACAGAAGCAACAACCAAAACATCCCGACGACCAGATAATAAAGATGATGTCGCACTTAAGCGCATTTTTTCAATCTCTTCATTAATGGACAGATCTTTCTCTATATAAACTCCAGAAACCGGGATATAGGCTTCCGGCTGATAATAATCGTAGTAGGAAACAAAGTATTCTACTGCATTTTCAGGAAAAAATTGTTTGAATTCAGAATATAACTGAGCGGCTAATGTTTTGTTATGCGCTAAAACTAAAGTTGGTTTTTGAACTTTTTCAATTACATTGGCAATGGTAAATGTCTTTCCGGAACCGGTAACTCCAAGCAAGGTCTGGTATTTTTCATTTGAAAGAATACCTTCAGACAGTTGATCAATAGCTTCCGGCTGATCTCCCGTAGGGCTGAATTCTGAAACAATTTTGAATTTCATTTTGCAAAATTACGCAAAATATAAATGGAATAATTAGGCAGATAGTTATCGTTTTAAGGCAAAATGACCTTTAACTTCGAATTCCATTCCATTTTTCTTAACAATGGCTGTAAACCAATAGTCATTTCCTTCTTTTTGAGCTCCGTTGTATGTACCATCCCATCCAGGGGAATTGTGAGCTAAAGTTTTAAGCAATTTTCCGTATCTATCATAAACAAAAACAATAGTTCCAGGCATTGTTTCTACGCCGGTAATATGCCATGTATCAAAATGACCATCACCGTTAGGAGAGAAAAATTTAGGCGTATCTACCACAACTATTTTCTTCGAAATATCACTGCAACCATTGAGATCTATTATTGTTATTGTATGATAACCAAGGCTTACATATTCAAAGACATTAGATTCTTGCGGTTCACCATCGTCAAGAACATATAGATAATCACCAATACCGCTGATGGTAACCGTCACATTATTAGGATCTGAAAAATCTATCGTTTCCGTCATCTCAATTACAGCCTGTTCCGATTCAATTACTCTGAATTCTTTAGTGGTTTCACAACCAAAAGGAGTAGTTACCGTAACCCAGTATTCTCCTATTGTGTCTATTTCTATTTCTGGTGTTGTTTCATTCGTAGACCATAAATAGGTGTCACCCATATTATTGGTATTTGCACTTACATAGACCGGTATTATTCCATCGTTCAATCCATCATTCAAACAAAGAGTTAATTGATCTGGAATATCTATTATAGGTAAAGGGTGAACAATAGTCTTGAATTGGGTTACAGAATAACATCCACTGGAATTATTCTCAATTCGAGCAAAAATGGTCTGATCATTGAAAGCCCAATAGAATTCATTTACTGTACTTTCCCCGGTTTCAGCATTCTCCAGTGTTTCATAATAGGAAACCGTGAAATTGGAAGTACTTTGGTTTCCTAATATATAAGAGGTGTTATGAGATAGATTAAATTCGGCTATTTCATCATCATCGTCATCACACAACTCTAAATCAATAGGCGCGTGAGCAATTGGATTTGGGAGAACAATTACATTAAATGACGATGAGATAAAACAACCTGTTATTTCATTTGTAAATCTTGTATAAATAGTATGCGTATTAATATCGTAAACAAAATCAGTATCGATCTCATTTGTATTGTTAAGTGCATCCGACTGGGTGTTGATAGTAGGTTATACCTATATCGCTTGTATCATCAACAAGTAATTCATTAACTGATGTTAAGTCAAATATTCCGGATTCATCTTCACAGATCACTATATCATCCAATTCATTGAAAGCAGGCGGAAGATTCACATTTAATGCTAAAGGAATTGAAACATAACATGTAGAAATAGTGTTTGTTACTCTAACGTACACAGTTTGAGGATTGCTTATACTATAATAATTTTCAGGATTCATGATTTGATTTGTCTGGGCAACGAGATCGTCTTCATTTTCATAATAGCTTACTTCAATGTCGTTTTGCCTAACGTTAAGAATATCATATTCTGATATAGTCAAATCGAAGGGAGCAATACCATCATAATCTACATCGCATACCTCTAGTGGCACAGAAATGTTTGTTTCCGGTGCCTGAATTACATTAAGTCCAAATTCTGCAATAGTATAGCAACTAAATCCATTTTCAATTCTGGCAAAAATTGGTTGCGGATTTTGAATGTTTGTATATTCAAGGTCTATGGCATTATTTTGGTTTTCTGCATCTGTGAAAGAAGAATAAAAAATAATTTCTAAATTTTGTGAAGTGCCATTCGACATTTCGGCCAACTTTTCGTTAAGATCGAAGGTTTCAACTCCGTCATTACTAACGTCATCACAAGTAAACCAATCTATTGGAGGGTTAAACTGTGGCAAAGGATCTACAACAATGTTAAATGACGAGGTGCTGAAACAGTCATTATCACTTAAATTTTCAACTCTAACGTGAATAGTCTGCGGACTTGTTATGTTTAAATAGACTGAATTCTTATCAATGTTGTTTGTTCTATTAATGGCATCAGCTTCGTGTCTCATAGTATAAAACCTGTTTTCCCGATTGTCCATTCAAAATTTCGGCATCTTTATTCGCAAAAATAAACTCCGAGGTATGATCATTATCGCTCTCACATAATTGGTAATTTGATATTGTATCAAAAACAGGAAGCGTATTTACTATAATAGGTATTGGAACGATTGTGAAACAACTGCTAATCGTACTTTCAATTCTTGTATAAACTGTTTGGGTGGTTGCATTAAAAACTGAAGGATCGAATATGGCATTGGAATCTGTATTTGCATCATCTAATAATAGGTGAAATGAAATTTCCAGATCATCAGTATTGGATAGTATCTCAGGTATTTTGGCGGATAGATCTACAACAGACATTCCATCTTGATCGTCATCACAAATGACTATATCTGATGGGTTATTTATGGTAGGTGCCGGTATTACGTTGATCTCAAATTGTGTAACATCAAAGCATCCAGTCAAACTATGCGTGATCCTTGCAAAAATTATTTCCGGATTAGTTACATTATTATAAAATTCAGGTAAAGCATTTTCGTTATTTTCTGCATCCTGCTGTGTATTAAAGTACCTTACATGTGTTACAGATAAGTTTCCATTTGAGACGTCTTCATCGTAAATAGACAGATCAATGGATGTAAATCCGTCATCATCAGTATCGCAATAGTCTACACTGTCAATTGGTTGTATAAGTAAAGGAGGATTAACCAATAATTGGACTTCAGCTTGTTCCATACAATTTTGGCTTACTATTTCAATATAAAGCACTTGAGGATTCATAGTATTGACGAAGCCAACAGTTTCATCAACTGCGTTTGTCTGGTTCTCCATATCCTCCGGAGTCAAATAATAGATAACATCAGTACCGGGAATACCATTCAAAATAATGGTCTCCATGTTGATTAAATCAAAGATTTCCTTACCATCATTACTGTCATCATCGCAAACCTCAAAGTCTTGTACTTCGGTTCCCGTTATAAGTAGATTTGTATGTAATTCAATCGTTGCAATTGAAAAGCAACCCGTTGAACTATTTTCTATTCTCACATATAATATTTGCAATTCCGGTTCACTGTTTACAAAAGCATCCAGATCCAAAATAGGGTTGCTGCCACTCATGGCATCATCTATACTTATGTGAATGGAAGTGTTAATACCAGATAAACCTTGTGTAATATCTCCTATAGCATCATTGAGATCAAAACTGGCAAAACCGTCATGGTCTTCGTCACAAGCGTCAATAATAACGGTAGAAATGGGAAGACTTGGATTTTCTAGCACATTCACTGTTAGGGAAGTATAGCTTAAGCAACCTGTTTCAGAATTTTCAACCCGTACATAAATAATATCTGTTGGATTGGTATTAATGTAAGGCGAAAATATTGGGTTTAGATTATTGGAAGCATCTGCCTGAGAATAATGATAACTAATGTTTAGGTTAGATTGATTATTACTTATTTCATCATTTTTTATAGTTAGGTCGATCTCCGTGAAACCATCACCGGTATCGTCATCACATACATTTAAGGGTGTTGGATCAACAATAACAGGGAGTGGATTAACAACTAAATTAAAGCTTGTAAAAGCTAAACAACCATTATTTGCATCTTCGATCCTAACAAAAATAGGTTGTGGATTAGCGGTGTTTTGAATAGTTGATGTAATTCCATTTACATTATTATCTGCATCATTTGCTGTAAAATGATAACTTATATTATAATTTGAGCTTGGGACAGTACCTTCGACTTCTGCATTTTTAATGGATAGATCGAAAATCTCTGATCCATCGCTGCTGGCATCATCGCATATTTCATAATCTGAAATCGGGTCTGCCGTTTGTTCGGAATTTAATGTTACAAGGACGGAATCTTCAATTGTACAATCGGAATCACTTAGAGGCATTGTAACTTGAACCGAATAATTTCCGCTTTCAGAAACTACCAACTCTGTGCCGTTTTCTCCAGGAATTAATGTGTTATTAATAAACCAATTATAAGTGGCATCAGGATTTTGAATATCTCCATTGATAGTAAAAGTTTCAGAACAGGTAGTAATATCTTCTCCCAGATCAACTACTGAATTAAAACTATTTCCTTCAATAAAAACTGCTGAGTCATAGTTTTCATCGGTTTGATCGGCAACAATTAATTTAATGTGATATTGAGTGTTGGGAATTATATTGGCAGTGGCCGTTAAAACTTTAGTTCTTCCATTATAATTTGTATCTCCAAAATTATAACCTTCAAAATAGGCTTCATTTTCAGCACCACAAAATCCCACAACTTCCGGATGAATGGTGCTTGTATTTACAGGAGTTGAGGTGCCCGGAATAAGTGCAATATTAGTATATGGATCAGGGCTACCTGCGGGTTTAATTAAAAATGCAAATCCATCGGAATATTCACAAGGGAAGTTGCCATAATATTCTTCAGAGGCCAGAAGATAATTGAACTGAATCTGATTGGAGATGGAAATGAAGTCAAATTCTATTGATGTGGCATTTAAAGTATTTGTTATGCCTAATGCTGTTTCCAGATCAAGATCTGTTCCCCAAGTGACATCACCTTCATTGAGTGTATTAGTATTTAAAGTATTACCTGCCGAAAAAGATTCGCCTGTCGTAAGAAGAATTCCATCTTGAAATGGGAAGCTGGAATCTGCTTTTTCAAAATAACCAAAACTGTTCAATCCATTAACAGATCCATTAATACTTGATGTTACGTTTGAAACTTCTACACAACCTTCTATTAAGTTTTCTAGAATTAGATCTTCTGCTGTTAAGGTATTGTCTACAGTAATTTGCTGAGCTATGGCAATTTGCCCTAGTCCTAAAAAGAAAATAGCATAGAGAAGTAATAATTTTCTCATTCCAAGCAGGTTAATTATTCAGGTAAATCCTTTGTCTGGGGAGACAAAAAGAATTTTATACGTTTTATTAAAGTGGGAAAGTACTAATAACAAGATGAAATGGCAAAAAAATACGATGAAATACACAAAACTTTAACGGTATTAGAAATGCAGCTGGTTGATTTCTGAAAATAAGCATGATTTAGGATTAAAAATGCAGATAATACCAATTAGTTAAGTGCTTTTACTATTTGGAATTGAGTTGTGAGATTTTTTAAGAGTTTGTTATCGTTTTAAGGTGAAATGATCTTTATAGATCCTACCGTCTTCAAGAGTAATTGCAAACCAGTAATCATCATTTGGGAGTGGTCTTCCATTAACAATGCCATCCCAACCTATACCTGTAGGGTCAATTTGCGTTATTAATTTACCATATCTGTTAAAAATGTAGATTAGAGTATTTGATTGAAATTGCGAAGAAACGCCTTTAACTTGCCAGGTATCATTATATCCATCATTATTGGGTGTGAAGAATCTTGGAAAGCCAATTACAGAAACTAATTCTTCAACAATACCACAATCGTTCTTATCCCTGACATAAACTGTATGGATACCAGCAGATACATTTTCAAAGAAATTAATGTCAGTATAAGGTCCAACAATATTGTCAAGAGCGAATTCGTAATCTCCTTCTCCGGAAACCAATACAGATATTGTATTATTTTGAGTGGCATCAACTACTTCAATATTATTGATTGTAGCAATATTTGAAGGTAAAACAGTAATTGTTCTGGATTTAGAACATCCGTTGATATTTGTTACTGTTACAGAGTAGTTACCGATTTCATTTATTTGAATATCAGAGGAATTTTCACCAGTCGACCAGTTGTATTCGTAGTTACTTGGTGAATCATTTATTATCCCACTTGTTAATGTAATCGTTTCCGGGAATGTATTTAAGCAGTAAATAGTTTCAAATTCAGTTTCTATATTGGGCAATTCAAAAACTGTTAATTGAACTTCATTAATTCCATAACAGGCATTTTCATTTTCTACTCGCACATAAATAATCTGTGAATACGCAACAGTATTTGTGTAATTTGTAATTAGTGGATTAAATTCCAGGAGAGCATCCTCATATGAACCAAAGAACTGAACATCTAAATTATTAGGTAAACCGCTTAAAATATCAGCTTCTGCGTCATTTAAATTAAAATTGGCAAATCCATCTTCTGTTCCATCATCATCACATATTTCTAAAATAGCATCGTTGGCATTTGTTGCACTTACTTCTAAAGTCAATTCTGAAATATTAAAGCATTCAGATGTGTCATCAATCACCTGAACATATATTGTTTGTGGATTTGAATTATTCAGGAAGGCACTACCATCAATTTCATTTTCGCTCATTTCGGCATCACTTAAAGACAAAAAGAACTTGGTTAATAAATTGGATAGACCCACCAATTAATTCACTATTTGCTTGAGTTAAGTTAAAAATAGTAAACCCATCTGGTATACCATCTTCATCACATTGAAAAAGAGATGCGTTTAATGCATCGGGTTTAGGATTTATATTCATTACGAATTCTGTGGTGTCAAAACAAGAGGGGTTTAAGTCGTTCTGAATTCTAACATATACAATATACGTAAATGCTGTAGAATTGTAATAATTAGTATTCAATGGATTATTCCCAATCTCGGCTTCTGTAGGTGAAGAATGATAAGTTATTGAATAATTTGGATCATTCTGACCGTTTAAAATGGAGTTATTGAATTGTAAAAGATCTGTAATAACTTGTCCGTTTGCATAATCGCCGTCGATATCATCATCACAAATTTCAACATCCTGAATTGTATTAGCTATTGGAGAATTAAAAACTTCAATGTTAAATGAAGTAAATGAATTAGAATCTGCGCAGCGATCTAAACCTACATTCTTAACACGAACAAATATTTGTTGAGGATTTGATGTATTTTCAAAGGCTCCTAGAATTTCATTTTCATCATTTTGAGCATCTAATAAACTTTGATAATAGTGAACCGAAAATTGAACACTACTTTGAGCACCTAATACATTAGAATCTTGCATGGCAAAATTAAAGTTCCACATACCGTCATTATTATCATCACAAACTAGTATATCGTTTGGCTGATTAGCCACTGGATAGCTGTAAACGTTTACAAATGCTTGTCCTTCTATTGGACAGTCGCCATTATTTTTATCAATGGAAACCTGATACTGACCACTTTCTGAAACAATAAAATCAAAGTCAGATTCTGCCAGAGGATTTCCATCTTGAGTCCATATATATGTTGCTCCGGCAATATCTTCAGACACCAATGCGTATGTCTCTCCTATACATAGATCTAGATTGGTTGTACTTATTCCATTTTGAATAATATCAATTTGTGTATTAAAGAGAGATTGAATAAACGGAGGTAATCCTTGAGATGAATTATTAGGTGATAGAGAAATGGCATTATGTTGATAATTACTAGCAAACCCATTGGCATTAGGATTATTGATAACACCTAAAAATGGTAATCCTGACTGATAGGTCGAACTAAGTGCTCTATATATTTTCCCATCTGGACCAAGTTGTAAACCTCCTCTGTATAGTGTTCGTTCTTCCAATGTAAATTCAGTTGCTTGAACATTTGCCTGAGTGACGTCAAATTGTGTAAGGGTTGAAAAATGATTGGCAGGATTATTATTTTGGGAAGGATCTGATTGGTTAAAATAATCATTAGAAGAATGAACATAAAGCAGATCTGCTATCTGGAGAAAATTCTATTCCGTATGCACTTATTATTTTGTGAGTTAATATTTAACTGCAATTGGTTGCTTACAATTCCTGTAGTCACATCAAAATCATAGAAAAATAAACCACTACTCGGAGTTGGCATTAGCCAGTTTTAATCCGTCAGGTGATAATTTTAGATATCCACGTTGGTCATTAACGTTAATTCCAAATGTAGATACTACAGCATTATTACTTACACCTGAATTATTAACCTCAAATGCATGAAAAGAATTGAAATTATTGCTATTTCCATTTTGGGAAGCGAAAGTAATAACCCAAATTGACTTGGTTACACAGTCCTTTAAAACGGCGCTAATTTTTTCAGAACACAGTGGTAATAAGATTAATGTTTTTCTCTGTTACGGCTCCAAATCCACCATCTAATGATATGTCTATTATAGAATAATTTAGTCCAAAATTATTACCATCCAAGGCATTGTCAACAGTGAAAATATAGTAAATGTTTTGATCGTCCGGTTTAGGAACAATAATAGCAGATTGTGTACTGGAAGAATCTCCAAATAAACCATTACCATTCTGCATTACTATATGATTCCTATTCCATACCGTGGTTCCATCGGAATAGAATAATAAATTTCCAAATCTATCAGAAATAGATGAACATCCTTCATTGGTGCTTAATTGTCCATCATCAACTACGTTAAGAGTTCCGTTTGCCAGATTAGAACTGCATTCCTGCTCCATAACCAAAATACCAATTAGCAGCTTCTTGTTGGGCATATAGACCCAAAGATGTGAATAGAAGAATAATGAGGGAAAAGATTTTTTCATTTTCAATAGCAAAAGCTATCAAATATATTACAAATCTCTCTGTTTTAATAATCTATAGGACAAAAAGATCAAAAGTGCCGTCCAACACAATACAATAATCATTTCTGGTGTATGAACTGCATAGTCATAAGCCAAATCTCCTTTATCCGGAAATTTCGTCATGGCCACTCTTTGAAAGGGTTGATCGATCAGTTTATACATGGATTTAAGCGGGAAAAAATTCTGAATTTTTTCTGCCATTTCTATATCTAAATTCCAGGTGATCAATCCAAATGTTATCCACTCAACAATGTAAAGAATAAAAAGAAAACCTAATGCAAATGCCGAGCGTTTTAAAAGCATTGCAAAGAATAAACATAAACTAAAAAAACCAACAAGTTTAACAAAATATGCCAACAAAAATTCAGTGCCTCTAAAGATCAATCTGAATTCATCAATGCTGGAGTAGTAAAGTCCAATACAAAGAGAAATGATAAAGATCAAGATCGTGGATACCAATGAAAAGAAAATAATAGTGTAGAACTTAGACAAGATGAACTCCTTTTTACTGAGTCCGTCAATAAGATTCTGCTTCAGGGTCTTGTTGCTGTATTCATTACCTATCATGCTAACAACTACAATGGCAAAAAAGAATTTGAACTGAGAAGCAAAAAACGTGGTAATATGCCAGATTATCGGGAAATCAAAAATTCCTAATTCACCTAATTCTAAAGTGAAAAATCCGAAAAAATTAATTTTAATCGATGAAAGTAGAATAACAAAAAAAGGTAATATGAATGAAATAAATATTAATACTTTACTAACAGTATTTGTTAGCAGTTTTTGTAATTCCAGATTTAATAATCGCAACATGTGTTGTTTGATTTATTTTAGATCGGTCTAGTTAGTTATTGTTGGTCAAATGCAGGAATTGTTCTTCCAGACTTTCTTTTCTTTTGACCAAATGAGATAGAATTATACCTTTATCAAATAGTAATTTATTGAATTCAGATGCTTCCATAGGTTCATTTAAAAAAGCTGTAATTAGGCCTTCTCTATCTTTAACACTTCCAATTGTATCAATTGTATTGAGAACCAATTTTAATTTTTCATGATCATCACATTTCAACTCAAAAAAACCATGGCTGGATATCATTTCATCCACTCTGCCTGAGTATAATTTTACGCCTTTTCTAAGAACAACAACATGTGAACAGACTTTTTCTACTTCATCGAGCAAATGAGATGCCAGCAGGATGGTTGTACCATTTTTTGCAATATCCTTTATAAGTTCTCTAATTTGGTGAATGCCTTGTGGGTCCAAACCATTGGTTGGTTCATCAAGAATGAGGATCTCCGGATTATTCAGCAGGGCAGAAGCAATTGCTAGCCTCTGTTTCATCCCAAGGGAAAAAGTACTGAATTTGCTGTTTTTTCTATCTAATAATCCAACTAACTCAAGTTTATCATCAATTTCATTAAAATCAACCCCTTTAATTTTGCATACCAGCTTCAGATTTTGGTAGGCAGACATGTACGGATAAAAATTTGGACGTTCTATAATGGCTCCAACCTTTTTTAAAGCATCGTGAGTACTTACATTCCCATCAAACCAATGAAAATCACCTTTTGTTTTATTTACCACATTAAGTACAACTCCCAGAGTTGTGGACTTACCGCTACCGTTGGGTCCAAGAATACCATAAACATTTCCTTTATTAATGGTAAATGACAGGTCTTTAACAGCTGTTAAGTATCCGAATTTTTTAGTAAGATTGTTGATAGTAAGAATTGATTCCAAGATGGTTTTTTTTGATCGGTAATAAATATACGACGAAGCTCTTTAAGATTTGTTACAAGATTTTAAATAAAAGCTTTAAATTTGAATCTATGCAAGACTTAAAAATTTCTAAAAGAAAACCATCATATCTTGTATCTGAAAAGCTACATCAATATCTTTCCAGATATAATAGAAATGTTAGAATTCCAATATTTTATGATGATTTACTTCGTTTTCAAGGTTCAGTTGTGGTTTATGATAAAAATGAGAATGATACTCTGTGGATACGAGTGTATTACAACGAATTTGAACGTGAAGAAATAGATTTAAGCTTAAAAAAGATTTATACCATTTTGCATTCTGATGGTAATGAGAAAACTATCCCGTTTTTAAATGTTGATGCCATTGACTATTGCACTTTTGGAAACTCAAAACCATTCAGAATTAAGGTTAGGAATATTTTGAATGATAACTTTACATATTTCTATATTAAAAAAGCAGATGCTTCCAGAGTTTACGGATTAGAGTTGGAACATATGTTATCACCATCAAATATTCACTTTTTAGTACATAAAGACACCTTGATTGAAGAGCATATTTCCGGGATTCCGGGAGATGAATTTATTAAAGATATGCTGCCAAATTGCAACAAATCTGAAAAAGCACAAATAGCTAAAGAGTTTGTTAAATTCAATGAGCGGTGTATGATCAGGTTACTTGGTGATATGCGTTCATACAATTATGTCATAATTCCTACTCATGATTTTGATCAGGTTGTTTACAAGATAAGGGCTATAGATTTTGACCAGCAGAGTTATGAGGGCAAGCTTAATATTTACAGACCACAGTTTTTTAAAGAAAATTTTAAAATGGTTGAATTGGTTTCTGAAAGAATTCATAAAGAATCCATGGATCAATATGTGATTGGAGGAGCGATCTGCAATTGCTAAGAGAATATTAAGCTATGAAGTTCGAATTGCCGAATTGGAGAACTGTATGATACATGATACTATTTCTAAAAGTGAAAATGTAAAGCTCCTAAAGTCTCAACTATATAATTATACGCATGATGTTAATTTTAAGCGTAGTAAGAATATGGGAGAAATTTTAAGAACAGCTTTAGATTTTGTGAAGCGTAATTATGAGAATATTAATGAGAGTTATTCGTAGTTAAAAAGATATTTAGATTGCTTCACTTTTAGATTCAAGACATAAACTTTGGTATTTATTAACCTTTAAACTTTAGATAACTAACAATAATATTGGAAAGTAGCCAATATGTAAATAATCAATTATTATTCTTAAGTCTTGATTCTATTGGCCTATTGAGCAACGGTCATTGTTCTTCTGTATCAATTCCAATTCTCATCGAAATCCAAATCGTTTAGATCATCTACATCATAGTCGTTATCAAATTCATCAGTATCACTAAACTCATCAGCTTCAAAGTTCCTTTCAGGCGCCTGTTCCGGGATTTGACCGTGGACATAAATTAAATTCGGATAGTCATGGCCATCCGTTTCTTCAATAATTTCAGCTAATTCAACAAAAAATGTCCACATGCTTAAGAAGTCATAGACATATATCAATTTAGTTTGTGCTTTATGAATTTCGGAATTAATAAATGTCTCACTCATTAAGCGAGTAGGTGATGAGCCTTCACTTAGGTCAAATAAAGAGATCTCCTCTCCTTGATTCCATTCATCATCACTTAAATAGAACGAGGCCATTTCACTTCCGTCAAAACCAAAGGATTGTGCAATAATATTGTGCAAATCTTCAAGGGTATCTGTTGCTCGAATTTCAAGATCTCTGAAAATATCTTCTTCAGTGTCATTATCCAGAATTACTCTAAATCGATATATCATTGTTAGAATTTAATATAAATTTACTTTTTTATTATTTACTAAATCTGTGTAGTGTTAACGTAAATGCACTTAATAACAAAAACGCACCAACCTGATGGGCCACTCCTAACCACACGGGAACTTGATAAATTATGGTAAGAACTCCCAAAAGGAATTGTAATAACACCATGATCATTAAACTATTGACTCCGATTAACTGATATTTAGTTAACGGACTCATTATTTTTGCTTTGTAATAGATTAAAAAAACCAGGGCACAAACCAGGTAAGCCAACATTCTATGAACAAATTGCACGCCGCTTTTTCCTTCAATAAAGTTTTTGTAAACCGGATTCTGTTCAATAAAAACTGTTTCATGTATCCATTTACCTTCGCTCATAAGCGGCCAGAAATTATGAATGTATCCTGCATCCAATCCGGCAACAAATGCTCCATATATAATTTGGATCAGTAGCACTATTAATCCAACTCCAACTAAATTCCTAAATTTTTTATTAATCTCTTTTTTATCCGGAAAGATCAAGTCTAAGGCTACCCAAAAAGTTAAGGCAAAGGTTATAAAAGCAGTTGTTAAATGAGCTGCTAACCTGTAATGGCTAACATCTGGTCGGTCAATGAGGCCGCTTTTTACCATGTACCAACCCAAAAACCCCTGAAATCCTCCCAATAAAAGCAATAATATTGATTTTTTGACAGTAGGCCTTGATAGTTGTTTGGTAAATAAAAAATATAAGAATGGTAAAATAAAGACCAATCCAATAAATCTGCCAATGACCCGATGTATCCATTCCCAAAAGTAAATGTCCTTAAAATCCTGTAAAGTAAAATGCGTATTTAATTTTTGGTATTCCGGGAATTGTTTATAATTGTCAAAAGCCTCCTGCCATTCTATTTCGTTCAATGGTGGAATGGTTCCTGAGATAAGTTTGTAACTAGTAATTGATAATCCTGAATGTGTTAAACGGGTAATTCCACCTACGATTACCATTACAAAAATTAAAATACAACCAATTAATAACCAATAAATTACTTTTTTGTTATCCTTTTTCATATGTTTTTAATCCTAGCTTTTTTCCTTCTTCAAGCATTAAATTGAATGCCGCCTCATGCTCATTTGGAATGTCTCCTTCGAGGATGGCTTCTTTAATAACTTCTTTTATCAATCCAATTTCTCGTGATGGTTGCAGATTAAAAGTTTTCATAATTTCTTCACCCGAAACAGGAGGTTGAAAATTACGAATGTGGTCCCTTTCTTCAACCTCTACAATTTTTTCACGCACAATTTTAAAGTTGTTATGATATTTTTTGAAACGTGTTTTGTTTTTTGTTGTAATGTCAGCTTCGCATAAAGTCATCAGATCATCAACGTAGTCCCCGGCATCAAAGACCAGTCGTCTTACGGCAGAATCAGTTACAGTCTCTTCTGCTAATGCAATAGGTCTGGAACTCATAAATACCATTTTTTGAACAAACTTCATCTTTTCATTTAAGGGCATTTTGAGTCTTTTAAATAATTGATAAACCATTTTAGATCCCTCAAACTCATGCGCATGAAAGGTCCAGCCAACTTTTTCACTAAATTTTTTAGTTGGCGCCTTACCAATATCGTGCAAAAGAGCAGCCCAGCGCAACCAGATATTCTCTGTTTTTTCTGAAATGTTATCAACGACTTCAAGTGTGTGGTAAAAATTGTCCTTGTGTCTTTGTCCGTCGACTTCATCAATTCCTTTAAGAGCTGTTAATTCAGGAATGATTTTATCTAACAAACCAGTTTCTTCCAGCAATAGAAATCCTTTTGAAGGTTTTCTGCTTTCCAGAATTTTGTTTAGCTCAACAACTATACGTTCGCTTGTTATAATATTGATCCGAGCATTATTATTTGTAATGGCATCAAGTGATCTTTGTTCAATCCTAAAGTTTAATTGGGAGGCAAATCGTATGGCTCTCATCATTCTCAACGGATCATCGCTATATGTTATAGTTGGATCTAAAGGAGTTCTTATGATTTTATCTTCAAGGTCCTTTATACCATTAAAAGGATCCAGTAAATCACCAAATGTTGCCTCACAAAGGTCTAAAGCCAGTGCATTAATCGTGAAATCTCTTCTGTTTTGATCATCTTCCAAAGTGCCATCTTCGACCATTGGATTCCTACTGTCTTCGCTATACGATTCTTTTCTTGCACCAACAAATTCAATTTCAATATCTTCATGTTGAAGCATTGCAGTTCCATAGGTTTTAAAAACCTGAACTTTTGGATTGCCTGAAAGATTTTTTGAAACTTGTTTGGCTAGATCTATTCCGCTGCCAATGGCAACAATATCGATGTCTTTTGTAGTTCCTCGCTTTAAGATAAAATCACGAACAAACCCGCCTATGACGTAACTTTTTAACCCAAGTTCTTGGGCAGAATTAGATATAACTTTAAAGATTGGATTTGTAAGTGCTTGCTTGTAATTCATTATATTAATTTCCAGAAGTACTAGCTAATGTAAAATCTTACCTAATAACTTTAACAACTCCATCATTACTTAACTTTATAATAGAGGATGGTTTTCCAGCTTTTTTTTTGTCGTGCAAATTTACAACATAGTCAACACCTTTTAAAATCTCTTCTGAAATTTCTTTGAAAGTTCTGGGAGTCGAACGATCGCTTAAATTGGCGGATGTGGAAACGATGGGTTTTTTGAATTTCTTAAGCAAAGCATTGCAGAATCCTTCTCTTACCACTCTAATTGCCAATGTGTTGTCACTGCCAATTAAATTTTCCGCAACATGCAAGGGTCTGTCATAAATGATTGTTGTAGGTTTTACAGCGTATTTTATGATATCGTAAGCAACTTCAGGGACCTCTTCAATGTATTGATTCAGCATTTTAAAGTCACTTACAATACAGATCATTGATTTGGATTCCTTACGCTGTTTAAGTCGATATAATTTTTCAACAGCTTCATAATTTGTTGCATCACAGCCAATTCCCCAAACAGTGTCAGTAGGATATAATATGGTCCCTCCTTTTTTAAGTATTTTTAGTGCATTGTTAATTTCTATTTCCATTTAAACTATTTCCATTTAAATCTATTATTATTCTTTTACTGCTACGGTCACATACTGTGGATACATTATATCCAGGGCGGTAAATAAAAACAGAATATTATATAAATACACTTTTAATGATTTACTTCTATTAATACCATGGTTTTTTTCAACATGAAAGCCAGCTTCTTCATACATTCTTCTTATACTTTTTCCTGTAAAAAAACGTAAATGCGTTCGGTCCATTACTCCGTAATCTTCATATTTCCAATCCTTTTGGAATAAAACTTTCATGAATGTATTATGGTATCTAACATTGGGAATAGAACTTATTATTCTGCCTTGTTTTTTAAGTTTAAACTTTATTTGCTCCAGCACTAAATAGGGGTCTACAAGATGCTCTAAAACATCATTAAAGAAAATGACATCAAAGTAATTATCGGGTAGATTATCTATATTATCTTCACATGATCCTGCAAATACTTTGTCCAGTATTTTTTTTGCTTTGGCTGCTTCATCTTCCATAAGCTCAATTCCCCAGACTTCGGCACTATTTTTTTCCTTCACTGCTTTAGCAAAAACGCCATCTCCACAGCCAACATCTAAAACTCTTTTTGCATTATTTGGCAAAAAATGTATCATTTCTTCTCTTGTATTTGAGAAATAATCATGAGGCTTATTCTTATAGTCCATAAATATAGTTGTCAAAATAGACACTAAATTTACTTATTATTATTTAATTTGTGGAGATTGATTCTTAAAAGTAAATAGTTTTGAAAATGGATGTTAGTGTAATAACGATTAACTATAATAATTCCGATTTAACTATTGATTTTGTTAATTCTGTTTTAGCTACAACTTCGAACTCCTTGGCTTATGAAATTATTGTAGTTGATAATTGCTCCAAGCCGGATGATTATAAAAATTTATACAGCGAGCTAAGTAATACACAAGATGTAACCCTCATTCGAAACAATATTAATTCAGGGTTTGGTGCAGGAAATATGTTAGGCACTTTATATGCAAAGGGACAGTATCTTGCTTTTGTAAACAATGATATTATTTTTTTTGAAGATTGCTTAACTTCGTTATTCAATTTTATGAATAATCATTTTGATGTAGGTGTTTGTACCCCACAACAACTAAACGAAAATAAAGAACCTGTTTCATGTTTTGATTATTTTCATGGTATTAGAAAACTGGTTTTAGGCAGAAAATTTATTGAACTATTTATTCCTAAGGACGCGCCAAGACGAGCCAACAAATTATATACTGAAACCTGTTATGTCGATTTTATTCAAGGATGTTTTATGTTCTTTAATGCAAAAAGTTTTGCTAAGGTTGGAGGATTTGATACCAATATATTTTTGTATTATGAAGAAATGGACATTTGCTACAGATTAAAAAAACAAGGTTTTAAAAGTTGCCTGTTTCCTGAGACTAAATTTTTGCATTATCATGGTGTAAGCACAGGAAAGAATTTCGATATAAAAAAGGAACTTCAATTGTCATATTTTTATGTTATAAAAAAGAACAATAAATTTGTCAAATACTTGATAATAAAATATATAGGAGTATTTAAATACGTTTTAAAAGGCTTCGGAAATATTAAATATTTGGGTTTAGCTCATATAATTCTTCAAGGAAGTTATTTAAAGAATTCATTAAAACAAAAACAGGAAATGGAACTTTAAACTCACAGGTTTTTAGTTGGTTTTTAAATACTGGTCAATTCCCTTCTTTATGCTAGTTATTTTATTCTTGGTAGTGTTGTCTTCGATTTGTTGATTTAAATAAATATGGTCTTTAGATTGTTCTTTATGATAAATATGGTAAACAATGCCCTTATAGCGTAGTCTCTTTGCGTTGACACCTATGTTATGAAGTCTCTGAGCCATTTCAGAATCATCAATTCCCCAGCCTACTAGCTCTTCATTAAATCCGTTTATTTTTATAAAATCTGCTTTCCAAAAAGACATGTTGCAACCACGTAATTTTTTAGACCGACTATTACTGACTTTATAAAGATTTCCTAGAATGGGAATCCGCAATGTCCTGGTTCTTTTTTTTATTCCTTTTGTGAAAAAATTAAAGCGGATTTGTTTTTTATCAAACAATGTATTCAAATGATCACTTTTGATATTGACTCTTGATCCATACAGATAAGTATTTTGCTTTGCAGAACTTAAATGATCTTTTACAAAATCCTTATGCATGATAATATCACCATCAATTTCAATGATATAGTCATATTTGGATGCTGCAATAGCTTTGTTCATGATCTTTGGCTTCTGATTATTATCATCTTTATGCCAGATATGAATCAAAGGAACTGGAGATATGGTTTTATAATGATCGATCAACTTTTTAGTATCCTCCTTAGAGCCGTCATCAGCAATAATTATTTCGTTTGGTAAGTGACTTTGATTTAAAGCGCTTAGAAGAAGTAATTCTAATGCTTCCGGCCAATTATAGGTTGGTGTAACAAGACTGCATGTCGGTAATTTTCTGGACATAAAATATTTATTGATGTCAAAATTAACTATTTAAACTTATTTTTGCCCGACTATAAGTTAGTATTTAAAATGAATAAGGTTATTAATAAGGCATTTGAATCAAAATCTAAGCTGATTGATGATATCATAAATGATTTTGATACTCGAGGAGAAGATTTTGGAAATCAGGATAGAAATACTTTGAAATTATTCCATCTTGATGGCCTTACAGTTAATGTAAAATCATTTAGGATTCCCAATATTGTAAACCAGATTGCCTATAAATTCTTTAGAAAAAGTAAAGCGCAACGATCTTATGAATATGCTAAGAAATTACAAGATTTGGGAATCGGAACGCCTAAGCCCATTGCTTACTACGAATTTAAAACAGCTTTTTTGTTTAAAGATAGTTTTTATATAAGTGAGCATTTGGATTATGATCTTACCTATAGAGAACTCACCACAGATTTTGATTACCCAGATTACGAAAATATTTTAAGGGCCTTTACCAGATTTACCTATGACCTCCATCAAAAGGGAATTAATTTTCTGGATCATTCTCCCGGAAATACGTTGATAATCAAAAAAGGAAATGAATATGAATTCTTTCTTGTTGATCTGAACAGAATGAAATTTGAATCAATGGATTTTTCAAACTCGGATGAAAAATATGTCCAAGTTGACCATTCATAAACATATGGTAGAGACAATGAGTGATGAGTATTCAAAATGTTCTGGTGAGGATTACAAAATTATCTTTAAAGCTATTTGGAACGAAACTCAAAAATTCCAATATAGATTCTACCGAAAAAAAAGATTAAAAAATAAACTTAAATTTTGGACTGAAAAATCCTAGCTCTCCTTGTTTTTCTTTTGCAATTCGTAGAGCTTGATATACTTTAAAAAAGTCACATTATAGGTTTGAATACAAATGATGAAGCCGTTAAGTCCATCCAAAAATCCTAACCTTAAAAAATAAGCCTTGAAAAATGCCCAAAATGGTCTGTAAACGATCTTCCAAATGTTAGACTTTTCGCCTTTTTCAAAATAAGCTTGAGCGGCAATAGTTGAAAAACTTTCAACCTTTTCATTATGCTCCCTGGTAATCTCTGTAAATCCAGTGAAGCAAGTTTCCTTTTAATTTCCCGAGACTTTTTGGATTATTAAGGACAAATTTATCATGCGGGTTCATGCCTTGCCATGTTCCGGAATCTTTTTTGAAAAATCGCAGTTTTCTGTCCGGATACCAGTCGGAATGCTTTATCCACTGGCCACAATAATTGTTAAGTCGGTTGCAATAATAACCATCAAATTCCCATTTCTTTTTTACTTCAAGAATAGATTTCTTAAGTTCTTCTGATAAGGCCTCATCGCCATCCAAAGCTAAAACATGATTATTTGTAGCCTGCTTCAAAGCAAAATTTTTCTGTTCAATATATCCGAGGAACTTTTGCTGGATAAATTTAACGTTTTAAATGATTTACAAATGTCTGGAGTTCTATCAGTGGAAAAAGAGTCAACAACTACTATTTCATCAACAACATCAATTAAAGATGTTAAGCACTTTTGCAAATGCTCTTCTTCATTATAGGTTATAATTACAGCTGATATTTTAACCATTTAATTGATTTAAAAATGTGGTTAAGGTGTTTAAAAATAGTTCCGGCTTGAATTCCTTATAAAGCTCAAAAACCTTTGATTTCATTTCTTTTTCAGAGTGATTCTTATATAATTCCGGTTTAAAATCCCTTAGGTGGACAGATTTATTTTTACCATCCTCTTCAAAAATACTCCAGGTCAGTTTATCTATCCAAGGTGAAAAGATAGCAAATGTTGGAATATTTAATGCTTTCGCCATATTTATTGCTCCTCCTTCATTACCAATTAAGGCCTTACAATGAGAGGAAATTGCCAAAAATTCTCTTAAGCTGCTTCCAAAAACATCAAACAATATCATTTCCTGGGTATCCTTACTGCATAAATTTAGAATAGATTTTGCATCCTCTATCTGGTCTGGAATATAATTAAACAGAATTTGTCCATTTGTGGTCAGGGCAACAGAATCAATTACTTGGGACATATAATTAAAAGGGTATGTTTTATTCCTGCCACTACCTAAAACGCTCATCATAAATATGGGTTTCCTAAAATCAACTCCTTTAGTTTGTAAAAGTTTTTTACTGTCTTTAATTTCTTTTTCAGACAGATAGATCTTTGGACGAATTGGTTCTGTTGATATGTTTAAGGGTTCCAATAATTGAAGTCTGTTCACTATGGCCAACCCGGATTTGGAATCCGTTTTAGTTTTTCGTTTTACATTATGATCGTACACAATGGTACTATAATGCTTGTAGTAAGATATTTTTGTTTTGGCACCTGAAAGAATTGTAATTATATTACTAGATAACTTGGAATAAACATCAATTAAAATATCATATTGATTTCTTTTAATTTGTTTAGCCAATTTATAAAGAGCTATTTTACTGTTTTGAGCCTCTTTAGTGAAAAAAATATAATTATCTATAAACGGATTTCCTTCAACAACAGGGTAGGTATTGGAATTAATTAAATAATCTAAATGAGCCTTAGGATACTTATTACGAAGTAATTCAAAGAGAATACTGCTGGTGAGCACATCTCCAATCATTTTTTGTTGTATGACAAGTATTTTCATCTAAACAGCTACATCATATTCTCGCAAGGCATCATTCAATGATGTTTTTTTATTAGTGCTTTCTTTACGTTTTCCAATTATCAGAGCACAAGGAACATTATACTCACCGGCTGCGAATTTTTTAGTGTAACTTCCGGGAATTACTACTGAACGTTGTGGTACAATACCTTTCATTTCAATAGGTTTATCACCAGTTACATCAATTATTTTAGTACTCATGGTTAAAACAACATTTGCGCCTAAAACAGCTTCTTTTTCTACTCGCACTCCTTCTACGACAATGCAACGTGATCCAATGAAAGCACCATCTTCAATAATTACAGGCGCTGCTTGCAATGGTTCCAAAACACCACCTATACCAACACCTCCTGATAAATGTACATTCTTGCCTATTTGTGCGCAACTGCCTACTGTGGCCCAGGTATCAACCATGGTTCCTTCATCTACATATGCACCAATATTTACATAACTTGGCATTAAGATAGTACCGGGAGAAATGTAAGCACCGTGTCTTGCGACAGCATGAGGAACAACACGAATCCCTTTTTCGGCATATCCGCGTTTTAAAGGTATTTTATCATGAAATTCTAGTGGTCCTGCTTCCCATGTTTCCATTTTCTGGATTGGAAAATATAAAACTACTGCCTTTTTAACCCATTCGTTGACTTGCCACCCATCGGAAACTGGCTCTGCAACGCGCAGTTTGCCTGCATCTAATAGATCGATCACTTGCCTTATACTTTTAATGGTATTGGCATCCTTTAATAGGTCTCTTGTTTCCCATGCTTTTTCAATGGTTTGCTGTAATTCTGTCATTTTTAAGGTGCTTTGGGGCAAATATAAGAGGTAAATTATTATTTGGCATAATATTTACGGTATAAAAATATAAAGACTAAATTTGCACAAAAATTAAAAATGGCTCGGATATTGGCTATTGATTATGGACAAAAAAGAACAGGGATTGCTGTAACTGATGAACTTCAAATTATTGCTTCCGGTCTAACAACCGTAGATACTAAAGAGCTGATTAATTTTTTAAGTAATTATATAAGTGTTGAAAAAGTTGAATTGATCTTAGTTGGAGAGCCTAAACAAAAGGATGGAACAGCATCACAGAGTGAAGCATTCATTGTCCCATTTTTAAAACAACTTAATAAAAGGTTTCCGAATATTCCGGTTAAACGAGTTGATGAACGATTTACCTCTAAACTGGCATTTCAAACCATGATCGATGGAGGCTTAAAGAAGAAGCAAAGACAAAACAAAGCACTTGTTGATGAAATAAGTGCAACCATAATCTTACAGGATTATCTGTACAATAAAAAATGATTAATACGTAAACTGTCAAAATAATGATTTTACCCATTGTTGCCTATGGCGACACTGTTTTAAGAAAGAAAGGAAAACAAATATCTGAGGTATATCCTAATTTGCAAGCTCTTATCGAAAACATGTACGAAACAATGTATGGCGCTTTTGGAGTTGGTTTAGCAGCTCCGCAGATAGGTTTACCAATACGTTTGTTTATTGTAGATACGGAGCCATTTTCAGAGGATGAAGTCCTGACTGAAGAAGAACAGAGTTTTTTAAAAGATTTTAAACAAACATTCATAAATCCAAAGATCATTAAAGAAGAAGGTGATGAGTGGGCATTTACGGAAGGCTGTTTGAGTATTCCGGAAATCAGAGAAGATGTTTTCAGGCAACCAAAAATTACAATTGAATTTTTTGATGAGAATTTTAAAAAGCATACTAAAGAATACGAAGGTCTGGTAGCCAGAGTGATTCAGCATGAGTATGATCACATTGAAGGAATTCTTTTCACTGATAAGATATCTTCTTTAAAAAAACGTTTGATAAAGAGTAAACTTTTAAATATCAGTAAAGGGAAAATTAAAGTAGATTATAAAATGCGCTTCCCTGATATAAAAAAGAAACGATAATTCTTTGATTAATAGAGTAAACAATGCATATTTGCGGCTTTAAAATCGACATCTTAATATGGGCTTAGATAAAATCTTATCAATTTCAGGAAAACCGGGGTTATTTCAATTAAAAACACAGACCAGAAGTGGTTTTGTTGCCGAATCATTATTGGACGGTAAGAAGGTTTCTGTAAGTATTCAAAGCAACGTAAGTATCTTAAGTGAAATTGCTGTTTATACTTTGACTGAGGAAGTGCCTTTAAGAAAAGTGTTTAAAGCAATTAGTGAAAAGGAAAATGGAGGACATACCAGTATAAGCCATAAAGACGGTAAAGATTCTCTGGAAGAGTACTTCTTTGAAATTTTACCTGATTATGATGAAGACAAAGTTTATGCCGAGCGATATTAAGAAAATTGTTCAATGGTATAACTTGCTTCATAAAAATGACTTATTGTCATTGGAAGAAGAAATTAATGAGAAAGAAAACAAAAGTGATGAAGAAGAGTAAATAAAATTTTAAATATTTACAAACCGACCTGCGTTTTAAACGCAGGTTTTTTATTTTTAGACTTATGAATACTAAAGATCTTGAAAAACTAAAATACCCTATTGGCCAATTTAATTCACCGGAAAGCTATGATGAAGCCAAGATAGAGGAATGGATTACTATTTTAGAGGATTTTCCAAAACGTATTTCTTCTTTGGTTAAAAACCTATCCGATCCACAATTGGATACAAGATATAGACCGGAGGGCTGGACCATTAGACAGGTTGTTCATCATTTAGCAGATAGCCATCACCACAGTTATATAAGATTTAAGTGGGCTTTAACAGAAGACAAGCCCGTTATAAAGTATTATTTTGAGCAATTATGGGCTGAACTCCCAGATGCTAAATCAGCTCCAATTGAACTTTCTCTGGACCACCTAAAGGCAGTACATGCTAAATTAGTTTACCTACTCAAATCTTTAAGTAAAAAAGAACTTAATAGGGCCTTTATTCATCCTGAGCATAATAATGAGATAGTTTTGTGGAAGAATATTGGCATTTATTCGTGGCACAGCAATCATCACTTTGCGCATATAGCGAATTTGATAAAATCAAAAGGTTGGTGATAATACGATTTTAAAATTATTCTTTTCAAAACTTCGGTTTGAACGTGATCTCAAATCTGCTGAAATCATCTTTTTTATAGGTTACATCACCGTGTAATTCTTCGATTAGCAGCATGACTAGTTGCAAACCGAGTGACGAACTATTTTTAAAATCTACAGAATCCGGTATTCCGGGACCATTGTCAGCATATACAAGGAGATATCCCTCATCGGTTGTTTTAATTTCTATTTCTATTATATTCTTATTACCTGATTTAAAAGCGTATTTATAGCTATTGGTTATCAGTTCATTTATAATCAAGGCAAGGGGCAACATTGTTTCCCCATCAAAATTTAAATCTGACGGAATTTTAATTTCTTTTTTTATTTCTCTTTCAGAATAGTTAATTGTTTGTTCAATATAGCTTATAAGTTGTTTTATGTAGTCAACAACTTTAACATCATTAAGAGTATCACTATTATATAATTTTTCATGAATTAAGGATATACTTTTAATACGATTTTTACTTTCTTCGAGTGCATTTTTTATTTTAGTGTCTGTGTACTCTTTACTTTGCATATCGATTAAACTGGTTATGATCATCATGTTATTTTTAATTCTATGATGTATTTCCCTTATTAATGTTTGTACTTGATCAACACGTTTTTGAAGTTTTATATTTTTTTGTTCTATCACCCCTTGGGCAATTTCTAATTGTTTATTCAATTTATAATTTCTGTAATATTGAATTAATGATATTATAAAGAACACAAAAATGCCCAAATACCACAAGTAAACAATTAAGGCTAAACTACTTTTAACCCTTGGTTGTTTTTTATAAGCACTGCCTACGGTAAATTTTAATCCAAATAGATCAATAGTAGAAGTAACAAAATCATCAAATTTAACAGGGTAATTTTTAAAATATTCCGGGTCTCTTTTTTCATTGACTACAGGTGTACCGCTATAAACTACTTCTCTGGAAATATAAAACTTGTCATCTATATCAAAATAATGTACAAAGTCACTTTCATCTGGTAAATAAAAATAGTCCAGCAAGTATTTTACATTAATCAATGCAGCCATGTAACCAATGACTTCATTATTATTATTTGAAATAGCAAAATTAAAAGGAAATCCCGCCCAGCCTTCATATAAATTTATTGGTTCAAACAATCTTATCTTGTCAGATTTCATTAATTTATCCAACTCTTCAATTTCCTCTTTAGGTCTGAATTTTGAAACATTCATGCCCTTAATACCTGCTTCATCTATTCCTTCTGGGGAAAAAACATAAATAAATTCGTGATTCTTGTTAAGGTAACTTACTGTAATTAAATCCTTAAAATCAAGTTCTTTTAATAGATCATTTAAAAATTTTTGTAATTCAATTTCGGTGGGAAATTCTTTAGAATTTTCTATGTGACTTCTTAATGATGATGTAATGGCGGCATAAACGTCAATAGCAGCTTTGGCCCTAATCATGGCATTATTATGAACATCGCTTAATCGTTCTAAGTGCTCATCTTCAATGGACTTGTAATGAGAATTTAGCAAGTTTTGTAGAACTATAGCTCCAATTAATAAAGCAAATAGTAAAATAATGTGATATCTGAAAGGTTTCAACATAACTAAATGTGTGCAGTATTTTTTGACTTAATTTTAATTAAAACCCCTCAATTTTAAATATCATTGTAGTACAAACATAACAAAAAAAGTAGTATTAATACTAGTTTTATATAAATTTAATACTTCGGAAAATACAATTATTTATTTAAATGTAACAGTAGGATATACTAATTTTTATAATTCGAATTTTCAGAATCCATTTAATTAATTAACTTTAGAAATATTAACCAATCTAAAATAAAAAAAATGAAAACTGTTTATTCTATTCTTTGCTTATCTCTTCTTTTTATTGCCTGTCAACCAAAAGTTGATAATGCAGCTAATGAAACTTTTGAAAAAAATTCAATTACTGTTTTAGCTAATATTGAAGGATTCTCAAATGAAAATTTAGATTATACTATGTACGCAGATAATTTTGTTCTGGCAGAGACAAGTTTTGGTGCAAGTGACTCCTTAAATTTAGACGATGTTAAAGCTAGAGATGTGGAGCTTTGGGATATGTATGATTTTGAATTTGTAACAGATCCTATAGTTCTATTGCCCGGAGTTAATGCTGAAACCAGAATGCCTGATGGCTCTGTAAGATATTATGGAGCCTGGAAAGTTACGCTTCCAGCTACAGATTCAACTGAGGCCAAATCAGGTGTTATGAGAATGTACGAATCATTTGATTTTAATGAAGAAGGTAGAATTGTTTACCAACAAGGCTATGCTGATTTTACAGGTTTATTCATGCATTTACATGGTGAAGAATAATTAGAATTTCAGAATATAAATAAAAGCCTTCAATTAATTGAAGGCTTTTTAAGTATTATAAATTCAGTTTAATTATGAATTCTATTTTGCTTTATTAAGTTTATTTGATTTTTCTAATTCCGCCTTACTGGGCATTGGTCCGCGTAAATGTATAATCAGACCATCTAAGAAATTACGCAATATTTGGTCACCACATTCTACATATTTAGGGTGATTTTCATTTCTGAAAAAAGAATTGATCTCACTTTTACTAATTCTAAAATCTTTCAAGGCACAAATTTTTACGATGTCGTCATCACGAAGTTTATGAGCGACACGTAACTTTTTAAAAATATCATTATTGGATAAACCACCCATTTCTTTTTATTTTAGTCTTCAACCCTGTTATCATCAAAGGCGGAAGGTAGTAATTTTGGAATGAACTTAATAACTAAGGGCAACAATAAAGCACCGCCAGGGAGCATAAATATGGCTAAACTGGGAATACTCTTAAAAATATCTATAAGTTGTTCTTGTACTTTTTTTTGTTCAGCTTCTGTTAAATCCCTCATTGTAGATTTTGATAATAAAACCAATAATTCTTTACTTTCCCTTATTTCATTTAGCAATCGCTTGCTGTTCCTTGAAATTAGTTTAATCACCATATTACTGGAATTGTCGTAAAAACTTTTAACTATATTTTTTGAGCTTAAAAGGGCGATATTGTCTTTGTTAGAAGTATAGAATTGATTTACAGATGATAAAGACTGCTCTACTTTATTTGGATCCATATTGAAATCGGAACCTAATTTTTCCAAAAAGGATTTCTCAGCAATGTCAATCTTTTGATCTGTCCAACTTGCCATGCAGGCAATATCCAATAGGTATTGAGATTCCAGATCATTTTTTGTTAGTTGTGTGATCTCCTTGTAAGTTAATGGTCGGGTATTTTGATATCGTAAAGATGCTTCCAGCAACTTGATCAAACTTCTATCATATTTGGTTTTATACTTTTTTGAATTTAACACATCGACAACTACCGTTTCTATTGTTGCCTCTAATTGTTTAATATACTCTTCTGAAAGATGTTCTGTTTTTAAGAACTGACCATAAGCCAATACATCAACAAATAATAGGGCATTAGTTATGAAATAATTAAAATTCTTGGTTAAAAAATTATCATCAAGCAGAATTCGTTTATGAATAATTCTTTCCAACAATCCATTGGATTTCTTTCTGTTTAAAATATCACTAAAGAATGAAGATTTATACTCATTTATTTCAATGTAAAAGTTGATTACACTTTCTGTAAAAGGTATTGTCGCAGGAAAATCTTTATAAATGGCATATAGGGAAATAAGTAAATTTATTTTAGCATACTCTTCCTTGGAAAGACCACTATCGGGAAATAAATTTTTAACAACTCCTTGATTGCTTCCATAAATAAAACCGCATTCTCTAAGATCAAAATATAGCTCGTTGATATTCAGCTCAGCTGATACTTGGTTTTTATCAACCTCTAGAAGTAATTTTTTTATCCAGCCTGATGAAGAAGGATTCATTTGATCTATGAATTATGTAAAATTAAAAAAGCCACTTAAAAAAGCAGCTTTTATTATTTAATTATTCTATCTATTCAATAACGGCACCACAAGTGACTCGCCCACCGGCAGCTCCTGTAGGTTGTGTTACAAAATCGTCGGTTCCTTCATGAACAATTACTGCTTTACCCACAATATCTTTATTGGGGTCACCACATCCAATACACCATTGGTCTGTTGCAAAAGTAATAGTCCCATTACCGTTTTGATCGGCTTCAAAATTTCCTATATCTCCTTTATGATAACCTTCAGATGCGCCCCATTTTCCGTGAGGTGCAGACGTTGGATTCCAGTGTCCTCCTGTTGATGTACCATCATCAGCAGAGCAATCGGCTTTTTCGTGTAAGTGTATGGCATGAGACCCTGGAGTAAGGCCACTCATTATTGCGGTCATTGAAACAGTTCCATTCTCATCAGTAAATACTACGTTTCCTGATACGTTAGAATTGCTCTTAGGATCCAATTTTATTTTTATTTTTTTGACTTCAACTGATACTGTTTCTTCAACTTTTTTATTTTCTTCTTTTTTTTCGTTTTTACATCCAGTAATAAAAATGGTGCAAATGGCCAATGCCAGTATTGATTTTTTCATAATGTTATTATTATTAAACTTTTTAAAGCTCCAAATTAAATATTTCATCCAATTTACTAATAATTTTCTATTAATACTTTACTATTTATAATTTATCTAAAACAACTAATTCATGTAATTATCTGATGATAAAAATCATGTGGCTTAAATTTATTTTTAAGTAAATTTGAATCTCAGAGCTCTACTAGATTTATCATAATTTAGGTAATTGAATCTTATTTTAACTTAAAACCAACAAATGGAAAAAATAATCGTACCTATTGATTTTTCAAAACATTCGGAGTATGCTCTGGAGGTAGCTGCAGGAATAGCAAAAAAGACAAATTCGGAACTATTGGTTTTACATATGCTCGAATTAGCAACAGGTCTGCTCACAAAATCAAGTAGTCAACATCAAACAACCTCAATATTTTTATTAAAAATTGCAGAAGCCAAGTTTGATGAGTTTTTACAAAAGGATTATCTGGAAGGATTAAAAATTACTCCTATTGTTAAACACTTTAAGGTTTTTAGTGAGGTCAATGACGTAGCAATGGAGCATGATGCAAGTTTGGTTGTTATGGGATCACATGGTACAAGTGGTTCCAGAGATATTTTCATTGGGTCCAATACAGAAAAGGTGGTTAGGAACTCAGATGTTCCGGTTTTAGTGGTGAAAAACAGAATATCAGATTTAAAGTTGGATGAAGTCGTTTTTGCTTGCGATTTTAAATATGAAAATATTCGTCCTTATTTAAATGCAACAAAATTATTTAAAGCATTTGATTCAACCATTAATTTATTATACGTGAATTTACCTAATGAGAATTTTAGAAGTTCGACGGAAATAGATTCCAGAGTTGCCGACTTTTTAATGAAAGCAGATGGTAATCTGGACAACATGAAAAATGTACACTATCAAGCCGACTATAGTGTGGAAAGAGGAATTATAAATTTCTCCAATAAAGTAGGAGCCGATATTATTGCTATCCCAACTCATGGAAGAAAGGGTATCGCACATTTCTTTACTGGAAGTGTAGGTGAGGATGTTGCTAATCATTCGGCACTGCCGGTGATTACATTTAAAATTTGATAGTTTATAGTTAATTGATAAATTGGTTGATTGAAAAAAGGGAATTGCAAAAACAATTCTCTTTTTTATTTGGGATCAACACATTCCATTTTACTCGATGCCATTTCAGATACAGGAGCTGGAGAGATATAAGGTATTCCCAGACCAAGTCCCCTTAAAACAAAAAGTAGCCCTATTATAACAACAAATAGCGGAATCGCTTTTTGAATTTTATTTCTTACTACACCGCTTAAAAACCTGCTAAAATAAATTGCCGTGGTCATTAATGGAATTGTGCCTAATCCAAATACGAACATATATAAGCTGCCTTTTAAGGCACTACCGGCAGCTATTGCAGCGAACAGTGCCATGTAAACCAATCCGCAAGGTAGAAATCCGTTCAGAAAACCAATAGTTAAAAAGGTGTCCGGTGATTTTTTCTTTAGTTCTTTACCCAAAGCCGATTTAACTTTTGAAATGAAACGGTAAATGGGCTTTGAAAAATTATATTTATTAAATGTTTGATAAGGTATTAAAACTGCAACGATCATAATTAGGCCTATTACAATTGATAGTTGTTGCTGCAATCCAAATATATAAAGTCCTTTGCCCACCAGGCCAAAAACCAAACCAATTAAACTGTAGGTAAGCAGTCTGCCAAAGTGGTATAGAGAAATTTGGATAACCTTTTTAAATGAATTTTTCCGATCAACCGGTAACATAAAAGCAATGGGGCCGCACATTCCAACGCAATGAAAGCTTCCTAATAGACCTAAAACCAGAGCGGATAAAAGCATATTTTCAATATACTATTGATTTCTTAAGTAAGTAAGATTTACCTTGATATTCCCAATCGATTTTAAGGTTCCACCGACCATCTAACAATTGAGATTTTGGTATGAGCATTTCGTGATTAGATAAAGAAATAGTTGTGTCTGAATCTAATTCTTTATTAGATGGCCTGTAGAGGTAGACTTTACCGTTTATTTGTGAGTAATCCAGCCCTTCAGGAAAACTAATAACCATTCCATCAATAGTTTTGGCCCAGGTCACATTTTGGTTCAAAGCTTTAGAATTGGATTCCTTATCTATTTCCTTTTGATGGAGCAGTTCTTCTTTATAATAGTCTTCTGTTACCAGATCGTGTTCGTATTTTTTATTTGTGCTCATGTTAATAACGAAATACATGATGAATGTTATAAAAGCTGCAAATGCGATAACGATTCCAGTTCCCCAATTGATCTTCATAAATATTTTATTTTAATTATAACTTCTTGGTCCTAAAAAGCTTACAGTAGTTGTTTCTATTAATTTATCACCACTGTAAACAGCAATCTCCAATTTATTTCTGTCTCCGGTCAAGGCCGAATTATTTATTTCAATGAACAAAGTGCCTTCAGCTAATCCTTGTTCAGGTACTACAAAACTGTCTTCTGAAACCAATTTAATTGTTCCTTTATGTGATGTTAACTTAAAGGTTACATTAATTATATCTTCAGTTGTTTTATTGACCAGTTTATAGGTATAGACATTGCTAATGATATTATTATCTTTGTGCTCATATAATTGTCCCGGCAATCTTAATACCCGTGCCTCTACATCATTTCTCAAAAATAACATACTGGTCAATACTCCTGTCAAAATGATCAATACCACAATATAACCAATTATTCTTGCAGTAAATTTGAAAGGCTCTTTCTTTATAATATTATCTTCACTGGCATATCTTATCAATCCCAAAGGTAAACCTACTTTTTCCATGATATCGTCACACTCATCAATACAAGCTGTGCAGTTTATGCATTCCAGTTGTGTTCCATTTCTTATATCGATATTTGTTGGACAAACATGAACGCACTGTTTACAGTCAATACAATCACCATATCCCAATTCTTCTCTATTCTCATTATTGCGCCATTTCTTTCTGCCGTTAACACTTTCACCTCGTTTATGGTCATATGCTACTACAATGGATTTTGTATCCAAAAGTACACCTTGCAATCTCCCATAAGGACAGGCTATGATGCAGACCTGTTCCCTAAATGAATTAAAAATAAAAAAGAAAATGGCTGTAAATATTATTAATGGAAACAGTGTGCCCAAATGCTGTGAAGGGCCATCTGTTATGTATTGAGCTAATTTGTCACTACCAATGAGATAGGCTAAAAACACATTGGATATTAAAAATGAAATAATAAGAAATAGTGTCCATTTTAACAGTCTTTTTCTAATTTTTTCTGCACCCCAAGCCTGTCTATCGAGTTTCATTTGTTTAGGTCTGTCTCCATCTATCCAGAATTCGATTCTTCGGAAAACCATTTCCATAAAAATAGTTTGAGGACAGATCCATCCGCAGAATATTCTGCCAAATACCACTGTAAATAATGTGATGAAAATGACACCAATGATCATGGATATCACAAATAAATGGAAGTCTTGAGGCCAAAACGGATAACTAAAAATATTAAAACGCCTTTCAAGGACGTTGAATAATAAAAATTGATTACCGTTAATTTTAATAAAAGGGGAAGCTATTAAGAATGCAAGTAGAACATAGCTTACTAACTTTCTGTATTTATAAAATTTCCCACTTGGTTTTTTAGGATAAACCCAAGCCCTTTTACCTTCTTTATCTATTGTACCAATCGAATCCCGAAAAGATTCATTTGAAGGTGCTTCCAATGTCTAAGATTTTAAAAATTTAATTCATAGCTACAGAAGTACTGTCTGTTACAGTTTCGTTGGAATCAGGTTGGGTTGATTGATCGGTTGGTTGTTCTTGTTTATCTGGATCTATCCAAATATCTCCTTCAGCAGCCTTAGGATTAGCTGGTGTAGTGCCTTGAAATGAAAGTACATAACTTGCAACTTGCGCCATTTCCAAAGGTTTTAGAGTTGCTTTCCAGGATATCATTCCTTTTCCGTCTCTACCTCCCTCAACAAGGGTTCTAAAAACGTTTTTAATGCCACCTCCCAGGATCCAGTGGTTATCAGTTAAGTTTGGTCCAATACCACCTCCACCGTCGGCCATATGGCAAGCAACACAGTTTGTTTCAAAAATGCTTTTTCCTGCAGACAGATCAGAGGCATCTGTAAGCAAAGTTACAGTATTGATATCCACTAAATCCTTTGCATTTTTTTTGTATTCTTCTATATCTAGTTGGGCTTGAGCCATTTCCATTTCAAATTCTTTTGCTTGATCCGGACCTTCAAAAATGTGATATCGAACTAAATATACAGCCGCGAAAATAATTGAAGCATAAAAAGAATACAACCACCAGGGTGGCAATGAATTATCCAGCTCTTTAATACCATCGTAGTTGTGGTCGAGAATGATCTCTCCTTCTTCTTCAATTGGTTTTGATCCAATTAATTTTTTGTATGTGTTCATGATCCAGTTAGAGCGCTTTTTCTCTTGCAGGAATCTTGCTTTTGCTTTTTCGTCCAGGCTTTGAAGCATCACATTCTCGAGTGCTCCAAGTATAGCTTCAATACCGATTAATAACAATAGAACTAAAAGTAAAAACAATATAACAGCCGGATGTTTTATAAATGCTGGTTGATCTCCAGACTCAATAAAATATTCTACAAGGCCAAAGATTACAAAAAATATAACGGGCACTCTAACATATGATGGAATCGAATTTCTCATAATGAATTATCTTGATTTTGATTGTCTAATGGTAAATTACTAACAGTATCTATATATTCTTTTTTGGCAGTATAGACCCACCAGAAAAGAACAATAAAGAATATAAAGAATATAAGTAAGGAAATAATAGGATAGATTTCAACACCTTCTATACTTTCCATATAATGTTTTACAAATTTTAGCATAACTAAATTAATTTTGAACTGTAGACGGCTCTACATTTTTAACTTTAATATCTGTACCTAGTCGCTGTAAATAAGCTATCATAGCAACTATTTCTCTATTTCGCATTTCAATAAATTCCTCATTATTTTCGGCAGCATATGTCTTATTATTTTCATAGGCGCTTGCGAAATCAGGATCATTGTAAAGGTTCTTTTCAATTAAAGTTCCTTGTTCCATCATATTGTTTTGAGCATTCGCTATCTCTTCATCTGTATAAGGAACTCCTAATTTAACCATAATTCTCATTTTTGCCTCCGTATCAGATTTATCCAATTCATTTTCAATTAACCATTGATAACGCGGCATTATAGAACCGGAAGACGTACTCTGTGGATCATAAAAATGGTTTAAATGCCAGTTATCTGAATACTTCCCACCAATTCTATGTAAATCTGGCCCCGTTCGTTTACTTCCCCACAAGAATGGATGGTCGTATACATATTCTCCAGCCTTTGAATACTCTCCGTAACGTTCTACTTCACTTCTAAAAGGTCTAACCATTTGAGAGTGGCAGTTGTTGCAGCCTTCACGTATATAAATATCTCTACCTTCTAACTCCAAAGGACTATAAGGCTGAACACTGGAAATAGTCGGTATATTAGATTTTATCATTATGGTTGGGACAATTTGTACAATACCGCCTATTGAGATAGCTATTAAGGAATAAATAGTAAGTTTTACAGGTTTACGCTCAAGAACGCTATGCCAGCCTTCTCCTGCAATTCTACCTTTAGAGATACGTTGTAAAGCAGGAGCTTCTGCTAATTCATCTTCAACTACGCTTCCTGACCGAATAGTAACGATTACATTATAGACCAAAATAAGCGTTCCGGTTAAATATAAAGTACCTCCTATGGCACGCATCCAATACATTGGAATGATCTCTGAAACAGTTTCTAAGAAGTTTCCATATACCAGAGTTCCATCAGGATTAAATTGTTTCCACATACTGGCTTGAGTAAATCCAGCCACATACATTGGTAAGGCATACATAATGATACCCAATGTACCTATCCAGAAATGCAGATTTGCCAATGGCACCGAATGTAATTTTGTTTTAAATAACCTTGGCACTAACCAATAGATCATACCAAAAGCCATGAAGCCATTCCATGCCAAAGCTCCAACGTGCACATGAGCAATGATCCAATCGGTATAGTGAGCAATAGCATTTACGTTTTTAAGTGCAAGCATCGGGCCTTCAAAAGTTGCCATTCCATAACCGGTAATAGCAACTACCATAAATTTTAAAACAGGATCAACTCTTACTTTGTCCCAGGCACCTCTAAGAGTAAGAAGTCCGTTGATCATTCCTCCCCAAGAAGGCATAATAAGCATTATTGAAAATGCAACTCCTAAGTTCTGTGCCCAATCAGGTAAAGCTGTGTATAGCAAATGATGAGGCCCAGCCCATATATAAATGAAAATTAAAGACCAAAAGTGAACAATAGATAATCTATAAGAATATACTGGTCTGTTAGCTGCTTTCGGAACAAAATAATACATTAAACCTAAAAAAGGTGTTGTTAAGAAGAATGCGACAGCATTGTGTCCATACCACCATTGAACCAAGGCATCTTGAACTCCTGCGTACACAGAATAACTCTTCAATGCTGTAACCGGTAATTCAAGACTATTAAAAATATGAAGAACAGCAACGGTTACGAAAGTTGCAATATAAAACCAGATAGCAACATATAAGTGACGTTGTCTTCTTTTTAGCATTGTGCCTATCAGGTTCCATCCAAAAACGACCCAAATTAATGCAATAGCGATATCAAATGGCCATTCCAATTCAGCGTATTCCTTTGATGTTGTAAATCCCAGGGGTAAGGTAATTGCAGCTCCAACAATAATTAATTGCCAACCCCAAAAGTTGATCTTACTTAAAATGTCATTGAACATTCTGGCTTTTAATAATCGCTGAGTAGAATAATAAACTCCCGCAAAAATGGCATTACCTACAAATGCAAAAATCACTGCATTTGTATGTAATGGTCTTAATCGGCCAAAACTTAACCATGAAATACCATCTGTTAAATTAGGGAACAAAAACATGAAGGCAAGAATTAATCCTACCGACATACCTACAACTCCCCAGAGTATTGTTGCATAAATAAAGTTTTTTACGATCTTGTTATCGTAATGAAATTGCTGCATTTCCATATTGATTAGTTATTTTTCTTTTTTGGTTTGTATTGATTCTTTAGTAGTTTGTATTGATTGTTTTGGTTTTTCTTTGACCAATTCATCTTCGAAAAGCATTCTGATGGAGGGAGTGTAGCTGTCATCGTATTGCCCGTTTTTTATTGATAAAATAAATGCAATAAAAAACCCGACTGCTACAATTAAACTAATTGTAAGTAGTAAATAAATAACGCTCATACCCTAAAAAAATAAAGTTCCAAAAATACCTTTGATGTAAACCCAAAAAAATGATAAATATCATATTTTTAGTTAAAAATTATTCTTAAGCCTTTTACCTAGAAAATTAGTACTCGCAGTTGTGAAAACCACAATACTAATTGAGCTAAGAGGCATTAAAATCGCTGCAACTACAGGAGATAATTGTCCTGTTACTGCAAAATACAATCCCAATATATTATATATAAATGATAATACAAAACTTAATTTAATGACCTTAATCGCTGATTTAGAAATATTTAAAAACCCCCATAATTTGGTAAATTGTTTAGAATCTAAAATGGCATCGCAAGCAGGGGAAAACACATTTATATTTTCTGAAATGGCAACACCTACATTACTTTGCGCCAAAGCTCCGGCATCATTCAGCCCATCACCAATCATAAGAACTGATTCTCCTTCCTTTTGAAGTGATTTTATATAGTTGAGTTTATCTTCTGGTTTTTGATTGAAATAATAGGATGTATGTTTTGGTAAAATGTCTTTTAAATATTCCATTTCCCCTTCATTATCGCCAGACAATATTACTAAATTATATCGTGTTGATAATTTTCTGAATAAAGGGACCAGGCCTTCTCTATAAATATTCTTAAAGACAAATTTACCCTTGTAAATATTATTGGAACTTATATGGACCGAAGTATTCAAATGGTCATCAGCTTTATTTTCACCAACAAACGATGCTGAACCGATTTTCATTTGTTTATTTTCATGAGTCGCCTGAATACCCATACCCATATGTTCTTCAAAACTGTCTAAAGTAAGGATGTCATTCTGTTTGAGTAGATTGTACAAAGCTCTGCTTAACGGATGATTGGATCCGCGTAAGGTGCTTTTTAAAAGTTCTTCTTCTTCCAAGGTCAAATCAATACCTTCATAAGTTATTGAGTTGGATTTGCTGGTTGTGATAGTTCCGGTCTTATCAAAAATAATAGTATCAATTTCAGCTAATTGCTCTAATGCTGAGGTGTTTTTTAAATAAAATTTATTCTTACCCAAAATCCGCAATAAATTCCCAAAAGTGAATGGAGCCGATAAGGCCAGTGCACAAGGGCAAGCAATGATCAATACAGCTGTAAAAACATTTAAGGCAAGACTAGGATTATAAATCAGCCAATAAACTGTAGAAATAATTGCAATTGACAAAATGGTTACTGTAAACCGCTTACTAACATTATTTGTTAAGTTGGAGAATGTTTCTTCCTTATTAGCTTTAAAAATGTCATTACTCCAAAGTTGTGTCAAATAACTTTGTTCAACAGATTTAAGGGCTTCCATTTCAATTACGCCGGCTGTTTGCTTTCCACCTGCAAAAATTTTATCGCCTGAATCCTTAAATACTACTGCAGATTCTCCAGTAACAAAACTATAATCTATTTGTGCATTTCCATTTATTAATATACCATCAACAGGAATTAATTCTTCGTTTCTTATGACTAACCTGTCACCCTTTTTTATATCGTAAACCTGAATATTTTCTTCCTTACCATTTACAATTTTTGTGATAGCAATAGGAAAGTATGATTTATAGTCACGCTCAAATGATAAGAAAGAATAAGTTCGTTGCTGAAAATATTTCCCTACCAACAAAAAGAAAACCAAACCGGTTAAACTGTCAAAAAATCCCGAACCCAGGTCAAAAATAATTTCAATAGTGCTTCTGATGAATAAAACCGAAATACCTAAAGCTATAGGAACATCTATATTTAATAATTTAGCTCTAAGTCCTTTAAATGCAGATATAAAATAGTCTTGAGCTGCATAAAACACAACAGGAATCGAAAATGCAAATATAAGCCAACGGAAAAAGTGCTTGTATTTGTCAATCCAAAATCCATCCACCTGAAAATATTCTGGGAACGAGAGGAACATGATATTTCCAAATGCGAATCCTGCAATTCCTAACTTGTAAAAAAGGGATCTGTTAATAATTATATTCTTTTTGTCAAAATCTTCCAGACTAATGTTTGGCTCATAACCTATGGAAGACAATAATTTGACCAGCTCCTTTAAAGAATATGTGTTGGGATCAAATACAACTCGTACCGTTTTTTTGTTGAAATTAACTTGAGAAGAGGAAATGGATTTATTTAATTTATTCAAATTTTCTAAGATCCAAATACACGAACTACAATGAACATGTGGAATATAAAGAGTAATTATTTGAACTTTATCATCATTGAATTCCAATAATTTTTCCTTTATTTTCTCATTATCAAGAAAATCATATTTTCCTTCAATTTCAGATGGAATTGCTCCTGGAGCGTTTTGCAGGTCATAATAGCATGTGAGTTCGTTCTCTGAGAATATTTCATAAACCGTTTTACAGCCATTACAACAAAAATCTTTGTCATCGTAATTAATTGTAACTGTATCACAATCGTTTCCGCAGTGATAACATGATTTATACTCCATGCTTAGAACCTATTTGATCGGAGCAAATATATAAAAATGATCCAGTTAAGAGATGCAACTTTTATTACAATTGAAATATTCTTAAAACAGCGTTAATGAATTGATTTTTATTAATAAAAAACATTATTTTTATTGCGCTATGAAAAATACTACATCGAGAAAAGGTTTTGTTTTCAAAAAATTTGAGGCGAAAAAACAATCGCCCTTTGAAAAACTCTTTGACATCTTTAAAGAGTTGATTACTCATACTTCAGGTGATTTTGATGAAGCCATAGACTGGTTGAGGGAACTGGATAGGGAATACAAATTGACAGATGAGAATTACACGATTGAGGACTTCATAGAAGACCTGAAAAACAAGGGATATATAAGGGAAGAGTTTGAGATAGAAGAAGGTGGCGAAGGAGAAGGTGATAAGGATGGTAAAGGGAAGTACAGTATTACCGCAAAAACGGAACGAGCCATAAGGAAACAAGCTTTGGATCAGATTTTTGGAAAGATAAAAAGAAGTGGCACAGGAAATCACAGAACAAAAAAGACCGGAATAGGAGATGAGCATACAGGTGATTTCAGAGGTTATCAATTTGGAGATTCTTTGGATAAAGTATCAATGACCGAAAGTTTAAAGAACGCACAAATCAATAATGGTATAGGAGAATTTAATATTACTGAATCTGATCTGGTGATTGAAGAAACAGCTCATAAAGCACAAATGAGTACTGTTTTAATGATAGATATTAGCCATAGTATGATCTTGTATGGTGAAGATAGAATTACTCCGGCAAAGAAAGTGGCTATGGCTCTGGCAGAACTTATTACAACCAGATATCCTAAGGATACTCTAGACATTTTGGTTTTTGGTAATGATGCATGGAGGATTGAAATAAAAGATCTGCCTTACCTGAAAGTAGGGCCTTATCACACAAACACCGTGGCAGGATTGCAATTGGCCATGGATCTGTTGCGCAGAAAACGAAATACCAACAAACAGATATTTATGATCACTGATGGTAAACCAAGTTGTTTGCGGCTTCCTGATGGTGATTATTACAAAAACAGTAATGGGCTTGATCCATATATTATGAATAAATGCTATGCCATGGCTCAACAAGCCAGGAGACTTCATATTCCGATCACAACTTTTATGATCACTGATGATAGTTATTTAATGCGATTTGTAAGAGAATTTACAAAAGCAAACAGGGGAAAAGCATTTTATACAGGATTGTCAGGTCTTGGGGAAATGATCTTTGAAGATTACGAAAACAACAGAAAAAAAAGAATTAAGGGATAATAATAATTATGAAAGAGACAAGTATAAAAACTTTAGGCGAATTAAAAAATGCCGGATTTAAAAGCAAATCAATTAAAGATGAACTTCGGGATAATCTTATTGAAAACATAAAGAATAACAAGACGACCTTTACAGGAGTTCACGGTTTTGAAAATTCTGTGATTCCAGAATTAGAAAGAGCAATTTTATCTCGACATAATATAAATCTTTTGGGGTTGAGAGGACAAGCTAAAACCAGGTTAGCAAGGCTAATGATCAATTTGTTGGATGAATATATTCCGTATGTAGAAGGATCAGAGATCAATGATGATCCGTTCAATCCTATTTCGAGATATGCTAAAGAAAGAATTAAGGAACTGGGAGATAATACGCCAATTTCATGGTTGCACAGGGTAGACCGTTTTGCTGAAAAGCTTGCCACTCCGGATGTGACTGTCGCAGATATTATTGGAGATGTGGATCCTATTAAAGCAGCTAATTTAAAATTAAGTTACGCTGATGATCGAGTGATACATTATGGAATGATCCCAAGAGCAAACAGATGTATTTTTGTGATCAATGAATTACCGGATCTGCAATCAAGAATTCAGGTTTCCTTATTCAATATCTTGCAGGAAGGCGATATTCAGATCAGAGGATTTAAATTGAGATTGCCTTTGGACATTCAATTTGTTTTTACAGCAAACCCTGAAGATTATACTAACAGAGGTAGTATTGTAACACCATTAAAAGACAGGATCGGATCTCAGATATTAACGCATTATCCTGAAACAATAGAAATTGCAAAAACCATCACTAATCAGGAGGCAAAACTAGATGATAGACAATCAGAAACCATTTTGGTTCCGGAGTTGGCTAAAGACTTATTAGAGCAAATCAGTTTTGAAGCACGGAAAAGTGAATATATTGATGCCAAGAGTGGAGTAAGCGCAAGATTGAGTATTACAGCCTATGAAAACCTATTGAGTACTTCCGAAAGACGATCGCTTAAATCAGGAGACTCAAAAACAACGGTACGTTTGAGTGATTTTGTTGGTGTGATTCCGGCAATAACGGGCAAAGTTGAATTAGTTTACGAAGGTGAACAGGAAGGTGCCGATTTTGTAGCTCAAGGTTTAATTGAAAAAGCCATAGAAAGTTTATTTCCGAAATATTTTCCTAAAATAGAAAAACTGGAGAAGGAAGGTGAAAAAAGTCCGTATGACGATATTATTTATTGGTTCTTTGAAGGAAGTGGATTTGAACTTTTAGACGATGTAACCGATTCTGAATATAAAAAGATGTTAGACTCAGTAACTCCTCTAGATTCGTTATTAAAGCAATACCAACCTGATGCAAAAAAAGAAGACCATTATTTTTTGAAGGAATTTGTTCTTTGGGGACTGGTTCAATTTAAGAAACTAAGTAAATATAGATTCACTGAAGGTGTTCAATTTAAAGATCCATATGGCAGTTATATAAGTGGTTTGAAATAAATCAGAATCCACCTCTGTTTTTACTGTTCATTCGGCAATATTCGATAATTTCTGCTATACGTTTTTGTCTGGTCTCATCTCTTTTGGCACTTTTTAACCATGAGAGATAACTCTTTTTATATCCTGGAGAAAAATTAAGGTAATTTTCATATGCTAGTTCATTATTATCAAAGGCCTTTTGGAGATCTTCAGGAATTATACCTTTTTCAACATCATCCATAAAAGTCCACATGTCGTTTTTTTTGGCTATTTCAATTATTTTGTATCCAGGTTCCTGCATTAAATTAGAAGCAATCAATTCTTTTACATATCTTTTATTCAATGCACTCCAAACGCCTTTAGGATTTCTTGGACAAAAATATTGTTGACGTTTACCGTTTCCTAAACTTTTAACAGTGGAATCTATCCAGCCAAAACAAAGCGCAACTTTCACTGCTTCTTCCCAACGCATTGTCGGAATATTCAATTCTAGTTTATAGAAAATGAGATAAACGCCATTGTGAGATTTGTGATTTTGTAATAACCAGTCATACCATTCTACATCTCTTTCAAAATATAGTTCAGGAAATTCCATTTATATCTTTTTGGTTTCAATGTAAAAATCGGGATCAACAAAAATAGCTTTACTTTTTATTGGCATTGTTTTCCATTCTGATTTTGGAAATATCCATTGATCTTTACCATCAATATTGACTTGAACAGGCATATCAAATTTATCTACGATATGGATATATCTGTATTTAAGCACATTATCTTTTATGGTATATTCCAATGTTGGAATCCTGATATCCCTTAAATACTGATCGAAGAATTCAGTTAAATCGATCTCTTGTTTCTTTAGATAAATAATCTTCAATTTGTTTTGATGTAACTGTTTGATGATAAAATGTTTTATTAAGTCCACGTAATATATTTCGCCATTTATCATCATCTTCAATAAGTTGTCTAAGAGTATGTAGCATATTAGCTCCTTTATTGTACATATCTCCGGAACCTCTTTTATTCACATTATAATGTACCAATAATCGGTGCGATCATTCTTAATTGTTTTACGTTTTCCAATGACATATTCTGATGCAGCTTTTTCACCAAGATGGTACTCTAAAAACAAGTTTTCTGAATAAGCTGTAAACCCTTCATGAATCCACATATCGGCAACATCCTTATAAGTTATGTTATTTGCAAACCATTCGTGACCGGATTCGTGAATGATCAAAAAATCAAATTTTAATCCCCAGCCGGTTCCTGATATATCTCTTCCTAAATAGCCTTTTTTATATTGATTTCCATAGGTTACAGAACTTTGATGTTCCATACCTAAATAAGGAACTTCAACTAGTTTATATCCATCTTCATAGAAAGGATATGGTCCAAACCAATATTCAAAAGCTTTCATCATTTTAGGAGCATCTTTAAAATGTTCTTTGGCTTTTTCAAGATTATCTCTTAAAACATAATAATCCATGTCTAATGGACCATTTTCACCCGGATACACTTCAGAAAAATGAACATAATCTGCAATATTGACATTGACTCCATAATTGTTGATAGGATTATTGATGAACCACTGAGAGGTTACTGTGTTATCATCATTTTCTTCAAGTTTTTGAAGTCGGCCATTTGATACATTGGTAAGCCCTTTAGGAATCGTAACGCTTATTAACATACTATCCACTTCATCATACATATGATCTTTATTTGGCCACCAAATACTTGCTCCAATACCTTGGCATGATGTTGCTATGAAATCATTTCCATTGTTGTCTTTGTCCCAGGTAAAACCACCATCCCAGGGAGGCCTAATAGCTTCTTTAGGATTACCTTCATAATAAACATCTACACTTTCAATGTCTCCTGTTATTTGCGGTTTTTTAGTTCTATGAAATGCGCATTTCCCACATTTTTAAATGTCAGATCTTTACCATCTTGTGTTACTTTTGTTATTTGTAAAGGTGGTTGCAGATCTATTTGCAATACAGTAGTTAGAACTTAAAACCTTATAGTTGATTGTATTTGTTCCTGAAATGAATTTATTGTCAGGATCTACCTTAATATCCAGATGGTAATATGTCAGATCCCACCATGCTCTTTCCGGTGTTATGCTTCCTCTTAAAGTGTCTTGCAAGGTGAATTGTTTATTTTGAGATTGGGCAACCTGAAACAGAAACAGAATAAATATGATTATTAATTTCTTCATTTTTAATTTCTTATAATTTCGTTAGGAAAAACTACCATACTTTCAAAGCCATTTTTACCAACTGATGCAACTCCAAAATAGTAATTATCAATAACAATACCATCTAAGGTAAACTTCGAAACATCTCCAACATATCTGCTGTTGTCCCAGGTGGGAGAGGTGGTATCTCTCCAATAGATTTTATAACCAATAGCACCATCAACTTTAGTCCACTCCAATTTAACTGATGGTTCTACAATACCACCAATGGAGACAGTTTTTGGAGCAGGTGGAGCCCAAGCTAAACTAGCTAAATTGATAGCGTTTACAGCTGTTAGTTTCTTTGCGTAATCAAAATTTACGTGTTCAATCACATCACCATATTTAATACCATTTTCTTCACGGATGTCCTGATGCTGTTGAGTGTAATTTTCATGAGCCTCCATAATTCGTATTCCTGCATAGCCTAAATCGTTAAATGGCCGATGATGTCCACCACGACCAAAGCGGTCTAATCTGTAAACCATCATCGGATTCATTTCCGGCATATAACGTTTTGGTTGTTTTATGAACATATCTGGCCAACTGTCGGGATATTCCATCGACTTCACCACCATAGAATCTTCGCAGTGTTCTTTCTCTTTCTGTTTCGGTAGGAGGTACAGGTTCTGAAAAAATCCTGAAGGTGCGATTATCAATTACCCCATCAACGCCCTTTATGTTTCCTATCATGTCATTATTCAGAACACCAATAATCTCCCAGTTATTTTCTTTGGCATGTTTAGCCAATCCGGCGCCACCAAAAAGCCCTTGTTCTTCTCCGGAAAGGCCAACATAAACTATACTATTTTCGAATTTGTATTTGCTTAAAACCCTTGCTGCTTCTATAGTTCCGGCCATTCCGGAAGCATTATCGTTAGCTCCGGGAGCGTCAGAAATAAAGTCCATGGTGTCACCACCACGGGAATCGATATCGCCACTCATTATTATATATCTGTTCGGATATTTTGCACCTCTCTGTACAGCAACGACATTTACAACCCAGGCATCATGAGGAACACGTCTATTTCCCGCTTTGGTAACAAGATCTTTTTGATAGAAAACCTCTAAACAATTGTCACATTGTTTTGATATCGTTTCGAACTCAGATTTTATCCAACGTCTTGCGGCTCCAATTCCACGCGTATTAGAAATAGTATCACTAAAGGTATTTCTTGTCCCGAAATCAACAAGTATTTGAACATTTTTCTGAAGTCGTTCTGCAGACACAGTATCAATTATATCGTATAACTTTTGGTCAGATTGTGCGCTTAAAAATGATGAAGTAAAAAGGAGTGAAGCAAGGAATAAGTTTTTCATTAAATTTATTTTCAACTAATTTACTGAAAATAAAAAAACCGCCTTAATTTAGAAAGCGGTTTTTAATTGAGTTAGTAAATAAGACTAAAAACAATATTTGTTTTCAGCTTTAACTTTTTCTGCGATTTCTTTTCGTAAATCAACAATATCAGGATAGTTTGTATATTTTGTAAAACGTTTTAGTCCCATTAGCATCATACGTTGTTCGTCACCTTCTGCAAATGAAATAATACTTTCTTTTCCTTTTTCTTCAACGATATCTACCGCATGATATAAATATAATTTAGACATTGCTATTTGAACAGATTGAGTATCTTCTCCAAATCGTTTCGCATTCTTTTCTGTTCTCAAAATTGCTGATTCTGCCATATATATCTCAATTAAAATATCTGCTGCAGCGATCAATAATTGTTGATGTTCTTCAAGGTTTTGTCCGTATTTTTGGACTGCACCTCCAGCAACCATTAAGAAGGTTTTCTTTAGTTTCTTAATCATTTCCTTTTCTTCCGAAAACAATTCAGAATAATCCGGAGTTTCAAAAGAAGGTATTCCCATCAATTCTTCTTGAACAGCTTGAGCAGGTCCCAATAAATCCACATGACCTTTCATTGCTTTTTTAACAAGCATTCCTACAATGAGCATTCTATTAATCTCGTTTGTACCTTCATAGATTCGCGTAATACGAGCATCCCTCCAGGCAGCTTCCATTGGTGTGTCTTCAGAGAATCCCATACCTCCAAAAATCTGGATACCCTCATCAGCACAATTCTGAACATCTTCCGATACCGCTACCTTAAGAATTGAACATTCTATAGCGTATTCTTCAACACCTTTTAACTCTGCTTCCTGATGGGTGTTTCCAGCTGCCACTCTTAAAGCAATTCTGTCTTCAATGTTTTTCGAAGCTCTGTACGTTCCGGATTCACAGGCATAAGCACTGGTTGCCATTTCTGCCAGTTTTACTTTTATTGCACCAAATTCTGAAATAGGAGTATTGAATTGTTTTCGTTCATTAGCATACTGTACACTTATCGTTGTTATACGTCTTTGTGAGTCTACACAGGCACCTGCCAATTTAATTCGGCCAACATTAAGTGCATTCATTGCTATTTTGAAACCTTCTCCGCGGCCAGCAAGCATATTCTCAACAGGAACAACACAATCATTAAAGAACACTTGACGTGTAGAAGACGCACGAATACCTAATTTGTGCTCTTCTTCTCCCATTGTTATTCCATTCTTTGGATCGTTTTCTACTATAAATCCTGTAATGTATTTGTCGTCTTCAATACGAGCAAAAACTATCATTAAATTACAAAAACCTGCATTTGAGATCCACATTTTTTGCCCGTTGATCTTGTAAGCTTTTTCCATCTTTAGATAGTGTGGCTGTTGTTTTACCTGAGTTTGCATCACTACCTGCACCAGGCTCTGTTAAGCAATAAGCTCCGAACCATTCTCCCGTTGCTAATTTTGGAACATATTTTTGCTTTTGTTCTTCTGTTCCATATAAGGTAATAGGCATCGTTCCAATTCCTGTATGTGCACCAAATGCAGTACTAAAAGATCCTGTTCCACTGGAAATATAATCGCAAACAAGCATAGTAGAAACAAGACCCATTCCTAAACCTCCGTAAGCTTCAGGAACGGCAACTCCAAGAAATCCCAATGCGCCGGCTTTTCTCATGCATTCTTCAGTTAAGGCGTAATCCTTAGCTTCAAACCGTGCGCGATGAGGAATAATTTCTCTGTCATTAAATTCCATGACAGCTTCCTTCATCATTTTTTGTTCTTCAGTAAAATCTTCTGGAGAAAATATGTCTTCACATTTTGTTTCTTTCACAAGGAATTGTCCTCCTCTTAATAGTACTTTTTCTTTTGCTTCCATTGCTTTTATATAGATTTTAGTATTTAGTAGTGAGTATTGAGACTCAAACTACTTGGTTTTAATGTTTTAGTTTTTTAATTATATGAGAATTCTCAATTCTCAATACTTATATCTCATTACTAATTTAGAAATTCAAATATTCCACAAGCTCCTTGTCCTGTTCCTACACACATGGTTACAGCTCCATACTTACCTTTCATATTGCGTTTGCGCATTTCATCAAACAATTGAACTGATAATTTTGCTCCAGTACATCCAAGAGGGTGACCAAGAGCAATGGCTCCTCCATTTACATTGATGATATTAGGGTCTAGATCTAATTCTCGAATCACTGCTAATGACTGTGAAGCGAAAGCTTCATTCAATTCAATTAGCTCAAGATCTTTTTGCTTTAGTCCTGCCAGCTTAAGTGCTTTTGGTATTGCTTTTACTGGTCCAATTCCCATGATGCGAGGTTCTACCCCGGCAGCTGCATAGTTTACTAAGCGTGCAATTGGTTCCAGATTTAATTCTTTAACCATATCCTCACTCATTACCATAACAAATGCGGCTCCATCACTCATTTGAGAAGAGTTTCCGGCAGTAACACTTCCGTTTGCTGCGAAAACTGGACGTAATTTTGCTAAGGCTTCCAAACTTGTGCCTTTTCTCGGTCCCTCATCTTTAGTCACTGTATATGATTTAGTTGCTTTCTTCCCGTTAGAATCTATATAGGTTTGATCTACTTTTATGGGAATTATTTGTTCTTGAAAACGATCTTCAGCCTGAGCTTTTAAAGCTTTCATATGTGAATTGTAAGCAAACTCATCCTGATCTTCACGAGATACTTTAAATTGGTTGGCTACTGCTTCAGCCGTGTTTCCCATTCCCCAATAATAATCTTCATGACCGGAATTAATCAAGTCATAATTCAATTCTGGTTTAAAACCTGTCATTGGAACTGAACTCATGCTTTCTGCACCACCGGCAATTATACAATCTGCCATACCTGCCTGAATTTTAGCCGCTGCAATAGCGATTGTTTCAACTCCTGAAGAACAAAATCGGTTAACCGTTACACCCGGAACATCAACTATATCTAATCCCATCAAAGAGATCAATCGTGCCATATTCAATCCTTGGGAACCTTCTGGCATTGCGTTACCTACAATAACATCATCGATCCTAGTTTTATCTAATTGTGGTAACTCTTTCATCATATGCTGAATGGTTTCTGCGGCCAATTCATCTGTTCGTTTAAATCGGAAGACACCTTTTGGTGCTTTACCTACCGCTGTTCTATATGCTTTTACTATATATGCTTGTTTCATTTTTTTAGAGTTTTGAGATTTGAGTGTAGAGTTAAGATTTTGTTTCTTACTTCTTGGTTGTACTTTCTAGTTGCGCAATGGTTTCCCTGTTTTTAACATATGCTGGATGCGTTCTAAGGTTTTACGCTCTGTGCATAAACTCAAGAAGGCTTCACGCTCAAGATCTAATAAGTATTGTTCACTTACTAAAGTTGGTTCAGATAGATCTCCTCCAGCCATAACGTAAGCTAATTTGTTAGCAATTTTATGGTCATGTTCGCTTATGTATTTGCTTGCTTCCATTGAATCTGTTCCTACTAAGAACATTCCTAATGCTTGTTTCCCTAAAACTTTTACATCCTTGCGTTTTACTGGTTGTGTATAGCCGGCTTCTGCCATTAATTTTGCATGAGCCTTTGCAGTTGCAATCTGTCTTTCCTTATTTACAACTACAATATCTTTCTCTTTTTGTAAAACGCCCATATCAAAGGCTTCATAGGCTGAAGTTGCAACTTTAGCCATTCCAATGGTTAAGAAATATTCTTGAAGTATATTAAGTTCTACATCTCCTTTTCTGAAGTTATCCTGTGCACGAAGTGCCATTTCCTTAGAGCCTCCACCACCGGGAATTACACCAACGCCAAATTCCACTAATCCAATATATGTTTCGGCTGCAGCAACCACTTTGTCTGCGTGCATTGATAATTCACATCCTCCTCCTAAGGTCATGCCATGAGGCGCGGATACCGTAGGAATCGATGAGTAGCGCATGCGCATCATTGTATCCTGGAAATATTTGATGGCCATATTCAATTCGTCATACTCCTGCTCAACCGCCATCATAAAGATCATACCAATGTTGGCTCCAACAGAGAAGTTTGATCCTTGATTACCAACAACCAATCCTGCAAAATCTTTTTCTGCCAGATCAATAGCTTTATTCAATCCAGTTAAAACATCACCGCCAATGGTGTTCATTTTTGATTGAAATTCACAGTTTAATATTCCGTCTCCTAAATCTTCAATCACGACACCGGAATTTTTAAACACTTCATTCGATTTTCTGATGTTATCCAAGATGATGAATGAATCTTGACCTGGTACTTTTTGTTGTGATTTTTTGGTAGTTATGTCATAGAAGTAGGTTGCACCGCTTTCTACCGAATAGAAGGAGGTAACTCCAGATGTTAACATTTCAGATACCCAAGCAGCGGGTTTTTTACCTTCGGCTTTCATGAGTTCAGATACCTTTTTCAACACCAATGGCATCCCAAATTTGGAAAGGACCATGTTCCCATCCAAATCCAGCTTTCATAGCATCATCAATTTTATAAAGTTCGTCAGTTATTTCAGGAATTCTATTAGAAACGTATTCGAACATGGAAGCAAAATTCTTTCTGTAAAATACTCCAGCCTTATCTTTTCCAGAACCAATACTTTAAAACGATCAACTACATTATCAATGTTTTTGTTAATTCTAGCGTAGCAAAATTAGCTCGTTTTTTAGATCGATATTCCAAAGTATTAAGATCAATGAAAGAATTTCTTTTTTTCCCTTGTCTCGTTTTAGTTTTTTTGTAGAATCCTTGTCCAGTTTTACTTCCCAACCATTTGTTTTTCACCATAGTATTGATGAAATCGGGGAGTTTGAACAGATCATGGGCTTCTCGTCATCGGGCAGTTTTCGTAGATTCCGTTAGCTACATGAACTAAAGTGTCTAACCCGACCACATCAACAGTTCTGAAAGTAGCTGATTTTGGACGACCAATAATTGGGGCCACTTAATTTATCAACTTCTTCTATAGTTAAGTCCTAATCTTTTACATGTGGAATAAGACTATGAATGCCGAAGATACCAACTCTGTTTCCAATAAAAGCTGGTGTGTCTTTAGCTATTACAGATGTTTTTCCAAGAACTGTTCACCATATCCGTTTAGAAATCCAATACGTCATTAGTAGTTTTAGGCCCAAGAAGATGATTTCAAATAATTTTAAATATCTGGCAGGATTAAAGAAATGTGTTCCGCAGAAATGTTTTTGGAAATCTTCACTTCAACCTTCGCTCATAAATTTAATAGGAATACCGGAGGTGTTCGATGTAATTAAGGTTCCTGGGGTTCTATGTTTTCAAGGTTTTCAAAGACCATTTTCTTTATGTCAAGACGCTCAACAACGACTTCAATGATCCAATCTACGTCTGTCACTTTTGCAATGTCATCTTCTAAGTTTCCAGTAGTAATTCTGTTTGCAAATTTTTGATGATAAATTGGAGAAGGCTTCGATTTTAATGCAGTTTCCAACGAATCGTTCACTAAACGATCTCTGACTATCTTATCATCCAAAGTCAAACCTTTTGCCTTTTTCAGAATCATTGAGTTCCCTTGGTACAATAAACAGTAATACTTCAACACCAATATTTGCAAAATGACAGTAGTCTATGGTTTTGTCTTTCATGAATTGTATGGAAAGCTCAAATATAATAAAATTTATTATGCGTGCATAATAAATTATGCAAAAAAATCATTCATAAACTGATCTGAGTAATAGGTTGCTAGGAATAGGAACCGGACAAAAAAACTCCAATCAGAGGAGATTCAATATTTAGGTTTGATAAATTTTGTTGTATAGATCTTGGTGTTCATCCTTTAATTACATCTCGTTTCATTTTCATGGTTGGCGTCAAGTGACCAGCATCTACGGACCAAATATCCGGAGTTAATTCAAATCTTTTGATTTGCTCCCATTTCCGAAATTCTTGTTGCATTTATCAATTTCTTTTTGAATTCTATATTTTACAACATCTGAGGAGATCATTTCTATTTCGGTCTTGCCAATATTTTTATGTTTTCTATCTATCCAGTCCCTCACAAATTCAAAATTCAACTGGATTAACACTGCAGGCATTTTTTGACCTTCTCCAATTACCATAGCCTGTTCAATAAAATGAGATTCTTTTAGTTCATTTTCCAAAAGGGTTGGTACAATATATTTACCTCCTGAAGTTTTAAACATTTCTTTTTTACGACCTGTAATTTTCAGGAATCCATCTTCATCAATTTCTCCTTTATCTCCCGTATGAAAATAACCGCCTGTCATTACGCTTGCTGTTTTTTCCGGGTCTTTATAATAACCTTTCATAACATTTGGTCCCTTGATTAGGATCTCTCCATCGTTAGCAATTTTGACTTCGACATTCTCAATTGGTTTTCCTACTGTTCCAATTTTAAACATATTATTAGCGTACATTCCAACAGCAACAACAGGAGAGGTTTCTGTTAAACCATATCCTTCCATAACCATCATTCCTGAAGCACAAAATATACGTGAAAGTCTTGGATGAAGAGCCGCACTTCCAGAAACCATAGTTCCTAATTCCCCACCCAGAGCTTCTTTCCACTTAGAAAAAATTAATTTTCTGGCAATTTTCAATTTTAATTCGTACCACCATCCATTCGCTCCATAAGGTTCATATTCTTCCCCTAGTTTTATTGCCCAATAGAAAAGCGCTTTTTTAATACCTGATAGATCCGCACCTTTGGCATAGATTTTATCAAACAATTTTTCAAGTAATCGCGGTACGACACTCATCAAATTTGGTTTGATCTCTTGGGCATTGTCACCAATTTTATCAATACCTTCAGCGTAATAGATGCTTGTACCGGCAGTACTGGTATATGTATATCAATACGCGTTCAAAAATGTGACAGATTGGTAAAAAACTAAGGATTCTTGTGTCTCCTCCTTCAATAATTGGTAATCTTGGTATGCTGTCCAATGCATTACTCACTATGTTGTGATGTGAAAGCATGACACCTTTTGGTGTTCCGGTAGTACCTGATGTGTAAATTATAGTGGCCAGATCTTCTGGTTTTACTGCTTTCTTTCTCTTTTCTACTTCGGGCTGATTGCTTTCATCTTTTCCAAGTTCGAATAGTTCGGAATAATGTTTACAACCTTTTATTTGGTTAAAAGAATAGACTTCTTTCAATTTTGTTTTCTCTCTTACTTTTTTGATCTTTTTAAAGACCTCTTCATCTGAAACAAAACAAAACAATGATTCACTATGGTTTAAAACATATTCGTAATCCTCTGATGAAATTGTAGGATAAATAGGAATATTTTGGGCACCAATCTGCAATACACCAATATCAACTATATTCCATTCTGTTCTGTTGGTTGTTGATATGACAGCTATTTTGTCATTTTTTTTAACACCAAGTTTTAGTAAGGCCCTGCTAATAGCATTTGCCTTTTCCAAGTATTCTCTGGTTGAAGTCTTTTTCCACTCCCCGTCATATTTAGTGACCAAAGCGGAATCTAAATTATACTTTTCCAGTTGATAATAAGGAAAATCAAAAAGGCGTGTTATTTTTACCATTAGTTATTTTGGCGTTAGCTGTAATGCAAAATATGAAAATAACTATGATTATCAAACTAGTTCAATCAAAAAGGAGCTATATAAGCATATAACTCCTTTTATTTGTCGAATAAATAATACACATAACTAACTAACTTAAAACTATATGTAACCCAAAATAATCCCTATAATTAGATATTTATTCAGTATAAAAATAAAACCGATTGATATTAAAATATTGTAAAAAATCGTAAATTTTACTTTTTTAATACTTTTTTGAGCAAAGGATAATCTTTTTTAAAATAACTTTTTGGAGTCTCTTTCATAAAAAGCACAAAATCTTTAGAAAAATGTGAGTGGTCATAATAATTATACATGTAGATAAGATCATTAATATCTATTTCCTGACTTTCATATTTTCGCATTAAATTTAAAAATCTATATAATCTCATATATTTTCCAGGAGTTAAGCCGATAATTTTTTTAAAATGACTCTCCAATGATTTTTGACTGAATGGTACAATTTTTAATATATCTTCAACAGACAACATACCATCTTTTTTTCTTATGTAATCGATAGTATTGTCAATATATTTTGTGGTATCGTTTTCGTGCAATGGAAGGCTAAGAATTAGTCTATTTAATTCTGAAGTCAGTTTATTGGGGTCATCATTATAGCTTAAAAATAGTGGATTTAACTGTTTAAAAAAAGTTGGATGAATTTCCTTAAGTAAAACATGTTTATTTGTTAATTTGGAGATATTTATATTTAAAAGTTTATGTAAAGTACTCGGATGAAAACTTATGCCAAAAGAAAATCCTTCTGATTTCACTTCAAATTGATACGATCTAAAGAATTGACCACTTAAAATTAATCCATCTAGAGATATTTCTTTATTATTTACAACTGCTTTTTGATCTCCGGAATAAATACAGGTTAAAATGGAAGTTGCTATTGGTAAAATAGTCAATTGAAATGGAACTACTTCCTTTGAAAAGGATAAGGAAAAATATTCCTCCACTAAGGGTGACACTTTTTTTGTATCAAAATAAGTTAAATTCATTAAAGCCTATTAATCCTTCTTAAATGTAATACTTTATTTACAATT